>NYZC01000131.1 GCA_002686995.1 Phycisphaeraceae bacterium | reverse complement strand
TCCGTGCATCATCGTCACGACTCCGCAGGCACTGGCAGGGCCTCTGCCACGACATCGGTCACCGCACCGCGGGCTCGCGCGGCGAGCAGCGCGCAGCCGATTACATCGAGGCCCAGCTTCGCCGCCTGCGCCTGGAGCACGTGCACCAGGAGACGTTCGAATTCCCGAACTGGTCCAGCTCGCGGTGCCGCCTGACCGTCGCGCCAGGTGGCCGCGGGCGCGGGGCACGGCCGCGATCGATTCGAACCGTCCGCGCCGGCGTCTACTCCTCGGCGACGCCGCCGCGCGGCGTGCGCGGGCCGCTCGCCTACCTCGAGACCGGGCGCGAGGTGGACTTCACCCAGCCGCTGAAGGGGCGCATCGGCCTGATCGTCGGCGGCCTCGCCATCGCCGACGACCGGCTGCGTGCCCTGATCGTCGCATCGGGTCTCAAGGCGATGCTCATGGTCGACACCCGGGCGCCTTTCGACTGGGCCCTTACCGCCGGCGCGGCCCCGCACTGGGTGGACGGCCTGCACGTGCCGATGGCGGGCCTGTCCTTCAACGACGCGATCGGGCTGGTCGAACAGATGCCGCTCAGGGCGCACCTGACGCTCGATGCGCGATCGTTTCCCGCGACGAGCCAGAACGTGATGGGCGAGATCGTCGGGCGCACGCACCCGGACGAGGTGATCCTGGTCAGCGGCCACCACGACTGCGTCGAAGAGAACGTCGGCGCCGACGACAACGGAAGCGGCGTGCTGTACATGCTCGAGCTGGCGCGCATCTTCTCCGCGCGGCGGCCGCCGCGAACGATCCGGTTCATCAGCTACGGCACCGAGGAGCGGCTGAGCATCGGGGCGTACCTGCACATGCGCGGCCTGTCGCGCCGCGAGCAGCGGCGCATCGTCCTCTGCGTGAATCCGGACAGCATCTCGTCGGCGGTAGGATGCGACCAGGTGCGAATCACCGGCACCGAGCCGCTCGCACGCCTGGTCGAGCGCACCTGGGGGCGCCGCAATCACCCGGTCCGCATCACGCGCGCGATTCATCCCTACTCGGATCACTTCCCTTTCAACATCGTCGGCGTGCCTTCGATCAGCCTGGGCCGGACCGTCCTGGCCAGCGGCGGCTGCTGGCAGCTTCACAGCGTGCACGACAACACCGACCACGTTTCGGCGGCCGTGCTTGCCCGAACGATCGACACTTCGGCCGACCTGATCGACCGCATCGCGAACGCCCGGGCGCTCCCCTTCCCGCGCAGTATCGCGCCGGGGCTGAAGCGCGAGGTCGACGCCGCCGGACGACAGATCTACCGGCACCCGTGGTCGCCGGGGGATTTTGATTACGACCGGTGAGCGAACGCGTGTGACGGCGGCGAACCCCGACGTTCGTCGGGGGTGGACCGCACGGATTCCGTCTGGCCCAGGGCGCACCACGCACGATCTGCCCATCGACCCGCGGGCTCACGCCGCGCGGTTCGCCGGGATTGCACCCCGCTACAGTGATACCACCATGGCCCGCGCCCCCAAACGCGAGACGGCAGACGACGGGCTCGAGCTTTTCCATCCGCTCGTCGCCGACTGGTTCACGCGCGACGTCGGCACTCCGACCGATGTGCAGTCGCAGGCCTGGCGCGCCGTCGCCGACGGCAGGCACGTTCTGGTCACGGCGCCGACCGGAAGCGGCAAGACGCTCACCGCATTTCTCTGGGCGCTCGACCGGCTGGCCACGGGCGGCTGGCCCGACGATGCGACCTCGGTCCTCTACGTCTCGCCGCTGAAGGCGCTGAACAACGACATCCAGCGCAACCTGATCCTGCCCCTCGGCCGCCTGCGGGATTGCTTCGAGCGCGCCGCGACGCCCTTCCCCGACATCCGCGTCCTGACGCGCAGCGGCGACACGCCCCAGTCCGATCGCCGTCGGATGCTGCGCCACCCACCGCAGATCCTGATCACCACGCCCGAGAGCCTGAACCTCATGCTCGGCTCCGCGGGCGGGCAGTCGATCCTGACCCAGGTCCGGACCGTCATCCTCGACGAAATCCACGCGGTCATCGACAACCGGCGCGGCACGCACCTGATGACGGCCGTCGAACGGCTGTCGATCCTGTCCGGCGAGTTCCAGCGGATCGCCCTGTCGGCCACGGTCCGACCGCTCGAAATCGTCGCCCGGTTCGTCGGCGGATTCGAGCGCGACCCTGACGCGCCCGCCACCCCGGAGCCGCGCCTCGCGCCGCGGTCCGTCGACATCGTCACCTCCGACGAGAAGAAGACCTACGACGTGACCGTGCGCTACATCGCGCCCCAGTCCCGCGACGGCGCCGCCCCGTCGGTCTGGGCGCCGATCGTCGACGAGCTTCGCGCGATCATCGGGCGCCGCCGCTCGACGCTCGTCTTCACCAACAGCCGCCGCCTCTGCGAGCGGATCGCCCTGCTGATCAACGACGGCGAGCCGGAGCTGCTCGCCTACGCGCATCATGGCTCGCTGTCGCGCGAGGTGCGCAGCGAGGTCGAGCGCCGCCTCAAGCACGGGGTGCTGCAGGCCATCGTCTCCACGAGCTCGCTCGAAATGGGCATCGACATCGGCGCCCTCGACGAGGTCGTCATGATCCAGTCGCCGCCCTCGGTCTCGTCGGCGGTGCAACGCGTCGGCCGCGCCGGCCACCAGGTCGGCGAGGTCAGCCGCGGCACGATCGTGCCGACCCACGCCCACGACCTGATCGCCGCCGCGGTGCTCGCGGCCGGCATCGTCGATCACGACATCGAGGCGGTGCGGCCGGTCGAGTGCCCGCTCGACGTCCTGGCGCAGGTGATCATCTCGATCACGTCGGTCGAGACGCTTCCGCTCGACGAGATCTACGCACGGGTGCGCGCCTGCCACGCCTACCGGCAGCTCAGCCGCGACCAGTTCGACCTCGTCGCCCACATGCTCGCCGGCCGCTATGCCGATCACCGGATCCGCGCCCTCACGCCGCGCATCTCGATCGACGGCCTCGACGGGACCGCGGCCGCCCGCAAGTCGGCGCGCCACGCGCTGTACATGAGCGGCGGCGTCATCCCCGACCGGGGGGCGTTCCAGCTTCGCCATCACGAGACGCACGCCCGGCTCGGCGACCTCGACGAGGAGTTCGTCTGGGAGGCTTCCGCAGGCCAGACGTTCGCGCTCGGCACGCAGAACTGGAAGATCGAGCGCATCACCCACAACGACGTGCTCGTCCGACCCGGACCCGCGCGCTCCACCGCTGCGCCGTTCTGGAAGGCCGAGGGGGCGTCGCGCGACTTCCATTTCTCGCAGCGCATCGGCGCATTTCTCGAGGAGGCGAACGAGCGGATCGACGATCCGGAATACGCGCGCCACCTCACAGCGCGGCACCGCCTCGACAATCCCGCCGCCGACGCGCTGATCGAGCTTCTCGAGAGCCAGAAGCGTCACACCGGGTGCGACCTGCCGCACCGCCATCACCTCGTCGTCGAGTCGATCGAGTCCGGTCCCGGCGGCGCGCCCGGAAGCCAGATCGTGCTGCACACCCTCTGGGGCGGTCGACTCAACCGGCCGTATGCGATGGCGCTCGACGCGGCCTGGGAGCGGCGGTTCGGCGACCGCGCGGAGATCTATCCCGCCGATGACTGCGTCGCCATCCAGATGGTCGAGCCCGTCGAGCCGCACGAGCTGATCGCCCTCGTGCGCAGCGCCGACCTCCAGTCGCTGCTCGAGGCGCGCCTCGAGGGTTCCGGATTCTTCGGCGCGCGGTTCCGCGAGTGTGCGGGTCGCGCCCTGCTGCTCACGCGCGACCGGCCGGGCCGGCGCATGCCGCTGTGGGTGAGCCGACTGCGCTCGCAGAAGCTGCTCGACGCCGTCAGCCGCTACGAGGACTTCCCCATGCTGCTCGAAGCCTGGCGCTGCTGCCTGCGCGACGAGTTCGACATGGAAGGCCTGCGGCAGGTGCTCGGCGAGGTCGAGTCGGGCGCGATCACCTGGACCGCGACGTCCTCGAAGGGACCGAGTCCCCTGGCGCGCGGCGTCGCCTGGAGCCAGATCAACCAGTACATGTACATGGACGACACGCCGCGCGGCGACCACGGCTCGCGCCTGCGCCGTGACCTCGTGCGCGATCTCGTCCTCGACCAGGATCTGCGCCCGACGGTCGCGCCAGGCGTCGTCGAGCGGTTCGAGCGAAAGCGGCAGCGACTCGCGGACGGGTACCCGCCCGCCGCCCCGCGCGACCTGGTGGACTGGGTCCGCGAGCGGCTTCTGATTCCGCAGTCGCAGTGGCAGGTGCTACTCGAGACGATGGCGCGCGACGGCACCGACATCGACGACATCCTGCGCGCGGCGGCGGACCGCCTGGTCCGCATTGTCCGGCCGGACGGCGCGCCGCTGGTCGCGGCGCGCGAGCTGGCCGGACGGATCGCCGAAGTGTTCTTCGATCCGGACGCCGCGCGCATCGAGCCGATACCGCCGGCCGCGACGGCGCCCGTCCCCGCGCACGACCGCGAAACCGACCGCGAGGCGACGTTCGTCGAATTACTCGGCCAATGGCTCGGCTTCTACGGGCCGATCGCGTTCGATTCGATCCGCGCGACGCTGGGGGTCGAGGACGACCGACTGGTTCGCGCGCTCGACACGCTGTGCGAGTCCGGCACGCTGGTGCGCGGCAGGCTCGTCGAGGGCGAGGGCGAAGAGGAGTACTGCGACGCCGAGAACTTCGAAGCGCTGCTGCGCCTGGCTCGCGCCGAGGCCGCGCCCGCGTTCGACACGCTCGAGGCGCCATGGCTGACGCTCTTTCTCGCGGTTCAGCAGGGGATGACGGCACCGCGCGAGGACGCCGAAGGCCTTTCCCGGTGCGTCGAGCAGCTCAACGCGCTGCCGATGCCCGCCGCGTCCTGGGAGGCGGAGATCCTGCCGGCGCGCGTCGCCTCGTACGATCCGGCGTGGCTCGACAGCCTGATGCAGGCGTCCGGGCTGCTCTGGGTGGGCGATGAACGACGGCGCGTCTGCTTCTGCTTCGAAACCGATCTCGACCTGATCGAACCGGGCAAGGCCGGTGAAGCCGGCGAAGGCGGTCAAGGGAGTGAAGACGAGGACGCCGGGTCGCCTCCGGATCCCCTGCCGGCCGCGCATGCCCGTTACGACTTCGCCGCGCTGCTTGCCCAGTCCGGCGCGCCGGCGTCGGACCTCGCCGAGCAGTTATGGAGCGCGGTGTGGCGCGGCAGGATCACCAACGACACGTTCGTGGCGCTGCGCCGCGGGATCGAGAGCGACTTCAAGGTGCCGACGACCCGCGCCGCCGACGCGGCGCCGACGCTCGGGCGACGGCGACCCGGGCGCGGCCACTTCGCCCGCTGGCGCTCATCGGTGCCGTTCGCCGGCAACTGGCACCGCATCGACTGGCCCGCACGCGACGACGACCTGCTCGAAACCGAGCAGCGCCGGCGCGATCGCGTGCGCGTGCTACTCGACCGTTATGGAATCGTGTTCCGACAACTGCTCGAGCGCGAGCGCCCCGAGTGGCGGTGGTCATCGCTCTTCCGCACGCTGCGCCTGATGGAGCTTTCGGGAGAGGTCGTGTCGGGCTGCTTCTTCCACGGCATCAGCGGCCCGCAGTTCGTCGCCCACGCGACGCTGCGCGTCCTGACGCGCGGCCTCCCGGAACGATGCGTCTACTGGATGAACGCGACCGATCCCGCGTCGCCCTGCGGCCTGGGCATCGAGGGCCTCGACCCGGGTCTGCCCCGACGCGTCGTCGCGAGCCATGTCGTGTTTCGCGGCGCGGAACTCGTCATGACGTCGAAGCGCCATGGCGGTGACCTGACCTTTCAGGTTCCTCCGGACGATGACGACCTGCAGGCGTGTCTCGGCGTCCTGCGCCACCTGCTGACGCGACGATTTCAGCCGCGGCGCCGTCTCGTCGTCGAAACCATCAACGACGAGCCCGCGGGGAAGAGCCCGTACGTCGACGCACTGCGCGTCTCGTTCGACGTCTCGGTCGAGCACAAGCAGGTCGTGCTGTTCCGGAAGATGAGTTGAACCCATCGCGGCGGCCGCGCGCCACGCTGGCGGGGTCGGCCGTACCATGGACGTCGATGAAGCCCGACCTGCCCGGCTACGACGAAGCGCTCGAGCGCGTGCTTGCCGGCGTACCGGCCCCCGTACCGGAGACGGTCGACCTCGACGTCGCGCGCGGCCGCGTGCTGCTGGAGTCGATCAAGGCGGATCGCGACCAGCCGCCATTCGATCGCTCCGCCATGGACGGTTTCGCGGTGCGCAGCGATGAGGTCGCGCCCGATCGAACGTTCGCAGTCACGGGGACGCTTTCCGCCGGGGCGCCCCAGGCCGACATGTCGTCGCGCCCGATGACGGTGATGCGCATCGCCACCGGGTGCCCAGTGCCGCGCGGCGCCGACGCCGTCATCCCCCGCGAGCAGGCCGTGACGTCGGAGGACCAGGGCACCGAGAAGGTCCGCTTCGACGTCGCGGAAGCCGGCTCGCGAAGAAACGTGCACCCGCGCGCCAGCGACGCCACCGCCGGACAGGTCGTGGTGGAGACAGGCACGCGGCTCGCCCCGCAGCACCTCGCCGTCGCGGCGACGATGGGTCGCGTACGGCTCGCGGTCGCCCCGCGCCCGCACGTCAAGCTGCTGACCAGCGGCGACGAGGTCCGGCCGTCGAGCACGTCGTCCGACCGGCTCGAGGATCATCAGATCCGTAACTCGAACGGCCCCATGCTCCGGGCCTGGTTCGATGCGCTCGGCCATCCCCTGGATCTTCACGAGCACGTGCCCGACGACGAGGCGGCGACGCTTGCCGCCGCCCGCGCTGCGCTCGAGCGGTCCGACCTGGTCGTGACGGTCGGCGGCGTCAGCGCCGGGCACCGTGACCTGCTTCCCTGGGCCTGGTCCGAGCTTGGCCTGGAGACGATCGTCCACGGCGTCGCGATCCAGCCAGGCAAGCCGATCCTCGTGGCGACGGGGGACGGGAGAATGGTCGTCGGCCTGCCCGGAAACCCCGTCAGTGCGCTGGTGACCGCGCATCTGTTCCTGTGGCCGGCTCTGCGCAAGCGGTCGGGCCTGGATCCGACGCTGCCATGGCGGCCCCGGCCGCTGGCTGAAGCGACGACCGCGAACCCGAAGCGCCAGCTCTTCCGCTGCGCCCGCGACCGCGAGGACGGCGCCGCCGCGGCGATCGCCTGGCACGGCTCGGGCGATCTGGTGCACACCCGCGACGCCGAGGGGCTGGTCCGGCTGCCCGTGACCGAAGGCGCCGTGGCGGCCGGTACGATGGTGCCCTACCTGCCATTTGTAGGATAGGAGTCCCTGACCGGAGTTCTACCAGGCCGATGATCCACGTCCGCATCCTGCTGTTCGCCTTCCTGGCCGACGACGTCGGTCACCGCGAGCTCGATCTGCAGCTCGACGCGGGCGCGACCGTCGCCGACGCCATGGACCGGCTCGCCCGGGATTACCGGACCATCGGGGCGGCGCGCGACCGCATCGCCACCGCCGTCAACGCCGAGTACGTTCAGGCCGATCAGATCCTTGGAGACGGGGACGAACTGGCCCTGATTCCGCCCGTTTCCGGGGGCTGAGGCCGCCAGGCCGACCGGGCCGCCGGCGCAACTGCCCGCCGAGACGCGGAAACGCTGGCCATCACGGACCTTACCGGATGATTTTCAGATTCATCCGCGCAAGACCTTAATCGCCGCACGAACGATGCCGATCAATGTCTATGCCGGAGGGCAACGGCCCTCACTTCCGGTGGGAGTTTTGGAGAAAGGTCAATATCAATGCCGCGTCAGAAGGATATCCTCACCACTGGAGAAGTGGCCAAGATCTGTAACGTCGCGCCCCGCACCGTGAGCAAGTGGTTCGATTCGGGCCAGCTTCGCGGGTACCGGATTCCTGGTTCCAAGGACCGGCGCATTCCCCTCAACGCCCTCATCCGGTTCATGAAAGCACACGACATTCCGCTCGACGGCCTGCAATCCGGTCGCACCCGCGTCCTGATCGTGGACGACGAATCGGAGATCGTGGACGTCCTCGAGAAGGTCCTGACCGAGCAGGCCAACTACGAGGTGAGGACGGCGCACCGCGGCTTCGAGGCCGGCATCGAGTGCGAGAAGTTCCGCCCGCACGTCATGCTGCTTGACATTCACCTCGGTGATCTCAACGGCGAGGACGTGCTCAAGTTCGTTCGCGACAACCCCGACCTGCAGCTGACCAAGATCCTCGCGATCAGCGGCAAGCTGACCGACGGACAGGCCCAGGCCCTCGTCAGCAACGGGTTCGACGGGTACCTGAAGAAGCCGTTCCACGTGCGGCAGGTGATCGAAGCCATCGAGGACGCCACGGCCGTCGTCTACTAGGCGACCGGCCGGGCCCCGATTCACCAGACAGACCACTGGTCTTCACGCCTCCTCACTGATGCGCCATGGGGCATGCCCCTGCGATCAGCGCGGGTCAGCGAGGATCAGTGGTTTTTTTTTTGATTCAGCCCGACACGTCAGTGACTGGGATGGCCACGGATGAGCCGGCCCGTCTCAATCCACGTCGAAATGCGCGCTGTGCACGGGCTCGAGCTTTTCGAGCACGCGTCGCAGCACCTGCGCCGGGGTGCCCAGCGCGTCGATCTCCAGGATCAGCCCCCGATCGTAATGCTCCAGCACGGGCGCCGTCTCTCGCTCGTAGACCGACCAGCGGTTGCGAATCACGTCGGGATCCGCGTCGTCGGCCCGGTTCTCCTTGAGCGCCCGCAGCCGCATGCGCTCGAACATCGGCTCGGGATTCGGGCAGACGAGATGGACGATCGCGAGCACCTCGATCAGCCCGTCCATGATCCCCGCCTGCTCGACCGTACGGGGGATGCCGTCGAGAATCAGCAGGTCCCGGTCGGGCGTGTAGAACCCGTCGCGGACGCGGTCGCCGATCGCGCTGCGCCACATCCTGACGGTCACGTCGTCTGGCACCAGCTCGCCGCGCGAGCTGTACTGGGCGAACACCCTGCCCAGCTCGCTCTCGCGGTCGATCGACCGGAACAGGTCTCCGCACGCGGTGTGATAGAACCCGGGGATGGCGCCGAGGATCTTCCCCTGCGTTCCCTTGCCCACGCCCGGCGCCCCGAAAAGCATCACACTCTTGAAGGCCTCGCTCACGGCGTCTGCTGTTCCTCGAGCACTTGCGGATCGCGTCGGGCCAGGGCCGACAGGTCGACGCCCGATCGCGAACGCTGGAAGGTCGTGTTCACACTGGACCGGACCCATTCGAGGCTGCCGGAGTACCACTCGTAGACGTACCCGATGACGACGATGGCCAGGAACGGGGTGCCGAGCACGAGGGCCTCGATGGGATACTGGCGGTAGACGACGGCCCACGGATAGATCAGCGCGACCTCGACGTCGAAGATGAGATAGAACAGTGCCACGATGTAGAACCGCAGGTCGAACTGGACCCAGCTGTCGCCGATCGTGGGCTCGCCGCACTCGTAGATCGCCTGCTTGTCCTCGTTGGGCATCACGGGCCGGACGAGCTTGCCGACCAGCAGGTTGACCAGGACGAACCCGAGGCCGAACGCCAGGAAGATCGAGATGGAAAGCAGCTGTTCCATGCCGTTTGCAGTCGCCGAGTGTCCGGGACCGCCGGGCGGCTGTCAAGGGCTCCGGGAGGACGGATTCCGGGGGCCGGACTCGGGGTTCGGGCGTGCGGGCGAGCCTCGGTTCCGACAAAATGGCCCTGACCGTGGCAACGACTGATCCCAACCCGTCTGACGATCGCGCCCTGATGGGCCGGGCGATCCGACTGGCCCGGCGCGGGCGGGGTCGCGTCGAGCCCAACCCGGTGGTCGGCTGCGTCATCGCCCGCGCCGGGCAGGTCATCGGCGAAGGCCACCATCGCCGATTCGGGGGCCCCCACGCCGAGATCGAGGCACTGCGGGACTGCCGCAAGCGGGGGACGGAGCCGGCCGGCGCCGACGTGTACGTCACGCTCGAGCCCTGCGCCCACCACGGAAAGACCCCGCCGTGCGCCGACGCCCTCGTCGAGGCAGGCGTCGGGACCGTCCACGCGGCCATCGAGGATCCGAATCCGCAGGTCGCGGGCCGGGGCCTGGAGCGGCTGCGGGCCGCGGGGATCGACGTCGACCTCGGGACCTGCGCCGATGAGGCGACCGAGCTGGTCGAGGCCTATCTCAAGCGCGTCCGCACCGGTCTGCCCTGGGTCATTCTCAAGTGGGCGCAGACGCTCGACGGCGCGATCGCGACGGCGGACGGTGACAGCCGCTGGATCAGCGGCGCGGCGAGCCGGCGTCGGGTTCACCGCTTGCGGGCGCAGGTCGACGCGATCATGGTCGGCATCGGGACGGTGCTCGGCGACGACCCCCTGCTGACGGCGCGCGACGTGCCGGTGCATCGGATCGCGCGGCGCGTCGTCGTCGATCCCAATGCCCGTCTTCCCGCCGAGTGCCGCCTGCTCACGACGCTCGACGCGGCGCACCCCGTGACCGTCGCGGTCCGCGCCGAGCTGCTCGACGACGACGACCCCCGGGTCCGCGCCCTGGCCGAACGCGGCGTCGAGATCGTCGGCCTGCCGAAACGGGGTCAGACCCCGTTTTCATCCGACGGCGCGATGGACCTGCGGCCGCTCATGGAGCACCTATCGGCGGTCCGATCGGCGACGCGCGTGCTCGTCGAGGGCGGCAGTCGGCTCGCGGGCGCGCTGTTCGCGCAGAATCTCGTCGACCAGGTCCAGGCGTACGTCGCGCCGAAGGTGCTCGCCGCGACCGGCGCGCTGCCCGCGGCCTCGGGCCTCGCGCGCACAAGAATCGAGCACGCCGACCGCCTGGTACTCAATTCGATGCGGCGTATCGGAGACGACGTCCTGCTGGACTACAGAGTGGAAGGGGGGGGCGGGGGGAGGGAAATCGATTATTGATTATTGATTGTTGGTTGTCTGTTATTTCGGAGCACTCCGAAATAACAGACAACCAACAACCGATAATCAACAATCGATTTCCCGCAACTACGCGGTCTCCACCAAAACCCGATTCCCCTGCACCTCCATCACCCGCACCTTCGCTCCCACCGAGATCCACTGCCCGTCGCAGACGACGTCGACGAGATGCCCGCTGAAATCGGCGCGGCCGGTGGGCCGCAGATCCGCGACGACCGTGCCCAGGGCGCCGACCCGGATGTAGCCGTGGCCGATCGAATCCCCGCCGCTGACGGAGGGCGCCGTCTCCACGCCGCCCAGCTGCTGCTGCGTGTCGTGCACGAGCCGCCGCAGGCCCGGCAGGCTGCCGGCATAACTGATCAGCACGATGAATCCGAACGCGCTGAGGACGAACCCGCCGAGCGTCCAGATCGCCGACTGGCTCAGCAGCCCGAACGTGCCCGGCGCCGGCAGGGGCATGATGCCGTTGTCCGTGCTCGGCACGATCATCAGCACCAGCCCGGCAAACATCATGATCAGGCCGGTGATGCCCATCACCGCGAATCCGGGCGTCACGAACACTTCGACGAGCAGCAGCAGGAACCCGATGAAGAAGACCACGACGTGCCAGACCTCGGCGAGCCCCACGAGGAACGGCGCTCCGAGCAGAATGACCAGCGCGACGCCCGCGACGGCGCCGGGCAGACCGAGCCCGGGGCTCTGGAACTCCATGTAGGCGCCGAGCAGAACCGCGCCGATCAGGACCATGCGCACCATCGGGTGGACGAGCCACGCCACGAGCGCCTCGGACCAGTTCTGCTCGACGTAGGTCACGGACTGGGCGCCGAGATGCGCCGACAGCGCGTCGACATCGGCGATCGTCGCCTTCGAAAGGCCGATCTCCGCGGCGCGCGTCTGGTTGACGGTGAGCAGCGTCGTGCCGTCGTGAATCCGCTTGATCAGCTTCCACGCGCTGCGGTCTTCCTCGCGGGCCCGGTCGACCGAGACCTTCTCGTAGGTCGCGGTCGGCGTGACGGTCACCGTCGACTCGTCGATTTTGAGCGTCGTCGGCTCGGCCTGCTTCGGCTCGGTCATCGCGTTCGCTTCGTCGACGCTCTTGCCGTTGACCATGACCTGGTAGTCGGCCTGGTTGACCATCATCCGCTCGCCCGTCTCCCTGTGCTCGATGTGGTAGACCTCGACGCCCAGCGCGCACATGGCCTGGAACATGACGTACTCGTAGCCGCCGCGCGTCGCCGAGTCGCGGAACTCCTCGAGGATCGGCGAGAGGGCCTTCGCCCGCTCCGTCGGCGCAAGATTCTGCCCCATCTGAATCGGCGCGCAGTCGCCGGTCGCCGACGCGGGCGTCATCACGATGTAATCGCAGGACGACGCAATCATGATGCCGGCCGAATACGCCTCGTCGTTGATCCAGGCAACGGTCCGGATAGACTGGGAGCGCAGTGACTTGAGGAACCGGCAGATGTCCAGGGCGCTGGTCACCATGCCGCCCGGTGTGTCCAGCTCGATGACGATCGTCGTCGCCCCCTGTTCGAGCGCGCGCTCGAGCCGGCGCTGCAGGCTCTCCAGGACGAAGTCGTAGATCATGCCCTCTACGCGCAGGATCGCGACCACCGGCCGGGTGGCGCCCTCCTCGGCTGCATCGGCATCGACTTCGGCATCGGCGCCTGCGGCGGCTGCGTCACCGTCGCCTTCCGGCGGCGTGTCGGGCGCCGGCGCCGCGGCCGTCAGCTCGGAGGGAGCTGACGCTTCGGAGGGTTCGGTCGGCTCGGCCGCCGCGCCACCCAGGCCCAGCGCGATCAGAAACACCGCAAGCGGAATCAGCCTCATCGCTTCATTATATGATGACCGGGCCATGTCCAGCATCGATGCTCCGCAATCCGAGGCCGCCGTACGCGACCGGGCCGCGCACCAGGCGTACGCGGCCGGGCGCCAGGTCATCGTGCGGCTCTCCGACGTCGAGCGAACCTACCGCGTGCACGACGAGACCGTGCACGCCCTGCGCGGGATCAACCTCGATATCTACGCGGGCGAGTACGTCTCGATCATGGGGCCGTCGGGCTCAGGCAAGAGCACGCTGTTCAACATGATCGGCGGCCTCGACCAGCCGACGCGCGGCGGCGTGACCGTGCACGGCATCCGGATCGCCGACCTGACCCGTCCGCAGCAGGCCCGGCTCCGCAACCGCTGCATCGGCTACATCTTCCAGACCTACAACCTGATTCCGGTGATGACGGCACTGCAGAACGTCGCCCTGCCGCTGCTGCTGGGGGGGCGCGAGATGAAGCAGGCCCAGGACCGCGCCGCCGAGCTTCTGGCGTCGGTCGGCCTGGAGCAACGGCTGCATCACCGGCCCGACGAGCTTTCCGGCGGCCAGCAGCAGCGCGTCGCGATCGCCCGCTCCTTCGCGAACGACCCCAGCATCATCCTGGCCGACGAGCCGACCGGGAACCTCGACACGCACACCGGCGAGCAGATCATCGAGAACCTGAGCGAGATGAGCCGACGCCACGGCGTCACGATCATCTCCGCGACGCACGATCACAAGATGCTCTACGTCTCGGACCGCGTCGTCACCATTCGCGACGGTCGCGCGGACCGGATCGAGCTGCGCAGCGAACTGGACATCCGGGTTGGACGGATCGGGGAGGAAGACAGAAGTTAGCGGTTAATGGTTAGAAGGCAGAAAGCCGACGGGCGCGAACGAACGTGGAATCGAGCGACATGCCGCCCCTGGCCCTCGGCGGCCCCGCCGCGGCAACGCCACCCGGCGGCTGGCGCGACGTCGCGTGGTGCGGCCTGTGGCTGAAGGTGCCGCGCGACTTCGGGCCGTACCAGGTGAAAGGCGACGCCCGGCGCGGGCAGCTGGGACTGGCCTGCGACGGCGAGCCGCGCCTCACGATCCAGTGGGCCGAGGTGAAGCGACGGAAGATCAACACCGGGCGCCTGGTGCGCCGCCAGATCTTTCGCGGTCTCGGGCGCCGCGCGGCGCGCCGCCTCGAGCCGCACCTGCGATCGGTGGAAAACGAAGACATCGCGCCGATGTGGTGCGTCTGCGACCCCGACGCGGAACACACGCGCTGCCTGGGCTTCGCCGCGTCGTCGCGTCGCCTCGTGCATCTCGTCTACGGCCACGGCACCACACTCCAGGACCAGTCCGTGCGGCGCGGTGCGTTCGCCGGCCTCGCGGACCAGGATCCCGACCGGCCGCAGCGCTGGGCGATGTTCGACCTGAGCTTCATCGGCCCCGCGGGCGCGACTTACGAAAGCTCCGTGCTGAACATGGGCGACATGCACGTGCGGCTCGCGCTGCAGCGCGGCCACCTCGTCGTGCGCGAGATCTACCCGGCGGATCTCGCCCTGCGGCGCCAGCCGCTCGAAAAGTGGATGGAGCAGCTCATCGCGGCACACAAGAGCCACTACGCACCGCCCGGCGACTTCGACGCCCTCCAGACCCGGCGCGGCGCCGGCCTTTCGTGCCGCGCGAAGCTGAAACGGCGACGACGCCTGCTGTCCTGGCGCACGCCGAGGGAGCAGGTGCACTGGCTCATTCATGACCAGCGCTCCCATCGCCTCGTGTGGATCGAGATGGCGAAGCGAAAGACCGACGTCGCGCCGGCCATGCGAAGGCTGATCGAGCAATCGAACTGGGCGGAAGGCGGCGACGCAGCCGCGGCCCCCCCCTGACCCCCGCACCCCCCCGACCCGCGCCCCCGCCTGAATCCGCTATTTTCGTCCCATATGTTCAGGCGCCGCACCCCGCCAAAGCCCGCAATTTCCCGGCAGCAGTCCTTCGAGGCGCGACCGTTCGCCGTCGAGGTGCTCGCGCGCGAGCCGCTCGAAAACGGCGGCGCTCGCCTGACCGTCCCCATGCGTCCCCGCGGCTACCAGAAGTGGCTGCTGCGCATCCCCGAAGGCGCGTCGCGCCGGATCGATCTCGACGCCGTGGGCGCCGAGGTCTTCGACATGTGCGACGGCCGCACGAGCGTCAAGCAGATCGCGCGCCGCTTCGCGGGCAAGCACCACGTCGACACGCACGAAGCCGGCCTCGCGGTCGCGACGTTCATCCGAATGATGATGCGCAAGGGCCTGGTGTCGCTGGCGGTGGAGCGGGAGAAGTAGCGGAAGTCGCCAGACTTCCGAGAGGGACACGGCGAACCGCAGGCGTCAGCCTGCGGGTGGACCGCGAACATTACACCTTCAGGCCCATGGCGTTCCGCCATCCATCGGCCGCTGACCCGCGGGCTCACGCCGCGCGGTTCGCCGACGCGCCTACCCACCCTCGTAGACCAGCACCGGGTTCCGCGCCGCCGCGACTTCATCGAGCCGCGACACCGGCGCGCGGTGGGGCGCCGTGCGGACGCGCTCGGCGTCGGCTTCGCACTCGTCGGCGATGGCGAGCATCGCGTCGACGAACCGGTCGAGCGTGGCGCGGCTCTCGGTCTCGGTCGGTTCGATCATGAGGCAGTCGTGCACCGGCCAGTGCATCGTCGGCGGATGGATCCCGTGGTCGATCAGGCGCTTGGCGAGGTCGATCAGCGTGACGCCGCTGTCGAGCAGCTTCCGCGGCACCGTGATGAACTCGTGAGCGCAGTAGCGGTTCGCCTCCGGATCGAAGTAAGGGGTCTCGTAGCGGTCGCGCAACCGCGCGGCGACGTAGTTCGCATTGAGCACGGCATGCCGCGCGACTTCGCGCAGCCCACCGCTACCGCACGCCGCGATGTACGCCCAGCAGCGCAGCAGCACGCCGAACTGACCGAAGTGCCCGCGGACGCGCCCGATCGAGCGCGGCCGGTCGTCGTCGAGATAGTACGCCGCGCCCTCGCCGTCGTCGCGGCATCGCACCTGCGGCACGGGCAGGTAAGGCGCCAGGAAATCGCGCACCGCGATGGGCCCGGCGCCCGGGCCGCCGCAGCCGTGCGGCGTCGAGAACGTCTTGTGCGTGTTGAAGTGCATCACATCAACGCCGAAGTCGCCCGGGCGGCTCACGCCGACGATCGCGTTCATGTTCGCGCCGTCGAGATAGCACAGCGCGCCCGCGTCGTGCAGGATCTCGGAGATTTTCCCGATCTGACCGTCGAACAGGCCCGACGTGTTCGGGTTGGTGATCATCAGCGCCGCGGTCTCGTCGCTGACCATCTCGCGCAGCGCCTCGAGGTCGAGCAGGCCGTCGCGGCTGGGCACCGTCACGACATTGGCCCCGCACATCGTGCAGCTCGCCGGGTTGGTGCCGTGAGCCGTGTCCGGAGCCAGCACGATCCGGCGCTGCGGCTGGTTGCCGCCTTCCGGATCGTTGAAGTAAGCGCGAATGACCTTGAGCGCGGTGAACTCGCCGTGAGCGCCGGCGCACGGCTGCAGCGACACCTCGTCCAGCCCCGCGATTTCGGCCAGCCACTGGCGCAGCTCGTGGAGAAGCTCGAGCGCGCCCTGCACGTCCCGATCGTCCTGGAGCGGGTGCAGGTTCGTGAACCTCGGGTCGGCCGCCGCCGCCTCGTTGAGCGGCGGGTTGAACTTCATCGTGCACGACCCCAGCGGGTAGAAGTTGCCGGCCACGGAGAAGTTGCGCGTCGCGAGGTGCGTGTAGTGGCGAACCAGGTCGAGCGGCCCGACGCCCGGCAGCGCCGGCGGCGCCTCGGCGACCAGCCCTTCCGGCAACGGCGCCTCGGGCACGTCGAGCGTCGGCAGTCCGGTCGCGACGACGGTCCGCGCATCGCCGCGCTCGAAGATGAGCGGCATCGCGCCTTCCGTCGCGCCGGGCAGAACCTGCGTCTCGCTCATCATGGTGCCGCCTCCCGGAGCAGGTCGACCAGCGCGTCGATGTCGCCTGCCGTGCGCTTCTCCGTCACCGCGACGAGCAGCTGGTCGTCGCGCCCGATGCCGAGCCGCGCGCAGTCGAGGCCGGGCGCGATGCCTCGATCGCGCCCCGCGTCGATGATGCGCGACGCCGGCACGGGGCAGTCGACCACGAACTCATGGAAGTACGGGCCGTCGTGCGCCAGCGCGTAGCCGTCCAGCACCGCGATGCGCCGGGCCGCCTCGTGCGCCTTGTGGTAGCAGTGCAGCGCGACCTGGCGCAGTCCCTGCCCGCCCATCGCACTGAGATAGATCGTCGCGCGCAGCGCGAGCAGCCCCTGGTTGGTGCACACGTTGCTGGTGGCCTTCGCGCCGCGGATGTGCTGCTCGCGCGTCTGAAGCGTGAGACAGAAGCCGCGCCGTCCGGATGCGTCGACCGTCTGACCGACCAGGCGCCCGGGCATCTTGCGCAGAAGCTTCTTCCGCGCGGCGAAAATGCCCAGGTACGGACCGCCGTACTGGAGGGGGATGCCCAGCGGCTGCCCTTCGCCCACCGCAACGTCGGCGCCGCACGCGCCGGGCGACCGGAACAGGGCGCACGCGATCGGGTTGAACACCGCGACGCCGAGACCGGGCGTGCCGTCCGCGTCCTGGCGCAGCGCTTCGAACTGCGCGGGCAGGTCCTCCACGAGCCCGTAGACGTTCGGGGACGCCACGATGAGGGCCGCGGTGTCGAAGTCGGTCGCGTCGCGCACCGTCGCGGGATCGAGACGGCCGCCGTCGGCTTCAAGCTCGACCATCTCCGCCGGCAGATCGTGCAGGTAGGCACGCAGCACCTGCCGGTAGTGAGGGTGCAGCGTCGATGCGACGAGCAGGCGCCGTTTCCCCGTCACGTTCAGCGCCTGCAGCGCCGCCTCGGCCGTCGCCGATGCACCTTCGTAGAGCGACGCGTTCGCGACGTCCATGCCGGTCAGCCGGCAGATCTGGGTCTGGAACTCGAAGAACGCCTGCAGCGCCCCCTGCGACGCCTCGGCCTGGTACGGCGTGTATGCGGTGACGAACTGGCTCTGACCGGCCAGCGCATCGACGCTCGCGGGAATGAAGTGGTCGTAGGCGCCGCCCCCGAGAAAGCAGACGCGCGACGCCGCGGGACGGTTGGCCGCGCCGAGGCGGGCAAGCTCCGACACGACCTCCATCTCGCTGCGCGGCGGCGGCACCGCGAGCCCGTTCTCGAGCCGGTACGCCTGCGGCAGGCTACCGTAAAGCTCGTCCACGTCCGCCGCACCGATCGCCGCAAGCATTTCGCGCTGCTGATCGGCGGTGGTCTGGACGTAGTTCATCGCAACATAAAGTTTAGCGATTGAACGGCGCGCCAAGCGAGGCGGGAGGCGGCGCGTGCGGCGCTCAACACGAAAAACCGTGTAAAATCAGCGGGGATTTGTGGTTAGACTCTTTCGGGGTCAACTTCTCGTCTCGGTGGCGAGAAGTCGAAGGTCCAAGGTCGGAAGGTCGAAAGCGGAACTGTCGATGCCCCACCGCGCTGCCCGGAGCCAGGTTCTTTCGACTTTCGACCTTCCGACTTTCCGACTTTCCGACTTGCGGGCGAAGCCCGCGTTACGAAGGGCAACCCGATGGCGGGCCGGACGAGACGCGTGCTGGCGACGACGCTGCTGATCCTTGTCGGAGGCTACGCGGGCTGGCTGGTGCTGCTGTACCTCGTGCAGGACCGGCTGATGTTCCCGCGGCACGTCCTGCCGGTGCCGAGCGGGCCGGTCGCTTTCGAACGCGTCGAGGTGCTTCGGCGCGAGATCGAGGGCGGCGCCGTCGAGGCGTGGCTGCTTCGGCCGCGCGGCGACGCGCCGGCCGGCGGCTGGCCGGTGGTGATGTTCTTCCACGGCAACGCCGAGCTGATCGACTTCGCCGAGGACATCGTGGGCGGCTATCACGGTCTCGGCTACGCCGTGCTCGCCGTCGAGTACCGCGGCTACGGCCGCTCGGCCTCGGTGCCGTCGCAGGAGGGCATCCGCGAGGACGCGATCCACTTTCATGACCGGCTCGAGCAGTTGGCCGACGTCGATCCGTCGCGCGTCATCTTCCACGGCCGCTCGATCGGCGCCGCGATTGCCATCGACCTGGCCGCGCACCGCCGGCCGTCGGCGCTGATCGGGCAATCGGCGTTCACCAGCGTCAGGGCGATGGCGCACAAGTTCGCCGCGCCGGGCTGGCTGGTGCACAACCCCTTCGACAGCGACCGGATCCTGCCGACGCTCGACATGCCGGTCCTGCTCATGCACGGCACGCGCGACGAGATCGTGCCGGTGTCGCAAGGGCGCCGGCTTCGCGAGATCGCGACGGACGCGACCTGGATCGAATACGAATGCGGACACAACGACTTTCCCGGCGCGGGCAACCTGCGGGACATGTGGCAGCGCATCGGCGCATTCGTGCACGCGGCCGACCACCCCCCGCCGTAAACGAATCCGAAGATCCGGGCCCCAGGCGGCCCGACGTCGACCCGATCGCTGGCGCAGCCGGTGTGAACCTTGACGCTTCCCCCACGGTCCTGCGAAACGCGCGCCGACTGTCCGACCTTCGACCTTCGACCTTCGACTTTCGACCTTCGACTTTCGACTTTCGACTTTCGACTCTCCGACCTACCGACTTCCCAACCTTCCGTCTCACACCCGGCGTCGCAGCAGCCACCGCAGTTCGTCCACGTCGAGCAGCCATGCGCCGCCCGCGACCGTGCCCATGCCGACCGCGACCATGCCGACGAGCAGGCTGGTGACGGTTGCCTTGTCGAGCGCCGCGACGTCGACGAAGACGACGATGGGCGCGAGGACCGCGGTCATCAGGCCCGTCAGCAGCAGCGTGACGGCCCATCCGCCGCGGACCCCGCGGTCGACGACCGGGCCGACGCGCCGGCGCATCCGCCGCGTGAGGATCACGATCTGCAGCGCCGCGCTGAGCGCCGTCGCCCAGGCGAGCCCGGCGGGGCCGAGCGGCCAGATGAGGATCAGGTTCAGCAGGACGTTGAGCGCGACCATCCCCACACCGATGCGCAGCGGCGTGCGCGCATCGTCCATCGCGTAGTAGCCGCGGGTCATCACGTGCAGCATCATGTACGCCCACACGGCCGACGCGTACCCGGCGAGAATGGAGGCGACCGTGTGCGCCGCTTCCAGGTCGAACTGGCCGCGCTCGAAGATGACGCGGACCAGCGGCAGGCGCACGAGGATGAGCCCGACGGCGGCGGGGCCCCCCACGAAAGCCGACAGGCGCAACCCCTGCCGCAGGACCGTGCGAAACGCATCGTGATCCGATCGTGCGCCCGATGCGTCCCCGATCGCCCGCACCAGTGCGGGATAGATGGCCGTCGCCAGCGCCACGCCGAAGACACCGAGAGGAAACTGGTAAAGGCGCTGCGCGAACTGCAGCGCGGTGATCGCGCCGAACTGCATGGGGTACGCGATCTCCTGCCCCAGCAGGCTCATCGTCTGCCCCTCCTCCCGCGCCGAGAACATTAGCGCGATGACGCTGTCCAGCAGCGTGTTGATCTGGAACACCGCGAGGCCGATCATCATCGGCCACAGCGTTCGGATCACGTCGCGGAGCACGTCCCGCGTCCCCGAGAAATCGAACGTGAAGCGCTCATGGCGCGCGACGGCGACGATCATCCAGACGAGCTGGATGGCGCCCGCCACCAGCACGAAGCACGCGACGACGGCGATCGCCTGCTTGAGGCTGCCCTCGACCCGGGCGCCC
This sequence comes from Phycisphaeraceae bacterium, assembly GCA_002686995.1. Classification (GTDB taxonomy): domain Bacteria; phylum Planctomycetota; class Phycisphaerae; order Phycisphaerales; family Phycisphaeraceae; genus NYZC01. The sequence continues at coordinate 10,085 of NYZC01000131.1, read as the reverse complement.
TTCGCGGCGTAGATCGTCCCCGCGATCAGCACCACGTTCAGGATCATCGGCGCCGCCGACGGTGCGGCGAATCGACCGTGCACCTGCAGGACCGCGCCGAGGATCGCGACGAGGCAGATCATCGGCATGTACGGAAGCATGATCATCGTGAGCCGGCCGGCGAGCTCGATCTGCTCCGACCAGGCGCCCAGGAACAGCATCAGCGCCAGCACCAGCTCGCCGAGGATCGTGAGGACGGCGAGCACGATCACGAGCAGCGCGACGCAGACCGAGATCAGGCGCCGCGCCGCGGCGCGATCCTCGCCGAGCGTCCGGGTGTAGACCGGCACGAGCGCGGCGGTCAGGGCGCCCTCGCCGAACAACCTGCGAAACAGGTTCGGGACGAGGAACCCGACGGAAAATGCGTCGGTGATCGCGTTCATGCCGAACATCGCGGCGATGACCGCGTCGCGCGCGAGACCGAGGATGCGCGATGCGAACGTCAGCACGCTCGCGGTCACGGCGTGCCCCACGAAGGACGACGGCGCGGTCCCGTCCGGCGCGCGATCGCGCGCCGCATCGAGCGCCGCGACCTGCGGCGCCCGTCGCATCAAGGGCGAGATCACGAGCCAGGTCAGCGCGACGGCGATCACGCCCGCGACGTGGGCGACCACGTCCCGCCGCTCGACCCCGCGCAGGAACTCGTACTGGATCAGCTCGATGATCGGCGCCAGCAGCAGCGCGAGCGCCACCGCCGCGATGGCGTTGATCGTGCGATGCGGCCGGCCGAACAGCTGCGCCGTGCCGATCAGGATCGTCAGCAGCGCGGCGCCGATGAAGTGCAGCAGGTCGTTCGCGTTGATGCGGAGCAGCCGCAGCTCGTGCGCATCCAGGGGCAGCGGCCACGCGACGGCCCCCTGCGGGATGAACGCCGCGACGCAGATGACCGGCGCCGCCAGCAACAGCAGCACCCGGCACGCCATCCCCACCGCCGAGGCGCTGCCCGCCCGCGTGTTCAGGATGGCGAGCGTGAGAAACATGCACCAGACGGCGAGCAGGTTCGCGGCGAGATCGCCCGGGTCGAACACGCGCTGCGTCCAGTTCTGCGTCAGCTCGTCGACGCATCCGTACACGGCGACGAGCGTGACCGCGACGGCGAGGTTCGTCGTGAATCGAGCGCCGCGCCCCGCCAGACGGGCGTAGAAGCACAGGAGGGTGAGCACCGCGTACGCGAGGAAATGAACGATCTTGTCCGGCTTGAACCCGATCAGGTCTTCGGCCGGCAGGTCGAGACGGGGCCAGTGCGTCGCAATCGCCAGCACCGGCCAGTACACCGCCAGGATCGGGCGCGCCCCCCTGCCAAGCCAGCGTTCGAAGCGCGGCTCAATGTCCGCCATGACCGGGCGCCGCGCCTTGAGCCACAGGCTGCAGGCGATCGGGATCCGCGGCGCCCTCGACGGTCGGCACCGGCGCCGCATCGTCGGACGCGGGCTCGGCCGTGACCGTCGCGTCGGACGCGACGCCCGCCACCTCGGCCGGACCGTGCGCGATCAGGTCCTCGGCCGCCTTGCGGTAATCGCGGGCGCCGTGGCAGGTCGGTGCGTAGTCGAAGACCGTCTGGCCGAAGCTTGGGCACTCCGCGAGCTTGATGTTGCGACGGATCGGCGGCTCGAGCACCTTGGCGTGCCGCCACGGCACGTCCTGGTCGCGCGCCGCGTCGAGGAAGCGGCCGAGGTCGGCGATCACCTCCTGCGCGAGCAGCGTCTGGTTCTCGTGCATGCACAGCAGCACGCCCGATACGCGCAGCGCGGGGTTGAACGACTGGCGGATCATCGTGACGGTGTCGAGCAGCTGGCTGAGCCCCTGCAGCGCGAGGAAGTGCGCCTGCAACGGCACGAGCACCTCGTTCGCCAGCGTCAGCGCGTTGACCGTAAGCAGGCCCAGGCTCGGCGGGCAGTCGATGAGGATGAACTCGTACCGCTCGACGACGGGCGCCGCGCCGTCGGCGCCCGGTTGCGACAGCGCCTGCATCAGCACGCGCTGCGCGGTGCCCGTCACCATCCTCGGCGCCAGCTCCGACTCGACGCCGGCGAGGTTCACGTGCGCCGGCAGCACGTCGAGGTGCTTGCCCACCGGCTGGATGACGTCATCGACGTGGGGCCGATCGGCGTCGGGCCCGACGAGCAGGTCGTAGACCGTGTGGTCGAGCGCGACCGGATCGAGGCCGAGATGCAGCGTGAGGTGCGCCTGGGGATCGAGATCGATCAGGAGCGTGGAACGGCCGAGCCGCGCGATCGCGGCACCGAGGCTGACGGTCGACGTGGTCTTGCCGACGCCGCCTTTCTGGTTCATCAGGGTAATGATTCGGGCCGGGTGTCCCGGTGGTGAGACCATCGACGCCTCCATGCGTCAGGTGCGCGTGACGAACGTCTGATCAGTATAGCACGGACTTCAGGTCCACATCACACCTCCTGCATCGAGGCATCAGGCCGCAGGCCCGTCTCGCCCGGGCGGCTTGCAACACCCGGGCCCGCGTCGATATCCTGTGGGGCTCGAATCCAGTAGCCCGGCTCCCGCGCCAAGACGGCCGGACTCCGGGACAGGAGGAACCGTCCATGGCCAGTAACGGAACCGTCACGCAAGTCATCGGGTCGACCTTTGACGCCCGGTTTCCCGAAGAGGACCTGCCCGATATCTACAACGCGCTCGAGATCAAGAGCAACGGTTCCGGTGTCGAGATCGACCTCGTCGGCGAGGTGCAACAGCACCTCGGCGGCGGCCAGGTCCGGGCCGTGGCCCTGGGCTCGACCGACGGCGTCAGCCGCGGGATGGCGGTGACGGACACCGGGGCCCCGGTGTCGGTGCCGGTCGGCGACGTGGTGCTCGGACGCGTCTTCAACCTGCTGGGGCAGCCGATCGACAAGCGCGGCCCCGTGAACGCCACCGAGACCCGGGCGATCCACCAGGAGCCGCCGGACTTCACCGAACTCAACCCCAAGACGGAGATTCTGGAGGCCGGCATCAAGGTCATCGACCTGCTGTGCCCGTTCGTCCGCGGCGGCAAGATCGGCCTGTTCGGAGGGGCCGGCGTCGGCAAGACCGTCATCATCCAGGAGATGATCGCCCGCATCGCCCGCGAGCACGGCGGCTACTCCGTGTTCGCCGGGGTGGGCGAGCGTACCCGCGAGGGCAACGACCTCTGGCTCGAGATGCAGGAGGCCCAGTTCACGGACGCCGACGGCAACACCGCCTCGGTGCTCGACCGCGTGGCGATGATCTTCGGCCAGATGAACGAGCCGCCGGGCGCCCGCCTCCGGGTGGCCTTGAGCGGCCTGACGATGTGCGAGGACTTCCGCGATCGCAGCGGCAAGGAGACGCTGCTGTTCATCGACAACATCTTCCGCTTCACGCAGGCGGGCTCGGAGGTGTCGGCCCTGCTCGGGCGCATGCCCTCCGCCGTCGGCTACCAGCCGACCCTCTCGACCGAGATGGGCGAGCTCCAGGAGCGGATCACCTCGACCGACCGCGGCGCCGTGACCTCGGTGCAGGCCATCTACGTCCCTGCCGACGACCTGACCGACCCCGCCCCGGCGACGGCGTTCAGCCACCTTGACGCGTTCGTCGTGCTCGCACGCGGCATCGCCGAAAAGGGCATCTACCCCGCCGTCGACCCGCTCGCCTCGACCAGCCGCATTCTCGAGCCCGACCTGATCGGCCGCGAGCACTACGAGGTGTCGCGCCAGGTCCAGTCGATCCTCCAGCGCTACAAGAGCCTGCAGGACATCATCGCCATCCTCGGCGTTGACGAGCTTTCCGAAGAGGACAAGCTCAACGTGGCCCGGGCCCGGAAGATCGAGCGCTTCCTCTCCCAGCCCTTCTTCGTCGCCGAGCAGTTCACCGGGTTCCCGGGCATCTACACGCCCCTCAAGGACACGATCGACAGCTTCCGGCGCCTCTGCGCCGGCGAGGCCGACAATCTGCCCGAGTCGGCGTTCATGTATGTCGGCACCCTCGACGACGCCCGCGAGAAGGCCGAGAAGATGGCCGCCGCCAGCTGATCGCCCCCTTCGTAACCCTGCGCGGATTTCAGGCAGACCCTCTTCCCCGAACCGGGCACGGCTGCGCAATGCGCTGCTTGCGCCCTGAATCGGCGCCCAAAGACTGATGCATCGGTCGAAACGCTGCGCGTATTTCGCGCAGCTTCGACAGGCAAACGCACTTCATGCGCGCTTTCTGCGCAAAGCGCTGCCGAAGGGCAGCGCACGTTAAGTCAGTGAATCGACGCTACTTAGGCGGGCGTTCCCGGGGTGGCACGCTTCTTGTTCCGTATTCAAGCACTGCCGTTGCACCGGCAGCCCGGTACCGCAAGTGTGCCTGCGATCCGCTGATCATCCAGGCATGCCGTGGAATTGCGGCCATACGAGGAGACTCCGATGCGACGTGGTCTGATTCACCTTCTCTTTCTCGTGGGAATGCTCGCCTGCCCGGTCATCGCCTGGGCACAAGCCGAGGCCGCCGCTACCGAATCGGCCGCGGTCGACCCGGCAGCCAATGCAATGTGGACCGTCAACAACGTCTGGATGATGGTGTCCGCGTTTCTCGTTTTCATCATGCACCTGGGCTTCGCCTCGCTCGAGTCCGGCCTGACGCGGGCGAAGAACACGACGAACATCCTGTTCAAGAACACCGCCATCATCGCGATCGGTCTGCTGACGTACGCGATCATGGGCTTCAACATCATGTATCCCGGCGACGAGTGGATGGGCGGCGGCAAGTTCCTGGGGTTCGCCGGGTTCGGCATCGACGCCGGCCCCGATGGTGAAACGATCAAGTACGCCGACGGTGCTTACACCTACTGGACCGACTTCCTGTTCCAGGCCATGTTCGCCGCGACCTGCGCTACGATCGTCTCGGGGGCCGTCGCCGAGAGGATCAAGCTGCACAGTTTCCTGATCTTCTCGGTGCTGTTCGTCTCGATCTCCTATCCCATCACCGGAAGCTGGCAATGGGGCTATGGCTGGCTCCACGAGATGGGCTTCCATGACTTCGCCGGCTCGACGATCGTGCACTCGGTCGGCGGCTGGGGGGCGCTCGCCGGGGCGATGATCCTGGGGCCGCGCCTGGGCAAGTACGTCGAGGGCAGCATCCGCCCGATCATGGGTCACAACCTCCCGCTCGCGACGATCGGCGTGTTCCTCCTGTGGCTGGGCTGGTTCGGGTTCAACGGCGGCTCGGTCCTCTCCGCCGCCGCGGGCGACACGTCGCGCGTGCTCGTCACGACGAACCTCGCGGCCGCGGCCGGCGTCGTCGGCGCGATCGTCATCTCCTGGATCGTGTCGAAGAAGCCCGATCTCACGATGGCGCTCAACGGCTCGCTCGCGGGCCTGGTCGGCATCACCGCCGGGGCCGACGTCGTCACGCCGATGAGCGCGATCATCATCGGCCTGATCGCGGGGGTCCTCGTGGTCGTGTCGGTCATCGGCTTCGACAAGGTCCGGATCGACGACCCGGTGGGTGCGATCTCCGTGCACCTGGTGTGCGGCATCTGGGGGACGCTCGCCGTCGGCATCTTCAGCACCACCGACGGTCACACCATCTTCAAGCAGCTGGCGGGCATCCTGTCGATGGGCGCCTTCTCGTTCATCTTCGCGATCGTCGTCTTCCTCGCCCTGAAGTTCACCATCGGCCTGCGCGTCAGCGAGTCCGAGGAGCTTCGCGGCCTGGACCTCGGCGAGCACGACCAGGAGGCCTACAGCGGCTTCCAGATCTTCCTCACCCAGTAAGGCCGCCCCCCCGCGTGGCGGGACGCTGAACCCGAGTACGAACCATGAAGCTGATCATCGCCTACATCCAGCCCGAAAAGCTCAACGACGTCAAGCAGAAGCTGCGCGACAAGTCGATCACCAAGATGTCCGTCACCAACGCCCTCGGATGCGGCCAGCAGCAGGGCTACGAGGAGCATTACCGCGGCACGGTCGTCGAGGTGAACCTGCTCAAGAAGGTCCGCCTCGAGATCGGCGTCACCGACGAGTTCGTCGACACCACGGTGAGCACGATCGTCGACGCGGCGCGCTCCGGCAGCATCGGGGACGGCAAGATCTTCGTCGTGCCCCTCGAGCAGTGTGTGCGGATTCGCACCGGGCAGACCGGCGACGCCGCCATCGGCTGACCCGCTGCCCGGTCCTGCCGCCCGGCGGACCGGACGCGTCCTCCGCGCTCCCGACGGACGTCGGGACTCGACGCATCGTTGAACATCGCTCACTTCGTCCAGGCGCCGGTTCGCGCGGACGCGTGACGGCCCGAGGATCAAATCCCGCGCAACCCAAGGCACGACCGGCGCAACCGTCGGCAGCACGTCCACCGCACTGCCCAATCCCCCGGCAGTTGCGATGGCGCCCGCCCGACGCTAGATTGTCGAACCTCGTTCACGGTTCAATTCCGTGGCGGCCCCGCGCCGGGCCGGTCAAAAAACTGAAAATCACCATACGCGTGAAGGAGCCAACCATGCAGAGGTTCTTGCCGTGGGTCATTTTGCCCGTTCTGGCGATCTGCCCGCTGGCGTTCGGTCAGGACGCCCCCACCGCACCCGACCCCGCCGCGCTGACGGAGGCCGCCGAGACTGCGGCAGGCGACGCGGTTCCCATCAACGCCGGCAACACCGCGTTTATGCTCATCGCGTCCGCGCTCGTCCTGCTGATGACGCCCGGACTGGCGTTCTTCTACGGCGGACTCGTCCGCCGCAAGAACGTGCTGTCGGTGCTGATGCAATGCATGATGTGCATGTGCCTGATGACGGTGCTGTGGGTCGTCATCGGCTACAGCCTCGCGTTCGGACCGACGAACGCCGGGTTCATCGGCGGCCTCGACCACATGTTCCTGAAAGGCGTCGGGACGGAGGCCTACGGCGATACCGCAATCCCGCACGTGCTGTTCATGGCGTTCCAGGGCATGTTTGCGATCATCACGCCGGCGCTGATCCTGGGCGCGTATGCGGAGCGCATGAAGTTCGGCGGCTTCTGCGTCTTCTCGGCCGCCTGGCTTCTGATCGTCTACTGCCCGATCTGCCACTGGGTCTGGGGATACAACGGCGAGGACGGTTTCTTCAACCTGCTCGGTGACAATGCGCTCGACTTCGCCGGGGGAACGGTGGTGCACATCAACGCCGGCATCGCGGCCCTTGTCGCGACGTTCGTGCTCGGGCGGCGCCAGGGCTACCCCACGCGCATCTCGCCGCCTCATAACCTTCCGTTCGCAGTGCTTGGCGCGGGCCTGCTCTGGTTCGGTTGGTTCGGCTTCAACGCGGGTAGTGCACTGGGGGCAGGCGCCTCTGCGGCGAACGCCTTCGTGACGACCCATGTCGCCGCGGCGACCGCCGGCCTGACCTGGTCGGTGATCGACTGGATCTACAATGGCAAACCGACCGTGCTCGGCATGATCACGGGCGCCGTCGGCGGCCTGGTCGCCATCACGCCCGCATGCGGATTCGTCAGCCCGATGGGCGCTATCGGGGTCGGCTTCGGCGCCGGCATCCTGGCCTACTTCGCGGTGGCGTTCGTCAAGGAGAAGTTCGGCTACGACGACTCGCTCGACGTGTTCGGCGTGCACGGCGTGGCCGGCATCTGGGGCGCGATCGCCGCGGGCATCTGGGCCGTCAAGGAAATCGGCGGCACCGCGGGTCTGCTCGAAGGCAACGCCGCCCAGGTCGGCATCCAGTTCAAGGCGATCATCTACACCCTGGTCTACTCCGGCATCGTTTCCTTCGTCCTGCTGAAGCTGGTCGACCTCACGGTCGGCATCAAGGCGAGCGATCAGCACGAGCGCATCGGACTCGATCTGACCGAGCACGCGGAGACCGCATACACCCTCGTGGACTAAGTGCATTAGCGAATTCTAATTTTTGAATTTCGATTTTCGGAAAACCGGCATCATGAAATACATTGTCGCCGTCATTCAGCCGGACCGTCTGGACGAGGTGCTCAACGAACTCGAGAAGCACCAGGTGAATCTCGTTACCGTCACGCAGGTGATGGGCCACGGCCGCCAGCGCGGCGAAGCCGAGGTTTACCGCGGGCACAAGGAAGTCGGCCGCCTGCTGCGGAAGATCAAGATCGAAGCGGCGGTCAACGACGAGTACGTCGAGAAGTCCGTCAAGGCGATCAAGACCGCCGCCCACACCGGGGAGATCGGTGACGGCAAGATCTTCGTGCTCTCGCTCGAGGAATGCGTGAGGATCAGGACCGGCGAGACCGGGAGCGTCGCGATCGGCTAGCGTCCGGCTAGCGTCGGATGCGCCGCGGTCGAGCGCCGTTCAGAAGCGGCTGCGTCGTCGGCCTATTGCAGGTCGACGGCCAGTTCGTCGAGCAGCGCTTCGATCTTCTCGGGCGTGTCGTACCGACCGGCTTCGATCTCCTGTCGGACACGTTGGACGAGGTCCTCCCGCACGTCCGGTAGCTCTGCGAGTCGGGCGAGGTATCGGGCTTTGTCTGAAAATTCCACTCGGTCCCCTGCGCGTGCGCCGTTCGAGGTCTGTGGCGTGGCGGGCGCGCGGCCGATGTTCGGCGGCACCGCTATGCCGTGGGGTCGAATTCCTGCGATGTCGCTCATCTTGTGGTCTCCTCGGCGCTGCGCCGCGCTACACCATAGTAGTCCCGGACGGTGCAGTAAGCCCCCGGGTGTCGTCGACGATTTCCCTGGCCGGGAGCGGCTGCCAGCACTGGCAGACCCGGTGGATGCCCGTCAACAGTATTGATATCGCCCAAGCCGCTCAGAATGCTTGAAGGATTGCGCGGACCGGAAGGAACCCTGTAAAGGCATTTTAATAAAGCAGTTACAGCGTTCATTGGCGCCCCGGGATCCGATAAGAGGCCAACAAATTTGACTACCGGCGCAAAGGCCCGCGCCGGCGCGCCACGGGCGCCGATAATGATCGGCCCAGGGCGCCTGAATCGTGTTCATTCCACATGAACACCGATCGTTCGCCACTCGTGACGCGTTACCGGCTGCGCGCGACCTGCTCCGCGACGTCGGCGGCCTGGCGATTCGCCCGCACGTCGTGCACGCGGAACATCCTCACGCCGGCCGCCACGCCGAGCGCCGTGGTGGCGCAGGTCGCGCCGACCAGCTCGTCCGGACGCGGCGGATTGCCGGACGCGTCCGAGCAGATCGCCCCCATGAACCGCTTTCGGCTGGCGCCCAGCAGCACCGGAAACCCGAGGCCCGCGATCCGATCCAGGCCCGCAAGCAGCGCCAGGTTGTGCGCGCGGGTCTTTCCGAAGCCGATGCCGGGGTCGACCATGATCCGCCCCGGGTCGACACCGGCCTCGATGGCGCCGGCCGCCCGCTCGGCCAGGAACCGCATCACCTCGGCCAGCACGTCGGCGTATTGAGGATCGTCCTGCATGGTGCGGGGGGCCCCCAGCATGTGCATGAGCACGATCGGGGCGCCGCGCCGCGCGGCCATCGGGATCATCGACGCGTCGTCCCGCCCCGCCGACACGTCGTTGACGAGTCGCGCGCCCTGCTCCAGCGCCGCCTCGGCCACAGCGGCCCGCGTGGTATCGATGCTGATCGGCACGTCCCGCTTCGCGCGATCCAGCGCCCGCGTCAGCGCGCCGACGACCCCGCTGACGCGCCGTACCTGCTCGTCCTCGGGGACGCGCTGCGCTCCCGGTCGCGTCGACTCGCCGCCGACGTCGATCAGGTCGGCGCCCTGTTCGACCATTTTCAGGCCGCGCTCGACGGCCGCCGACGGGTCGGCCCAGCGTCCGCCGTCGGAAAAGCTGTCCGGCGTCACGTTGAGGATTCCCATGATCCTCGGACGATCCAGGGTGATCACGTCCTCCCCGGCGAGCTTCAGATGGCTGGGGGCGTCGGGCACGTCGACCGCAAGTGTAGCCGCAGCGACGGCACCGGCCCGCATCACGAGCCGGGCATGCGACGCGGCGCCGGTTGGCCGGCGTCCCCGGCCACCCGTAGAATGTGAATGAAACCCGGCCGCGTGCCCGAGTGGACTAAGGGAACGGATTGCAAATCCGTTGGCGTAAGCCAATCGTCGGTTCGAATCCGACCGCGGCCTTCATTGCTCAACCCGCTTTCGCAGCGGGTTT
>NYZC01000130.1 GCA_002686995.1 Phycisphaeraceae bacterium | reverse complement strand
CGGATCCGGACTCGGAGCGGACCTGGAGGTCCGCGCTCCCGGGGGGGGGCCTACCGTCAGATGGGATTGGGGGCGACGTCGCCCCGGAGTACCGCTGCGACGTTCTCCGCCGCCATCACGCACATGCGGGTTCGGGTTTCCACGGCTGCACTCGCGACGTGGGGGCAGAGGACCGCGGTTCTCGCGTCGAGGAGCCCGGGGTGGACGCGCGGCTCATTGACGAAGACGTCCAGGCCGGCCCCGGCGATGCGGCGGTCCCGGAGCGCGTCCGTGAGCGCAGCCTCGTCCACGACCGCGCCGCGTGCGGTGTTCACGAGGATCGCGGTGGACTTCATCCTTGCGAGAGCGTCGGCGTCGATGAGTCCGTGGGTCTGCGGCGTCAGGGGACAGTGGAGGCTGACGACGTCCGATTCCGTGAGCAGGTCGTCGAGCGGGGCCCATGTCGCATTCGTTTCGCGCTCCCGTTCGGCATCGAGACGGGTCCGGGATGCGTACAGGACGCGCATGTCGAACCCGCGGGCCCGCCGCGCCACGGCTTGCCCGATCCGACCCATGCCAACGATCCCGAGCGTCCGGCCGAAGACGTCGTGGCCGCAGAGCAGGTCGATCTCCCACTGTCGCCAGTGCCCGTCGCGCAGGTAGCGGTCGGCGTCGACGATTCTCCGTGCCGTCGCCATCATCAGCGCCCACGTGAAGTCGGCGGTGCTGTCGGTGAGGACCCCGGGCGTGTTGGTCACGACGATCCCGCGCTCTTTCGCGGCAGCGACGTCGATGTTGTCGTACCCGACGGCGACGTTCGCGATCACGCGCAGCCTGGGCGCTGCATCCATGACCTCGGCTCCGATCGGGTCGGTGAGTTGACACACCAGCGCGGTAGCGCCATGGATGCGTTCCTGCAGCGCGGCGGGCGCGAGGCCGTTGCGGCCGTCGTTCCAGTCCACGTCGCCGATCTCACGGAGTCGTTCGATCGCATCCGGATAGACGTGGCGCGTGACGAGAATCCGGTGCTCCATCGAATCGACCTCCTCCCGACACCATACCTGCGCCCCCGCGCAGGTTCCCCGACCATCAAGTCGGGTTGCGCCCTTCCGAGAATGAGGTGACCTGCGAGAAGGAGGTTCACGGGAACGAACACGTGAACCAGCAGGGCAAAGCCATGAACGCAGGAACTGAACGGAAACGGACGCAGACTGCGATGGACCTCAGGCGCCAGAGGCTCCTCGAAATGGTCCTCGCCGAGACCGCGTCGATCGACGACCTGGTGAACGTCATCCGCGACGACCACGAGCTCACGCGCATGCTCGTCCACGCGGCGAACACAGGGCTACCCGGACACCGATCACCCGTCCAGCGCTTGAAGGAGGCGGTCGTCCTGGTCGGGCTCCGAAGGGTGAGATCAATCGTCGAGGGCCTGCAGACTACGGCGTGAGCCGCGTCTGTCCCCCCCGGGGCTGCCGACCCCCGCGGGACCGCCTCGAATCCCCCTTGTCGCCCCCCAGAACCGCTCCTATCATGCCCCCGCCTCGGCCTGAACCGAGGCCCTTCGGGGCTGTGGCGCAATTGGTTAGCGCACCAGACTGTCGATCTGGGGGTTGCGAGTTCGAGTCTCGTCAGCCTCGCTTAACGCGAGTAACGACCCTGCAACGGTTTGCGTTGTGGGGTCGTTTTTCTTGTGGCGTGCTTCGGTCGGCCCCCTTGCCCACTGGTTGCCAGGTTCTGCGCCGACGGCGGCTCTCTCGCCCTCCTTGGTTCGATCAGGTGGTCAGTTCGTGGCGGTTGAGAAGAACGCCGCGTCGATCCGGACCGTCGACACGGCGCGGAATCGAAAGGACCACCGATTCGACCATCGGGCTCCAATTGGCGAGGGTGGCCACGAGTTTGTCGGGCGCGACGTACTCGAGCGGCAAGCGCGCGTAGCCACTCCCGGATTCAACCTGGAGAACGGGGCGGCTCCGTACATCCGTGCTCTTCCACTGCGTGCGAAGCAACTCGTTGGGTCCGGATCGAAGCGAGAAACGTCGCAGCTCTGTCGGCGTCGTCCCCGCAGTGTCGAACCACCGTCCGGCGTCGTTCTCCTTCCCCGCCGGCTTCGCCGGCACGGGCGCGCGGCACTCCAGAACGATGGTCCTGGTGATGTTCTCGTGTCGGACCAGGAGGGAGTTCTCCGCAACCGCAACCCTCAGCAGGGCGATCGTCTTGTCGGGGGTCGGTGTCGAATGGGAGCCCCGGCCCACGACGTGGTTGCGTCAAGCCTCGAAGCAGGCGCGGCTCTCCTCGATCCGATCCGCCATCTCGGCGCACAAGATCTCGAACTCCTCATCAACGAGGCCCAGCAAGGCCAGGGAGCCGGAGTGGAATTCGAGGGCCTGCGAATCGAGCTCCACCCGGAGGGTGCTGGCCGCGAGGACGGCAAGGCGGACGGTGTGGGCGAGGAGCCGGGCGTTCGACTGATCAGGCGCGAGCCCGTTGGGATCGGGGTGGTGTTGGATGGCGTGGACCATCGGAGCCGGCAGCTTCCAGTGCTGCCCGATGATCGCGCCAATCTCGGCGTAGGAGACGTCGAAGAGCTCGCGCTCGGCTTCTGCCAGGTCGGAGTTCCGTTCCCGGGCGGAGTCCAGGAACGGGCCATGCTCCGGTTCGATCGAGCGGGCCATGACGACCTTGCCCATGTTGTGCAGCAGCGCGGTCGCGACGCCTTCGTCGGGGACCTTCCCTGGGCAGTGTTCTCGGAGCACACCGGCAAACGTCGCCGCCGCCACGGCGTCCTCCCACGCGTCGTTCGCCGTCATACCGTAGGCGGGGAGCGCGCCGGCCAGCGATGGTTTGACGGCCGCGGCCAGCCCCAGCGCGACGACCGCGCTGGCACCGATGCGCATGAGCGCGCCTTCCACCGAGCCCACGCTTTCCCGGCTCCCGCTCCAAGCCGAGTTGGCCAGACGGAGGACCTTGCCCATGAGGGCCGGATCCTCCGTGACGATGGTCACGACCTCGTCCGGGTCCCAGTCGTCGCTTCCGAAGACCTGGATGAGACGTGCCGTCGCGACCGGTAGCGGCTCGAGGCTGTTGGCCGCGTCGATCAGCTCCTCGTGGTCGATCATCATGCTGCCTCCTCCCAGTGAGGACGTAATTCGACGGATTCCTTAGCCATCTTCCCGCAGTCCTTGCGGAGCGTTTTTCTCAAGTTTCTTGGCCTGGGGATCGAAAGGGGTTCGGCAGGTGCGTCACAGTGGGATGCTTCCGAGGTGAGGCAAGCGTACCAGGGCCACCAGCGGGCATCTAGATCCTGTCCTTCTCCCTCCCTGCAACCCCGCGAACCGGTGTGAGTAGGTGTGCCAGAACGGCGTCTGTTTTGGATCTCAACCTACTTGGGATGGGTACCTAAAGCGTTTTGCAGCCTCATACTTGGGGCTCTTGCATCCTCAAACACCCCGGAAACACCCCCTTTTGGACCTAAGTGCCCGATAGGACAGCAACTTAGCAAAGTGCTTGCGCCACACCGCATCGCGATGTAGGAGAGCGGACCGTCCACGCCGACTTCGTAGACTGCGCACAGGGCGGGGTCGTCGATGCGGGAGGCGGCCTCGGCTTCTCGCCGCAATCGCCGCGCCCCGTCCAGTGGCCACGGCGTCGAGAGGACCTTCAACGCGACGCGCCGCCCGAGCCTCAGGTCGCGAGCGAGATACACGACGGCCTGTCCGCCGCGCCCGATCTCGCGTAGCAGACGGTATGGGCCCACCCGGCGGTCGTCGCCGCCGTCATGCGGCGCATTGGGGCGCGGACCGACTGCACCCGGGTCGGCCAGCGCACGCATCCAGTCGCGCTGCTGGTCTGGCAGCTCGGGATGAGCTTCGAGGAACGACTCGAGATCGGTGATCTCGCCCCGCAACAGGCGGTCGAGAAAGGCGTCGATGAGAGGGTAGGAAGACCCCGACGAGGTCTCATAAGGCATGTAATCCGAGTATACCCCCGCCCCCCGGGGGGGGCTCAGGAGACCAGTTCGCGCCAAGCCTCGAGACGTTCGGCGAGGGCCCGCCGCGCTCGCACCAAACGTGTGTTCGCGGCCTTCGGTTCGATGGCGAGCACCTCGGCCGCGCCGGCGATCCCGAGATCGCGGAAGTAGACGAGGTCGAGGATCTCACGTTCGGGAGCGCGCAACAGGTTGACGGACAGTTCGAGTGCGGCCCGCAGGTCCTGACGTTCCACCGCACCGAGCCCGCCCGTCGTCGCGAGCGAGTCGGTCACGCGGCGCGACGGCTTCTCACCCACTTCGAGCCATGGAATCCCGCGCTTGCGGAGCCGGTTGCGCAGGAGGCGCACGGCGATGGTCCACAGGTAGGCGCGGAGCGCTCCCGGGTGGTCGAAGCGACGGGGTCCTTCGAAGCGGAGGAATCGAAGTATCGCATCTTGCGCGATGTCGCTGATCGTTCCCGACCCGGCGGACAGCGTGTCGACGCGGCGCTTCAATCGCGCCTTCAGGATCCGGACCTCCGCGCAGAGGAGCTCGTGCAGCGCCTCGGGGTCGCCCGAGCGCTGCCAGTCCAGAAGCAGGGTGTCCGCATCCCGGGGGGCCATGGGTGGTTGATCGACCTTCCTCGACACGTGACTCCAACCTACTGGTTGTTGAGCGCGAAAGCCTGGGTCGGCACGGCCAACGCTCCGAACCGGGCGCCGCCCGACCAGAGCAGCTCCTGATTCTGGAGGTCGATGAAACCGCGTGCCGGGGGCGGCACGATCCCGCTGGGCCCGGGGAACAGGTTCTTCGCGACGACCCCGGCCGTTCCAACGCCGGTCACGATCTGAAACGGCGGAGCGGTCGGTACGCAGTTCGCCTGATACTGGAGGACGCCGAGGTACACCATGAGGTTGGTGGGGCCCGGCCAGCCGCCCGGCCAGTCCCAGCGGCCGAGACGCAATGCGATCATCCCGTTGGCGAACGGAGTGCCGCCGACGTTGACGCTGTTGAACGTCGACCCGACGCCATTGCAACCGGCCGCGCCGACCAGGGTCTGGCTGACGTACGGCGTCGCCGTGGTGCCGCCACCACCGATGCACGCCTGGAGGTTCGTCGTGAGCTGCGCCTGCTGTACGTGCGCCTCACCGAAGACCTGGTACGTGAACGGCGAGAGCTCCAGGTGCGACTCGCGCACCGATTCGGCGACGAGGCTGCCCTGGATCTCGGGCACCGTCGCGAACGTGAAGCTCCCGGGCGCCACGATGTGGTAGCTGCGGTCGTCATGGGCGTCGGGTCCGGTGAGGGAGTCCGCGCACCACGCCGCGTGGCTGACCACGCCGGGCAGGTGGTGCAGGCTCACGGCGATTCGCCATTCGTCCAGCCCCGCGGCGCTGCGGCAGATGTAGTCGACGTGGCCGACGAAGTGGGGGCGGACGCCGGCGCCGGAGCACGCCGGCGTCGGGCACGGGATTGACGTACCCGCCGTGGTGTAGGTCAGGTTGCCGTTCACGAGGAAACGCCACACCTGCTTCTGCAGCAGCGACCCCGCGGGCTCGAGCCAGGTACGGGCGTACTTGGCGATGAGGACACCACCGAGCGCCGGCGCGCCCGGCTGGGTCGGGTTGACCGTGACGGTCATGAGCGCGAGGTCCTCCAGCACGAAGTTCGGTACGCCGATGCCGACGTCGACCTGGTAGTCGGCTTCGAGCGCACAGTCGCGCAGACACGCTGTCCGGCCGTCCTCGAGGAAGGCCGGAAAGTCCGGGAGGTTGGGTGAGACGGGCGCGCAGCACCCGGTGTTGAACCCGTCGTCCCCAACGAGGCACGACTGGGACGGGACGGCGGCGAGGCAGCAGGCGATCACCGTGAGGGTACGAGCAAGCGAGAGCATCGGTTTCTCCACCAAGGTTGGCGGACCGGGGCTGCGGTGGGGCGAGTAGGACAAACACCCGGCGTGACGATCGGAAACAGGGTTTCGTCATGACGTCAGAGGAAGCGGGGTTTCCGAAGAAAGATGTCCGCACTTCTGGGTTTTGGGGGGGCGAAACCGTGAACGAGTCGGGGAGGGGAGAGAGCCCAACCCGTCGCCCCCGAGGACGGCCAAGGAGAAGAAATGAACCGCATTGCGATGCGTGTCGCGTGGATCGTGGTCTGTGTGTTTCTCGCCACGCCCGGGTTTGCCAGTGCCCAGGGCGGAGGTGGCCCGGGTGGCGGTGGCGGTCCGGGCGGCGGTGGCGGCCCGGGTGGAGGTGGCGGCCCGGGCATGCCGTTGGGGCCCGTCCCGTTTCCGCCGGAGAATCCGTTCACGGAAGAGAAACGCGTGCTCGGGAAGGTCCTGTTCTGGGAGGAGCAGCTGTCGAGCGATGACACCGTGGCGTGCGGCACCTGCCATCGTCCCGAGCGGGGCGGGGCTGACCCCCAGTTCGGCAGGAACCCTGGGGTTGACGGCAACATCGGCACTCCGGACGACGTCTTCGGATCGCGTGGCGTCATCCGTTCCGATGTGAACAAGGACTACCAGCCCTCCGCCGACTTCGGCCTGTCCCGTCAGGTGACGGGCCGGCGCGCGCCGGACTTCACCGGCGCTGCGTATCACGACAACATCTTCTGGGACGGCCGGGCGACGAGTGAGTTCACCGATCCGCAGACGGGTCTCGTGAGCATCGCTTCCGGCGGCGCGCTCGAGAGTCAGGCGGTGGGTCCGATCCTCGCCGACACCGAGATGGCGCACGAAGGTCGCACCTGGGCCGACGTCACGACCAAGCTCGCCGAGGCGACCCCGCTAAAGCTCGCGTCAAACGTCCCGCCCGACATGGCGAACGCGCTCGTTGCGAACCCGACGTACCCGGATCTCTTCCAGGATGCGTTTGGCGACCCGGCCATCACCGCGGAGCGCATTGCGTTCGCGATCGCGACCTACGAGCGGACCCTGGTCCCCGACCTGACTCCGTGGGACGCGTTCAACGCCGGCAACCAGAACGCGCTGAGCCCGCCGCAGCAGCAGGGCCGCAACCTGTTCATGGGCGCCGGGCGGTGCAACCAGTGCCACCCGCCTCCGCTGTTCTCGGACGGCACGTTTCGCAACATCGGTCTGCGGCCGATCAACGAGGACGCGGGTCGTCAAGACGTGACCGGCGATCCGGCCGATCGCGGCAAGTTCAAGGTCCCCAGCCTCCGGAACGTGGCCCTGCGTTCGCGCTTCTTCCACAACGGCCGCCAGGCCGGCCTCTCCGGCGCCGTGGAGGTCTATGACAACAGCGGCGGACCGTTCAACAACAACCGCGACCCGGTTCTCCAAGGTCTGAACTTCAACCCGAACCAGCGGGAGCTGATCGCCGACTTCCTCGAAGCGCTCACCGATCCCCGCGCCGAGCTGGGGACGTTTCCCTTCGACCGGCCGACGCTGTACACCGAGACCAACCCGCCGGGATCGAACCACTTCGGCCAGGCGACCGCCGGCACGATGGGGGTTCGACCACGGATCATCGCGCTGAGTCCGCCCGCTTCCGGTGCCGGCGACTTCAAGCTCGGCGTCGGCTCGGCGCTTGGCGGCGCCCCGGGGTACTTCGCATTCTCGACGACGGCTCCGATCATGGGCACGATGTTCCTTGGCGTCTCTCTTCACGTCTCCGGCGCCACTGCCGTCGTCGCTCCGGTGCTGATGGAAGGCATGGGTGCCCCGGACGGCCACGCTACTCTCCAGATCCCCATCCCCGACGACCCTGGGCTCGTCGGAATGCAGTTCTGGGCCCAGTGGTTCATCGTCGACCCGAACGGTCCGGCCGGACTGTCCGCGTCGCGCGGCGCGACCTGGACGATCTTCTAGCGGTACCCTGTCGAGGTGACGTCCCTGGTCGACGATTCCCTCGGCATCGGCTTCGCGCTCCATCCGCGTCCCCACCCTTGCTACTACCTGCCCGACCGCGAGGCGCAGGACGAGGCCTGGCTCGCGCCCTACCTCGGCGCGGACGCTTATCAGCGCCTCATGAGCGAGGGATTCCGCCGCAGCGGGCCCATCGTGTATCGGCCCCGCTGCGTTGCGTGTCAGGCGTGTGTTCCGCTACGGGTGCCGGTCGCGCGGTTTCGGCAGTCGCGGTCCCAGCGACGCTGCCTGCGGAGCAACGATGACCTCGTCGTACGCGTCGGCAATCCCAAGCTGGACGACGAACACGCGGATCTCTACGAGCGGTACGTCGAGGCGCGGCACCCGGGCGGCGAGCAGGAGGGGACGCGCGAGGAGCTGGAGAGCATCGTCACGACGACGCTGCCGATGATCGAGGTGGCTTCGACGGCGCCCGACGGCAGGCTGCTCGCCGTTTCGCTGCTGGACGTCTGTCCGGGAGGTTGGTCGAGCGTCTACTGCTATTTCGATCCCGAGGAGCCAGGGCGGGGTCTCGGGACGTTCTCGATCCTCGTCGGACTCGGGCTGTGTCGGACGCGCGGACTCCCGTGGTACTACCTGGGGTACTGGATCGCAGGCGCGCAGACGATGGACTACAAGGCGACCTTCCGCCCCCACGAGATCCTGATCGATGGGCAGTGGACGGAATCGTGAGTCTCTACGCCGGCGTGCAGGTGTCTTCAGGTTTCCGGGAGAGTCGGCTTCCTACGACCACCGCCTTCAGCTGCGACACGGTACGCTGCGGGGAGTGGAACCGACCTCCGACGCAACCTGCTGGACTCTCATCCGGGGTGCGGCCGCGGGGCGCTCCGATGATCGGAGCGTCTTCGGCCGACGGTATGCGGAGCCGGTGCGGGCTTTCTTCGCCGCGCGGTGGCGGTTCTCGGTCAACCGCCAGGAGGTCGAGGACGCCTTGCAGGAGGTCTTCCTCGAGTGCTTTCGTCGGGGAGGCGTCCTGGATCGTGTCGACGCTGATCGTCCGGGTGGATTCCGGGCATTCCTTTACGGGGTGTGCCGCAACGTGGCCATGCGGACGGAGAGCGGTCGGAAGAAGGCGCGGGACCGGGGCATTGATGATCTTCGGGTCGACCTCGACCGGGTCGAATGCGACGAGACTTCGCTGAGTCGCGCGTTCGACCGGGGTTGGGCCAAGACGATCGTGCGCGAGGCGGCGCAACGGCACGAAGAGCTGGCCCGCGCTGCCGGCCGGGAACACCTCCAGCGGCTCGAGCTGCTGAGGATGCGTTTCGGGGACGGACTTCCGGTTCGTGAAATCGCCGCTCGACTGGGGAAGGAGGACAAGGACGCGATCCACCGTGAGCTGCGCCGGGCGCGTCTCGAGTTCAGGAATGCGTTGCAGGAAATCGTCGCGTACCACCAACCAACAGCGTCAGCGGGAGACGTCGAACGGGAGTGCGAGCGTCTGCAGGCGCTCCTCGACTGATGACCCGCGAACACGAACCGGACTCGGAGAACTGCGAGGACGAAGAGTCGCGTGGGTTCGGAGCCCTGCATCACGCGTTCGGCGCGGACGATGCGACCCGTCGAGATTCAGGATCTGTGGGGGACGCCGAGTTACCGCACGGGCTTCCACGGGCGGACAGAGCTGCGGCACGCTACGAGCTTCGGGAGGAGATCGGTCGCGGCGGGATGGGACGCGTGGTCCGTGGGCGCGACGTCGATCTGATGCGCGATGTCGCCGTCAAGATCCTCGACCAGCGGCTCGCCGGCAATCCGGACATTGCGCGCCGCCTCGTGGAGGAGGCTCAGATCGCGGGGCAGCTTCAGCACCCCGGAATCGTCCCGGTCTACGAGGTCGGAATGCTGGAGGACGGGCGGCCCTTCTTCGCGATGAAGCTCGTCCAGGGCCGCACCCTCAAGGAGCTACTGCTCGCGCGCCGCGACGAGGCGGACGACCGCCGCCGGTTCCTCGGCATCTTCGAGCAGATCTGCCAGGCCATTGCGTACGCGCACGACCACGGCGTCCTGCACCGCGACCTCAAGCCGAGCAACATCATGGTCGGCGCCTTCGGAGAGGTCCAGGTCATGGACTGGGGAGTCGCCAAGGTCGTCGGCGGGCCCGATCCCCACGCGGAGGGCGTCCAGACAGCGCGATCGTCCGACCCTGCGGGTGCGTCGATGAGCGGGTCGGTGATCGGAACCCCCGCGTGGATGTCGCCAGAACAGGCGCGAGGCGAGATCGAGCGCCAGGACGCACGCACCGATGTCTTCGGACTCGGTGCAATCCTCTGCCAGATCCTCACGGGCCGGGCGCCCTACGTCGCGTCGACGCAAGCGGCGGTGCACGAACTGGCGGCCGCCGGGGATCTCGAGGCGGCGCACGCGTGCATCCGGTCGGCCGAGGCCGACGCGACGGTCGAGGAGCTGTGCGTTCGCTGCCTGTCCGCGGATCAGGATGACCGACCGGCGCACGCCGGCGAAGTCGCGTTCGCCATCACCGCACATCTCGTGGAGACAGAAGAGCGGGGGCGGCGGGCGGAGCTTGCTGCGGCCACCGCCGAGGCCCGCGTCCGGTCCGAGCGCAAGGCGCGGCGGGTCACGATCGGTGCGGCTGCGCTGGTCGTGACGGCGCTGGCGTTCGTCGTTCTACTGCTCGTGCAGAAGAGCGCGCAACGGGCCCGGTCGGCCGAGGCCTCGCGGCGGGCGGAGAGCGCGATCGGGAAGGCGCAGCAAGCGGCGCAGCGCGGCGAGCTCGCGTCAACGCCGGAGCCGAAGCACTGGGCGGCAGCGGTGGCCGCCGCCCGGCGCGCCGTCGATCTGGCGTCGGCGGCGGATGCGGACCCGCAAGTGCTCGACAAGGCGCAGCGTCTTCTCCTGGAGTACACCGAGGTGGAGAAGACGGCGCGTGCGGCCGCGGCGACGCTCCGCAAGGACGCGGCAATGACTCGGGGGCTCGAGAGGATCGCGGAGCTCTTGACGACGACCGCGACGCGTGCGCAACGCGACCCCCGATACGCCGAGGCGTTTCGGGGCTACGGCATCGACGTCTTGGCGCTCGGAGACGCGGAGGTGGCCGACGCGATCCGCAAGAGCGCGATTGCGTCACGCCTCATCCAGGCGCTGGACGGATGGGCCTACGCACGGCGCACCGGAGAGATCGACGGCTGGCGCCGACTGGCTCGGATCGCCGCGAGGGCGGATGACGACGTGAGTCGTAACCGGGTGCGGAAGGCGTGGGTCGCGGATGACCGCGCGACTCTCGCGGCGGAGGCGAACGCGAGCGACGTTGCGGAGCGATCCGCGCGCGACCTCGAGCTGCTTGCCGTGGCGCTGTTGGGAGTTGGCGAGCACGCGACGGCGACGCGCGTGCTGCGCGTCGCCCATCAAGCGTGGCCGCGTGACTTCGGGGTGCTGCTGCTGCTCGGATTGCAGTTGCTGGATGAAGGGGAGTCCGCTTCGCCGGCGGAGCTGGTCCGCTTCTTCTCGGAAGCCATCGCGCTCCGGCCGAAAGGGTGGACGGGGTGGCTGCACCTCGGCTGGGCGCTGCATCGGGTGGGAGACGACGACGCGGCCTTGATCGCATACCGGAAGGCCCACGATCTCGGCCCCGACTTCTTCGAGAGCCAGCACTCACTCTCGATGCACCTCGCCCGGCTGGGGCGCTACGAGGAGGCAATGGAGCTGGCGCGGGGGCTCACTGAAGCGGATCCGGACAACGCGGATGCGTGGTACCAGGTCGGTCTCCTCGAGCTGAACCTGAACGTCCTCGACAAGGCGGAACGGGCGTTCATCAAGGCTGCCCGCTTGCGTCGAAGCTGGCCGCAGGCCCGCGTCCAGCTGGCGGTGGTGCGTTCGCGGCAGAAGCGTCCTCAGGACGCGCTCACGATCCTGCGCAAGGTGCTCGCCGAGAATCCGAACAACGAGACGGCGTTGCACAACATGATCATCGATCTGTACACCGTCGGTCGGTCCCAGGATGCGCTCGAAGCCTGCCGCCGCCTCATCAAGGTGAATCCGGAACACGGGCGGGCAGCGGGGTTCCTCGGATTGATGTTGCTCACGCAGGGTGACCTGACGGAGGCCGAGATCTGGATCCGCCGTCAGCTCGCGAGGCGTTCGGAGGCGCCAGGTTGGACGTTGCTCGGCCGGTGTCTCTTCCTGCAGGGGAAGGGGCCGGAGTCGCGCGCTGCGTACGAGCAGGCGTGGCTGCGCACGGAGGAGGGATCGTCCGCCCGCCACGCGGCCCAGCGGGGGCTCAAAGACGCGCGCCGACTCGAGGAGGCGCGGCGTCGTCTCGGTCGCGACGCCTCGGTCGAGAGTGTCCTGAAGGACGAGCCCGACCCGCGGGCCACGGCGCGTCTGGCGAATGGCCTCGGATGGCGTCGCCTCGCCGCCGGGTTGTGGAGGCACGTCGCGGAAGCGAAAGGTGCGACTGCGGATGATCGCATCGCCGCGGCGCGGGCCGTCGTGGCCTGGATTGCGAGCCCCGACGGTGGCCCGCCCGAGGAGGAGCGGGACGCGTGGAGTCGCTACGCGCGCGGCCTGGTGGACGCGCGCCTGACTACGGTCAGGCTGTCGGACCCTACAGCCGACGCCGGCCGCTACGCGGATCTCGACGTGATGCTCCACGGGCCGGGACTGGCCCCCGCTCGTGGTTCTTCCTTCGCGGTGTCCCCAGACGAGCGCACTGCGTGGCTCGAGCTCTTTCGGGCCACGCGCCGGGCCGCTGATCGCGCTCGATCTCCCCGTTGATCCCTGGGGTGCGGTAGAGTTGTTGGGCACCCCTCCCGCCTCAGCCTCCAGATCAGATAGCCCGGCGTCACTTCGGCGCCGAAGTGATGGACGTTCCCCAGCCTCGCTCCGGAGATCGCACCGTGAGAACTCTCAGCCTGATCGCCTTCATTGCGATCGCGACCGTGGCGCCAGCCCAGCCGCTCATCGGTCTCTACACCATCAACCCGCTCGCGCCGACCATTGGCACGAACTACACCAGCCTGACCGACGCCGTGAACGACCTCGTGGCCCAAGGCGTCAGCGGACCGGTCATCTTCGATCTGTTCGATGACGCGGGTCCGTACACGACCGGCATGCCGTTTCTGTCGAACAACGTGAGCTGGGCGCCGTCCACGGCGAT
>NYZC01000129.1 GCA_002686995.1 Phycisphaeraceae bacterium | reverse complement strand
CGCGCCGGCGCCCGAGCCGGCCGCGGCGCTGCTGAGCCTGCTGGGCCCGGCGGCGCTGGGGTCCGCGGTGACCCGGCGCCGCGCCCGCTGATCCCCCTTCATCCCGACGACCCGCACGCGAATGCTGTCCCGAAAAGGACAGGGTTCTCCTTCTGTTTCGCCGTTCGATTCAACGTCGCCCGCTCATTTGCCGATGCGATGAGCGTGAGACGGACGAGACGCATTCCGCAGGCCGCGTGGGCCCGAGAAGACGACCGTTTCGCGGGTTCACCACGACGCCTTTCCATCTGCGGACGACCATGAACCAGGAGACGACCGGGGTGGTGACAGGGCGTTCCGCGTCGGTCCGACGGCCGGGCACGCAGCGCGAGCCGCTCCTGCTCGAGGCCGCGTGGGAGGTCTGCAACAAGGTCGGGGGCATCTACACGGTCCTGCAGTCCAAGGTGCGCGCGATGCAGGCCCGCTGGGGCGAGCGATACTGCCTCGTCGGCCCCTTCCTGCCGCAGGCGGTCGCGCTCGAGTTCGAGCCGGCGCCTCTGGCCGGACCGTTCGGCGAGGCGGTCGCCCGGCTCCATGAGCTGGGCGTCGACGCGCATTTCGGACGATGGCTGGTCGACGGCCGCCCTCATGTCATCCTGCTGGATCATCTCGGCGCGTTCGGACGCCTGCACGAGATCAAGTACCGGTTGTGGTCCGATCACGGGATCGGTCTGCCCGGCGACGACGAGCTGCTGAACAACGTGGCCGCGTTCGGCGACCTTTGCCGCGAGCTGATGTTCCAGCTCACGAGCGACGGCGGGCGGCCGGTGGTCGCGCACTTCCACGAGTGGATGGCCGGCGCGGCGGTGCCCATGCTGCGCCAGAGCGGCTGGCCCGGGACGATCGTCTTCACGACGCACGCGACGCTGCTCGGCCGTTTCCTCGCCATGAACGACGAGTGGTTCTACGAGCACCTGCCGACGTACGACCCGGGCGCCGAGGCGACCCGTTACCAGGTCGAGCCGCAGTGGCGCATCGAGCAGTCCGCGGCCCACGGCGCGCACGTGTTCACGACCGTGTCCGATGTGACGGCGGAGGAATGCCGTCACCTGCTCGGCCGGCGCCCGGACGTGCTTTTGCCGAACGGCCTGAACATCCAGCGCTTCACCGCGCTGCACGAGTTCCACAACCTGCACCGGCAGTACAAGGAGAAGATCCACGAGTTCACGATCGGGCACTTCTTCCCGTCGTACTCGTTCGACCTCGAGCGGACCCTTTACTTCTTCACCTCCGGGCGCTTCGAGTACCGCAACAAGGGCATGGACCTGACCGTCGACGCCTTGGCGCGGCTCAACCAGCGCCTGATGCACAGCGACCTCGACGTGACGGTCGTGACGTTCATCATCACGCGCCGGCCGGTCCGTTCGATCGATGTCGCGGCGCTGCAGTCGCGGGCGATGCTCGAGGAGTTCCGCACGTGCGTCGACGCGGTGAAGCAGGACGTCGGCGAGCGACTGTTCCTCGCCGCGGCCGAGGGCCGGACGCCTGACCTGGACACCCTGGTCGAGGACTACTGGCGCCTGCGCCTGCGGCGCGCCATCGCCGCGTGGCGCCGGGACGTGCCCCCGGGCATCATGACGCACGTGCTCGAGGACGATCAGCACGACGAGGTGCTCAACCAGCTTCGGGCCTGCCGGCTGTGGAACGAGGCGCACGACCGCGTGAAGGTGATCTACCACCCGCACTTCATCAGCACCTCCAACCCGCTGCTCGCGATCGAGTACGAGCAGTTCGTGCGCGGGTGCCACCTCGGGATCTTTCCCAGCTACTACGAGCCATGGGGCTACACGCCGCTCGAGTCGATCGCGCTCGGCGTGCCGGCGGTCACCAGCGACCTCTCGGGCTTCGGGTCCTATCTCAAGCAGCTTCACCCCCAGCGTGATCCGTCCGGCATCCTCGTGCTCGATCGGCGTCACCGCGGATTCCAGGACGCGTCCGAGGCGCTGGCGCAGCACCTGCACGAGTTCTGCCGTCTCGATCGTCGCGAGCGGATGGCCCAACGCAACGAGGTCGAGCAGTTCAGCGGTCTTTTCGACTGGAGCCGGCTGGCGACCTGCTATCACGAGGCGTATGAGCTGGCGCTGGACCGGGTGGGATAGGCGCCGACGTCATTGATAGCCAGTTTCTTCCCCGCGCCGGCAAGTCGCGCAGCGCACCGCCGTCGAAGGATCGCCCCTACCGGGAGCACGAGCACGACGCCGGTGAAATAATTCAGACCGAGCAGGTACGTCAGCGCGTCCTGTCGGTTCATCCACGTGTTGATGGGGTGCCGGACCGTGGGGAAGAAGATGAACGCAGAGTTGATGTTGCGCCAGGGATCGAGCGCGTATCGGCTGATCAGTGTCAGCGCGGCGATCATGAGCAGCGCGAGCGGCATCGTCGTCGCCGGGTAGTGCCCGTGCCGCAGAATCACCGCCAGGAGGACGGGCGAGAGGTAGACGTGATGTGAGGTGCCGATCCACGTGAGGGGACCGGTCTGGGCGAGGTAGGCGCTCATGTTGAGGGGAAACGTGCCGGTCGAGAGTCCGATCGCGGCGTCGACGACCCAGGCGAAATGGGCGATCAGCGTCGCGGTCAGCGGCACCGTGACCAGCAGCGTCGAGCCGGCCAGCAGGCCGATCCCCGCGACGACCAGCGAGACGTGCGAGTTCCACCACAGCTCCTGCATCGTGCCGGACTGGGCCTTGAGGCCGACCAGCAGCGCGTAGTGCGCGAGCAAAAGGGCGCCGATCCACGGGCCGGCCGTGCCGCCGATGCGGGTGGCAGGGCGCGGCGTCATGAGCCTCCTCCACCGCAGGTGTTGACGTAGTCGAGCGTCGCGGGGCTCGAGGCGGTCTCGGCCGTCAGGTCGTACCGCCGGCACCTTTGGTCCTGGATGCGCGTCGGATTGATCACCGTGATGCCCTCGGGAAGCTTGCCGGTGGCCATCACGGCGGCGAGGTCATCGACGTCGCTGACCCATTGCGACGCCGGCGCGTCCGTCATGCGATGGTTCACGTACGTGAGGTGCAGTGCGGTGCGCATGCCCGCGAGCGACCCCTCGTCGGCGGCCTGCTTCGCGGCGTCGCTGTGGTCGTAGTAGAAGGGCATCGCGACCGCGGCCAGGGTCCCCAGGACCACGATGACGATGACCAGCTCGATGAGCGTGAAACCCCTCGGACGACGCATGGTAACCGTATCGGACAGGTATCTTCCCCTTTTTACTCGCGTTTCCGATGCCGGGGATTATCCGGACGTGCCGCGGCCGCGGCGATCGATCCGTTATGCTCTCGGGGTGGGTGAAGGGGCCGCAGCATGGCGAAGAAGAAGACCACCAAGAAGAAGACGACGCGCAAGAAGGCGAGCGCCGGCAAGCGGATCGCGCCGCGCCGTGAGAAGCGCGGCCTGTCGGCCGACGAGGTCCGGCTGGACACGGGCGACCGGCAGACCGCGCCGCTCGTCGCCGAGGTCGAGAGCGCGGGCGGCACGGCGATCGGCGCCTACCGCGAGCCGTTATCGGGCCGGCCGATTCTGCTCGCGTCCCTGCCGATCGCCGCCGTGCAGCCGACACCATTCCAGCGCGACCTGTCGCCGACGCACACGAAGCGCCTGGCGCAGAAGATCGAGGAGAGCGGGAGCTTTCTCGACCCGCTGATCGTGATCCGGGGCGAGGACGGCGGGCTCTGGACGCCGAACGGGCGGCACCGGCTCGCGGCGGCGAAGGTGCTCGGGCTGCGCCAGGTGACGGCGCTGGTCTCGTCCGACGAGGACCTGGCGTTTCGCATTCTCGCGCTCAACACGGAGAAGGCCCATAACCTGAAGGACCGCAGCCTCGAGGTGATCCGGATGGCGCGGAGCCTCGCAAAGCGCAGCCCGCGGACGAAGGAGTCGTCGTTCGCGGCGCAGTTCGAGGATGCGTCGCTGATCACGCTCGGCATCGTGTACGAGCAGAACAAGCGGTTCGCGGGCGGAGCCTACGGCCCGTTTCTCAAGAAGGTCGACCGGTTCAGCAACAGCGCGCTGCCTGCGAGCCTGCGGCAGCGCGAGGGATTTGCGGCGCGGCTCGTGGCGATCGACGCCGAGGTGAAGCGGATCATCGAAGCCCTGCAGCAGCGCGGGTTCAAGTCACCGTACCTGCGCACCTACGTCGTGGCCCGCATCAACCCGGTGCGATTCCATCGCGCGAAGAAGGGTGACGCGAAGCCCCCCATGACGACGGCGGCCGCGCTGACCCGCATGATCGCGTCGGCGAAGAAGTTCGACGCCACTTCGGTGAAGCAGACGGATCTCGCGCTGGTCGCCGCGGTATCGGGCGGCGGCGAAGAGTGAGGTCGGAGCATCGGAAATCCGGAACGTCGGATGGTCGGTGTCGGGGCTGCCCATGACCGCCGCGCCCACGACATCCGCCCCACACCGGCTGCGCGGTTTCGCCTGCTGCCTTACGGGCGTGGCGTTCACGGCGACGATTCCGGTGTTCGCGCGCTACTCGGTGTACGACCGCGATGTCGATCCGCTCGTATTCATCGCGTTGTGGCTGACGGCGGCCGCCGGATGGTCCTGCCTGTTCGGTGTCGTGCGCGATCGCGGGGCGCTTGCCGGCGCGGCACGATCCTGGCGTTTCCTCGGGCTGGTCGGGCTGGCGCATGTGGGGTCGGCCTTCTGCATCTTCCACGGCGTCCGGTACCTGACGGCCCCGGTGTTCGCGCTCGTGATGAGCCTGTCGATCGTGCTGTCCTACCTGGTCGGGCGCTTCGCCCTGCGCGAGCGCGGCAGCGCGCTGCAGAGCGCCGGTTTCGTGGCCGCCGTCGTCGGCCTGGCGGCCTTTCTTCTGACCGCGGACCGCGGCCTGAACCAGTGGCGCGGCGCGGCGCTCGTCGGAGCAGGAGCGATGTTCGCCACGTCGATCGACGTGGCGGGGAAGCTTCGGCCCGCGCGCGTCGCGCCGTGGCTGTTCGTCCTGGCGCGGGCGATGGTGCCGGGTGTCCTGGCGATGGCCTGGGTTGCGCTCTCCGGCGAGCTGCGATGGCCTCCGTGGCCGCTCGTTTGCCTGATCGTCGCCGGCGCGGCGATCGGGCCGTTCCTGGGCTGGTATCTGTACTTCCTTTCGCTGTCCGACCTGCCGTTGTCGGTCGCGTGCCTGATCCGGTCGATGCATCCGGTGCTGTCGGCGTGCTTTGCCGCGATCGTGCTCGGCGAGGTGCTGCGACCGCTTCAGATTCCCGGCGGCCTGCTGGTGGTCGCGGGGATCGCCGTCCTGTCAGCCGGGGGGAGCAGGGAGCGGGGAGCCGGGAACAGGTAGCGAGGTCCGCAATCCGCCTCCTGCTCCCTGCTCCTCGCTCCTCGCTCCTCGCTCCTTCCCTCTCCTCCCCCTACCCCCAGGGTTTGAGGTCGTCCGGGGATGAGATCGGCAGGGCGATACCCTGGGCCGCGGCGTCGGCGTAGCGCGCCATGGCGCGCCAGAGCGGCACGAGCAGGGCGTCCTGGGTCAGCGGATCGGTGACCAGGTGAAGCGGGCCGGATTCGCCGGCGATCGTGCGCGACGACAGTCCGCCGTCCAGCGCGGGCTTCATGAAGTCGAACAGCTGCCACGTCACGCCGCCCTCCGCCCAGTCCGCGGCCGGATCCTCGGCGGCGGCGGAGAGGTCGCCCAGCTTGCGGGCCAGGCGCACATGCGTATGGCCGACGTGGGCGAGCACCCGCTCGACGTGCTTGCCGCGCAGGAAGCCGCGGGCCAGGTAGTGCGACATGTCGCCGTTGAGCTCGCAGGTTGCCAGGTCGAGAATGCGGCAGCAGGCCGCGGGGTCCTCGGTGATCCGGTCGATGTGCACCTCGAGATAGAAGTTCATGCCCAGGCCCCAGGCGGCGTCGCGCATCTGCGTCACGCAGTCGGCGCACCACTCGAGGTATTCGTCGTCGTCGCGGTAGGCGCCGCCGGTATTGAGGTAGTCCTCGTCGAGGAAGAACTGGACCGACGCGAACGCGCCGCCGGCATCCTGGACGAGCTTCGCGTCGTCGACGAACCGCCCGAGCCATCGCCGCGCGCGGGCCTGGGCATCGGTGCGGTGCAGCGTCGATCCGACGAACTCGAGCCCCATCTCCGAGACGGCACGTCCGACCTTGCGGGCCATGACCGCCTTCGAGTCGCCGGGGAAATACTTGCCGATGGCGTCGAGGCTGAACTCGATGCCCTCGTATCCGTGCGACGCGACGTGGTTCAGCACCGACTCGAAGGTCTCGGTCCGCGGATCCTCGATGGTGGCCGGCCAGTTGGCGAGCACGACGCGGTGCGGCCGTGCCTCGGCGGGCCTGCTCTGCTCTCCAAGTACGCGATTGTGGCCCAAGGGCATGGGATCGTTCTCCTTTCCGTTGTCGCGGCTCGTGTAACCGCCAATCAGCAATAATCTTACACGGATTCGTCGCCGATCGCCACCGGGTGGGGACGGTGGCGGGGGGCGTCGCCCTCCGCGGCCGCCTGCCCGATCGCGGGCCTGCCGCCTGGTTTCTATCGGAAGATCGAATTGGCGACGATAGTTGTCCGGCCCTGCCGCATCATTATCATGCCGGGCTCATCAACCTTGCCAGGAGGCACCCGATGTCCGATAAGCCCATTCGCGTGACGGTGTGGAACGAGTTTCGCCACGAACGGAGCAACGCCGCGGTCAAGGCGATCTACCCGGAGGGCATGCACGCGGTCGTCGCCGAGGCGCTGCGGCGCCGGCTGGGGTCGGCGGTCGAGGTCGGGACGGCCACCCTCGACGAGCCGGATCACGGCCTGACCGACGAGGTGCTCGAACGGACCGACGTGCTCACCTGGTGGGGGCATGGCGCTCACCACGAGGTCCGCGACGAGATCGCTGAGAAGGTCCGTGGCCGCGTGCTCCGCGGCATGGGGCTGCTCCCCATGCACTCCGGCCACCTATCCAAGCCGTTCACGCTGCTCATGGGCACGACCTGCATGCTCAAGTGGCGCGACTGCGGCGAGCGCGAGATCCTCTGGAACGTGCGGCCCGGTCACCCGATCACCGACGGTCTATCCGATCACCTCGACCTGCCGCAGACCGAGATGTACGGCGAGCTGTTCGACATCCCCGAGCCGGACGAGCTGATCTTCATCAGCTGGTTCGAGGGGGGCAACGTCTTCCGGTCCGGTTGCTGCTTCCACCGCGGCAAGGGCGCGATCTTCTACTTCCGCCCCGGGCACGAGACCTTTCCGATCTACCATCACGACCAGGTGCAGAGGGTGCTCGCCAACGCAGTGCGCTGGCTCGCGCCGAAGTCGAGCAGCCCCTACGCCGGCGACGGCGTCAACGTCACGGAGCCGATGGCCCCGATTGGGAGTTAGCTGATCCCTGATCGGTGATTGCTGATTCGGCGCCTGCCGGATCAGGAATCAAGCGTCAGCCATTCACTTGTCCTTGAGGTATTTCTTCCAGTAGACGTGGGCGAGGCGGCGCTGGAGCGTGAACTTGCCGATGAGCTGCCTGAGGCCGATGTCGATGGCTTCCTGCAGCGTGTCATCCGATTCGAGGCCGATGACGAAGTCGCTGTAGGTCGGCAGGCGCAGCGTGGACTCGATGCTGGGGACATCGACCGGCTGCTGGACCGCGAGATAGAGCAGGAACGAGTTGTAACCTGGCGCGTCCGAGTCGGTGATGATGGTGGGCACCAGGACGAGCGTCGGCGCCAGCTCGCGCTCCTGCACCAGGCCCAGGCCGCTGCGCTCGAGCTGCTCGCTCCACTTCTCGAAGATCTTCTCCCTCTTGAATCCGAGATCGGTCATAGCCTCGGGCAGGTCCTTGATGTCGAGGAAGACCTGGCGCACGTTCGCCACGCTGATCGTCAGGTCGGAGATGACGCGCTTGGGGGGCAGGATCGGCGAGGCCCAGGCCGCCAGGCCGATGGCGAACGCGATCGCGATCGAAGCGGCGACGGCGGGGGTCCGTTTCATCGAGCATCCTCCAGTCACGGCTCCCGACGGGAGCGCATCGGGTCATGGTAGGCCAA
This sequence comes from Phycisphaeraceae bacterium, assembly GCA_002686995.1. Lineage (GTDB taxonomy): Bacteria > Planctomycetota > Phycisphaerae > Phycisphaerales > Phycisphaeraceae > NYZC01. The sequence continues at coordinate 8,492 of NYZC01000129.1, read as the reverse complement.
CCGGAAGGCGGAAGCGTCGAAGCGTCGAAAGGTCGGAAAGTCGGCGTGTCAGAGGAGTCGAAGGGGCCGCGCGCCGCAGGCGATCCGACGATCCGAAATTGCGTCGACAGGTCCAGACGCTAATCTTTGCTGGCGTCCGCGGCGCTCGCCGCGATTCGAACCCCGGAAGGAACATTCCCATGGCGACTCGCGATCACATCAAGCAGCAGCTCCGGCAGGACGGCATCGAGTTCCTTCTGGTGCAGTTCGTGGACATGCACGGGTCGGCGAAGGTGAAGATGGTGCCGGTGTCGAGCCTCGACGCCGCCATCGACGAGGGAGCCGGGTTCGCCGGCGCGGCGGTGTGGGGCGTCGGCCAGGGCCCGCACTCGCATGACATGCTCGCGCGGATCGATCTCGACACGTACACGCCGATCTTCTGGCAGCCCAACACCGCGCGGTTCGCCGCGGACCTCTTCGTCGACGAGCAGTCTTATCCGTTCTGTCCGCGCACGAACCTCAAGCGCGTGCTGGGCGACGTGAAGGACAAGGGTTACGTGTTCAACGTCGGCATGGAGCCGGAGCACTTCCTGGTGACGCGCAACGAGGACGGCTCGATTCAGCCGTGGGACCCCGACGGCGTCGATTCGCTCGCCAAGCCCTGCTACGACTTCCGTTCGATGGCGCCCGCGATGGCGTACCTCCAGGAGCTTAGCAGCGAGTTGAACCGGCTCGGCTGGGGCGTGTACCAGACGGATCACGAGGATGCGAACGGGCAGTTCGAGATCAACTTCGACTACACCGACGCGCTGACGACGGCGGATCGCATCATCTTCTTCAAGATGGCGACCTCGCAGGTGGCCAAGAAATACGGCGCGATCGCGACGCACATGCCCAAGCCGTTCAGCGATCGCACCGGCAGCGGACTGCACGTGCACTTCCACCTCGCCGACGCGTCGAGCGGCGCGAACCTGTTCCTGGACGAATCCGACGGGCGCGGGCTCGGTCTGAGCAAGCTCGCGTACCACTTTCTCGGCGGCGTGCTCGCGCACGCCCGGTCGCTGTGCGCGGTCACGAGCCCGACGGTCAACTGCTACAAGCGGCTCCAGCTCGGCTCGGGCATCTATTCAAGCCGTTCCGGCTTCACCTGGACGCCGGCGTTCATCACCTACGGGGACAACAACCGCACGCAGATGATCCGGACGGCCGGTCCCGGCCACTGCGAGGACCGGACCGTGTCGGCGGCCGCCAACCCCTACCTTGCCCTCGCGGCCTACGTCGCGGCCGGCCTCGACGGCATCGAGCGCCAACTCGATCCCGGCGACCCCAACCTGGGCAACATGTACGAACGGCCGCTCGAGGAGATCCGAAACTCCGGCGTCGGCATCCTGCCGCAGTCGCTCTGGGAGGCGGTGGACAATCTGCGCGAGGACGAGGTCATCCGCTCGGCGCTCGGCGTCATCGCGGACGAGTTCGTCAACCTGAAGATCCAGGAATGGGAGACGTACGATCGCCAGGTCACGTCCTGGGAGATCAACGAGTACCTGACGTTCTTCTAACCCGGGGGTCGGTCGAATGTCGAATGTCCAAGGTCGAAGGTCGCAGCGCGGAACCCTCCCGGCGACCTTCGACTTTTGACCTTAGACTTTTGACCTTCGACCTTCGACCTTCGACCTTCGACCTTCCTCATGCCCTTCCGCCTTCTGCGATTCGCGCTGAACCGTCGATACCCGGAGCCGCGCATGTTCGCGGCGCCCGAGCGGCTGAAGGACGAGTACGACGTCGTCATCATCGGCGGAGGTGGGCATGGTCTTGCCGCGGCGCATTACCTGGCGAACGAGCACGGCATCACGAACGTGTGCGTGCTGGAGAAGGGATACATCGGTGGCGGCGGTACGGGCCGCAACACGGCGATCGTGCGCTCGAACTACCTGACGCCCGAGGGCGTCGCCTTCTACGACCGGAGCGTGGAGCTCTTTTCCGACCTGTCCCGCGCCTTGAAGTTCAACCTGTTCTACACGGAGCGCGGTCATTTCACGCTCGCCCATTCGCAGTCGTCGCTGCGGACGATGCGCTGGCGGGCGGAGGTCAACCGGCACCTGGGCGTGGACAGCGAGGTCGTCGATCCGGCGTTCATCAGGAATGCGTGTCCCGAGATCGATCTGGAGTGCGGCCACCAGTCCCGTATCCACGGCGCCCTATACCACCCGCCCGGCGCGATCGCGCGCCACGATGCGGTCGCGTGGGCGTTCGCGCGCGGCGCCGGCCGGCGGGGCGTCGAGATTCACCAGCAGACGCCGGTCACGGGCATCCAGATCGAGGACGGAAGGGTCGCCGGCGTCCACACGACGAAGGGATTCGTCCGGACGCGCAAGGTGCTCTCGGCCGTCGCCGGCTGGACGACCCACATCACGAAGATGGTGGGGCTGCGCACGCCGCTGGTCGTTCACCCGCTGCAGGCGTGCGTGACCGAGCCGCTCAAGCCGTGGCTCGACCACATCATCGTGTCGGCGTCGCTGCACCTGTACGTCAGCCAGTCGACGCGCGGCGAGCTGGTGATGGGCGCGTCGCTCGATCCCGCGGAGCTGATCTCCCACCGGTCGACGCTCGACTTCGCCGAGGGGCTCGCAGGTCATCTGCTCGACCTGTTTCCCTGCCTCGGCGAGGTGAAGATCATGCGGCAGTGGGCGGGGCTGTCGGACATCACGCCCGATTTTTCGCCGATCATGGGCAGGACGCCGATCGAGGGGTTCTACATCGACGCGGGATGGGGCACGTGGGGCTTCAAGGCGACGCCGGTCTCCGGTTGGACGATGGCGCACACGATCGCGCGCCACGAAGACCACGAGCTGATCAGGCCGTTCTCGCTGTCGCGCTTCGGAAGGTACGACCTGGTCGGCGAGAAGGGCGCCGCATCGGTGGGACATTAGATGGGACCACGGAAATACGGATGAACACGGATGAACACGGATGAACACGGATGGGGCGGCGCGGAAAGGTAGCACGGGCTCCAGGCGCGTGCGTACCATTCGCCGAACACCGTACACCGCAGCGAAGATCCGACGAAATCGGACCGAACCCGAACGAGTCTCATGAAGATCATCGAGTGTCCCATCAACGGACCGCGGCCGGCGCAGGAGTTCGCCTACGGCGGCGCCGTGCGCGAGATGCCCGACCCCGATGCCGTCGGCGACGCGCAGTGGGCCGATCACGTGTTCAACCGTCCTGGCGAGCCGGGGATCCGGCGCGAGTGGTGGTACCACATCGCCAGCGGCACCTGGTTCGTCGCCGAGCGCGCCGTCGTCACCGACGAGTTCGTCCGCACCTACCTGTACGAGAGGCCGCCCGCGACCGATGAGTGATCGCCTCACCCCCCAGGACGGTGAATGGATCGACCGTGCGGCGCCGGTGCGCTTCCGCTTCGAGAACGAGTCGTACGAGGGCTTCTTCGGCGACACGCTCAGCAGCGCGCTCTGGGCCGCCGGTCAACGGGTGCTCGGGCGCAGCTTCAAGTACCACCGCCCGCGCGGCGTCTACAGCCTCGCCGGCCATGACGTCAACGTGATGGTCGAGGACGACGAGCGCCCCAACCAGCGTGGCGACGAGCTGGCGATCCGTGACGGTCTCGACGTGCGGGCGACCAACACTGCCGGCGGTGTGCGGCGCGATCGGCTGCAGGTGACGCAGTGGTTCAGCCGCTTCATGCCCGTCGGGTTCTACTACAAGGCGTTCTATTCGCCGCGCCGCCTGTTCCCCATCTACGAGCGGAGCATGCGCAAGGTCGCCGGGCTCGGGCACATCAACCGCGCCGATCGGCCGCGGGCGACGCCGAAGCGGTACGACGCGTGCGACCTGCTGGTCGTCGGGGCGGGGCCTTCCGGGCTCTCGGCAGCCGTCGCCGCCGCCGAACGCGGCGCGAGGGTGGTGGTCGTCGATGAGATGCCCCGCGCCGGAGGGACCCTCGGGTACCAGCACGGCGCCGACGCCGCGGCGCGCGACACGCTGCTGCAGCTTCTGGATCGCGCCGCGGCGCTGCCCAACCTGGAGGTGCGCACCGCGACGCAGGCTGCAGGTTGGTACGCCGACCACTGGATCGCGCTCGTCGACGCCGGGCGCCTGACGAAGATGCGGGCGCGGGCGATCCTCATTGCCGCCGGTTGCTACGAGCAGCCGGCGGTGTTCGGCGGCAACGATCTTCCGGGCGTGATGCTCGGGTCGGCGGCGCAGCGCCTCATCCGTCGCTACGCGGTCCGTCCCTGCCGCAGCGCCGTCGTGCTCGCCGCGAACGCGGATGGCTACCAGGTGGCCCTCGACCTGTGCGACGTCGGCATCGACGTGGCGGTGGTGGCCGACCTGCGCCAGGACGGCGAGCCGGGGCCGCTGGCGCGTCGCGTCGGTGACGCGGGCATCGAAGTGTGTCGCGGTCACGTGGTGTACGAGGCGACGGCATCGGGCGCCGCCGTCGGTGCGGCGACCGTCTGTCGTCTCGACGAGACCGGCCGGCCGGACCTCGACCGCGGGCGGCAGATCTCCTGCGACGGCATCGTCATGAGCGTGGGCTGGGCGCCGACGGTCGACCTGCTTTACCAGGCGGGCGGGCGGTTGCGATACGACGACCGGCTGCACCAGTTCGTGCCCGACCGGATGCCCGAAGGCGTCTTCGCGGCCGGTCGGGTCAACGGCGTGTTCGAGCTCGAGGACAAGGTCGCGGACGGTCTGCGAGCGGGTCGCGCCGCGGCGTCGTATCTCGGGATGGGCGACGCCGACGCGGCGGGGGCGGACGCGCGGCGCGGTCAGACGGCGCGCAGCCATCCCTATCCGATCTACGACCACGCGCACGCCAAGAACTTCGTCGAGCTGGACGAGGATCTGCACCTGGCCGACTTCCACAACGCGATCGCGGAAGGCTACGACAACATCGAGCTGCTCAAGCGCTACACGACCGTGGGCATGGGGCCGACCCAGGGCAAGCACTCGAACATGAACGCGATCCGGATCCTGGCCCGTCGCACGGGGCGCTCGATCGACGAGACGGGATCGACCACCTCGCGGCCGTTCCATCATCCGGTGTCGCTCAACCACCTGGCCGGCCGTCGCTTCACGCCGGCGCGGCACACGCCGATGCACGACTGGCACGCGCGGCGCGGCGCCGTGCTCATGGACGTCGGGGCCTGGAAGCGCCCCGAGTACTACGGGTCGGAGTCGGCAGGTCGTGACGACCTGATCCTCGCCGAGGCGATGAACGTGCGGCGCAACGTGGGGCTGATCGACCTGAGCACGCTGGGCAAGATCGAGGTCTTCGGACCGGACGCGGTGGCGATGCTCGAGCGCACGTACACCGGGCGGTTCACGAAGCTGCAGGTCGGCAGGTGCCGCTACGTGCTCGCCTGCGACGAGACGGGCGTCGTCATCGACGACGGCATCGTCGCGCGGCGAAGTGACGACCGCTTCTACCTGACGGCGACGACGTCGGGCGTGGAGGCGTTCTTCCGCGCGATGCAGCGCGACAGCCTGATGTGGGGTCTGGACGTCGGCCTGGTCAACGCGACGGGGCGCTACGCCGCGATGAACATCGCCGGGCCGAAATCGCGCGAGGTGCTCCAGCCCCTGACCGACATCGACCTCGGTGCCGAGGCGTTTCCGTTCGTGGGCTTCCGCGAGGGGCGGGTCGCCGACGCGCCGGCACTGCTGATGCGCGTCGGGTTCGTCGGAGAGCTGGGTTACGAGGTCCACGTGCCGGCCTCATACGGGCGGCATGTCTGGCAGGCGATGATGGACCAGGGCCGCGACGTCGGCATCGCGCCGTTCGGTGTCGAGGCGCAGCGCCTGCTGCGCCTGGAGAAGGGGCACATCATCGTCAGCCAGGACACCGACGCGCTGACGACGCCGTTCGAGGTCGACGCGGCGTGGGCGATCGGGAAGAACAAGCCGTTCTTCGTCGGTCAGCGCACCTTCAAGGCCATCGCAGACAGGCCGTTGTCGCGCAGGATCGTGGGGATCGCGTTCAGGCCCGACCATCCGGTGTCGCAGCTTCCGGAAGAGTGCCACCTCATCATTCGCGACGGCCGGATTGCCGGGCGCGTGACGAGCATCGCGTGTCAGTCGACGCTGGGCCGCGCCCTCGGCCTGGCGTTCGTCGAGCCGGACATGGTCGAACCGGGCACGCGCGTCGCGATCCGCATCGACGGTGGCGCGATGGTCGACGCGGAGGTCGTGGCGACCCCGTTCTATGACCCGGAGAACAAGCGGCAGGAGATGTAGGGAAGGGTCCAGGGTCTAGGGTCTAGGGGCTGGCTCCACGCTCAGCAGATCGTGCAATCGAATGTTGATGCAATCACCGGGTACCGGATGAACATGCCCATTGGAATCGCACATGACCGCAGTCACTTCGAGAACGAAATCACCCCCTTCGTCGAGGTGCATCGTTTCAATGATTCGGCCCTGGATCGTGCAACGATCGGCGAACACCAATTCGACCTCCATATCGTCGAACGACTTGATTCGATCTGCGTCAACGCCCATTTGTTGATCTCGATCCGCAACGAATACTAAAGCATAGAATTGTCCCCGACCCCCGACCCCCGACCCCAGAATGACCGCCCTCGTCCACAGCCCCGTCCACGATCAGCTCGACGCGCTCGGCGCCCGCTGGAGTCGGCTCGACGACGGAGCGATCGCACTGGACTACGGTGACCCTCACCGCGAGCGCGCGCGGCTCGAGGAAGGCGGCCTCTGCGATCTCAGCGTTCTGGCGAAGCTCGGCGTGAAGGGTCCAGGCGCGGCGGAATGGCTCACGCGACAGAACGTGCCCTCGCCGCGCGCGATCTACGAGGTCGCGGACATGGACGGCGGGGTGGTCGCGAAGGTGGCCGGCGACGAGTTCCTGATCGAAAGCGGCATCGTGAACCGCACGCTTCAGCTCCTGCAGCGCCGACTCGCCGAGTCAGTCGCCGGCGTGCACGCGCTCGAGCGCCAGGCGGCGACGTTCCTGCTGTCGGGCGGGTCGGCGCGCGAGGTGATGGCTCAGACCTGCGGCGTCGACTTCGACGACGTGGAGCCCGGTCGGCTGGTGATGTCGCGCGTCGCGGGCGTGTCGTGCACGATCATTCCGCACGGCGCGTCGGGCGGCGCCTGGCGGATCTGGTGTGACTACTCTTACGGGGCGTATCTCTGGCAGACGCTGCTGGAGATCCTCTCCGAGCTTGGCGGCGGTCCGGTGGGCGCGGCCGCGCACTTTCCCGCGCTCTCGGCGGATTGAGACCAGGGGTCAGACAACCGCAACGTCTGCGAGGCCGAGCGCAACCATCCGGCGCACTGTGATTCTGCGTGTTCTGATCATCGATACGATTGCGCCTGCTTCGGGGTTCTGTGTTCAGGCGTTCGACCGGTGCGTTCGTACGACCTTCGACCTTCGACCTTCGACCTTCGACCTTCCGGCATGACCTATGATCGGATGAATCTGATTCGAGTTGCGACGTGAAACCCGGTCCCGGGAATGATCGGCGTCGCACCGCGGTTATGCATCACGGTCCTCGAAGCGAGAACATGCCATGACGACAGCGCAGAGTGAGGTGAATCCGGACGCGGAACCCCAGGTGCAGACCCTCCAGTGCATGGAGGTCTGGAGCGGCCACGAGTCGTTTCACAACTCGGTGTCCGTGCCGGGCATCGATGTCTGGGTCGACACTGACCCGTTCCAGGGTGACACCCGCGGCGGCGACGTGCACTACGTCTCGGTGTGTGGCGCGGGGCGCCTGTCGCGGTTCGCCGTCGCCGACGTGTCCGGGCATGGCGCCGTCGTCGACGAGATGGCCGAGCGCCTGCGGGTGCTCATGCGCAAGCACATCAACACGCTCGACCAGACCAAGTTCGCCCGCGCGCTGAACCGCGAGTTCGCGCGGCTGCAGGAGGCAGGTCGTTTCGCGACGGCGCTGCTGACCAGCTACTACACGCCGACGGATCACCTCGTCGTCTGCAACGCCGGTCACCCGCGGCCGCTGTGGTTTCACCACGACACCGGCGCGTGGACCCTGCTTGACCAGACCTCCGATTCGGACGGCGACGCCGTGAACCTGCCGCTCGGGATCATCGAGCCGACGGACTACGTGCAGTTCGCCGTGAAGCTCGGGCGCGGCGATCTCATCCTGATCTACACCGACGCGCTCGTGGAGGCGAGCGATCCCGAGGGTCGAATGCTCGGCGAGCAGGGGCTGCTCGACCTGGTCAGCGGGATCGACACGAACAACCCCGAAGCGGTCAGCCGCCGTGTCGCGGAAGCCATCGCCGCGCATCGTTCGGGCGCCCCGGCGGACGACGATCAGACGATCATCGTGCTGCATCACAACGCCGCCGATCCGCCTCCAATGTCGCTCGGCGAGAAGCTCAAGACGATGGCGAAGATGATCGGGCTTTAGATTCTTCCCCCGTCACTTCTTGTCACGGTGACGAGAAGTTGAAGAACCACGGATGAACACGGATGAACACGGATTTTTCGGACCGGACGCCTCGCGGCG
>NYZC01000128.1 GCA_002686995.1 Phycisphaeraceae bacterium | reverse complement strand
GTCGAAGGTCGAAGGTCGAAGGTCGAAGGTCGAAGGTCGAAGGTCGAAGGTCGAAGGTCGAAGGGTCGGGGCGCCTGCGGCTTGACTCCGGGCCGACCGACGTCGGAGCCGTCGCGCCCACCTGGCACCTGATACTTCCCGCATGGACCTGACGAACGCGCCGACGTTCGACTTGCGACTTTCGACGCGTCGCTCAGCCCGCGTACTGGTCGGCGACGAGACCGGTGGCGCCGGGGCGGGCGCGGTACAGGCCGCCGGACCTCGGATGCTCCTGGAATGTCGCGTTGTCCATGTTCTCGCGGGCGGTGGTGATAAAGAGATCCCTCAGGTCCTCACCGCCGAACCAGCACGCCGTGACCTGTGGCACCGGCACGTCGACCTGGTCGACCTGGCCGCCGTTTCGAGGCTCGAAGCACGCGATGCGGAACCCGTCGAACACAGCCACCCAGAGGTTGCCGTCGGTGTCGAGGGTCATGCCGTCGGGAAATCCTTCGGGAATCTTCACGAGCGTGCGGCGGTTGGAGACCGCCCCGCTGTCGAGGTCGTAGTCGAACGCATCGACCGTGCGCTTGAGCGAGTCGATGTAGTACATCGTCGAGTGATCGGCGCTCCACGCGATGCCGTTCGAGCAGGTCACGCCGTCGAACACCCTGCGCACGCTTCGATCGGTGTCGAGCACGTACAGGGCGCCGACGTCGCCCTGCGCGTGGAATTGCATCGTTCCGGCCCAGAACCGGCCGGCCGGGTCGCATTTACCGTCGTTGAACCGGTTGGCGGGGATGTCCGATTCGGGGTCGGCCCACGGATCGAACCTGCCCGTGTCGAGGTCGAAATGTCCGAGCCCCTCGTCCGTGGCGAGCATGAGGCCGCCGGATCGGCGGAGCACCGCGGCCGTGGGGCGGAAGGCGACCTCGACGGACTCGTCGCGGTCGGAAGCCGGGTCGTAGTGGTGGATCTTTCGGTCGAGGATGTCGAGCCAGATCAGGACGTTGCGGCGCGAGTCCCAGATCGGGCCCTCGCCGAGGTGGGCGTTGGCGTCGACGATCAGTTCGGCGGCATGCGGCATGGATGACGTCTCCCGAGGTGGTGGACCGAGGCGGATTGTATGCGGGTTCGGAATTCGGGTTCCGGGGATCCGTGTGTTTCGGTGCGGCTTCGCGGGGATTCGGGTCGGGAGGCGAACGATCGATGTTCGCCGGGCGTATCCCTACTGGTCTGATTGCGCCGCGGCGTGGAACCCGAAACTCGATCCGGCTCCTTGCGGCGGTCATTCTGCGGATTACACTTCGAACATGATGCGTCCCTGCCTCTTGATGGCGGCCGTCGTTCTCGTGTCGGCCTGGGGCTGCTCCGAGTCGAATGATCTTCCGGGATACGAGAAACGCCCGGCGGGAACCCTTTCGTTCAGCAAGGACATCGCCCCGATCATCTTCGACCAGTGCGTCGCCTGCCATCGTCCGAACGGTTCGGCGCCCTTCGCGCTGCTCACGTACGACGACGTCCGGCAGCGCGCCGAGCGGATCGAGCAGGTCACGCTCGACCGCCTGATGCCGCCCTGGTCGCCGAATCCCGATTACGGCGAGTTCGAGGGGGCGCGACTGCTGAGCGGGGACCAGATCGGCATGATTCAGCAGTGGGTCCGCGAGGGGGCCGCCCAAGGCGATCCTTCCGACCTTCCGGCGACACCGGTGTTCCGGCCGTGGCCGAACGGACCGCCCGATCTCGAGCTGGAAACCGACGGGCCCTACTCGCCGACGGCCGGGGTCGAGAGCGTCCGCAACTTCGTCTTCAGGACGGGCCTGGACAAGGCGATGCACATCCGGGCGGTGGACCTGCGGATCGACGGCGATCCACGGGCCGTGCAGGAAGTGGTCGTGCTGATCGACCGCACCCAGCGCTCGCGTCATCTCGACGCGTCCGACGACGGGCCTGGATTCGGCGGCCGGCTCGCCTACGGCACGACCTACGTCCCGGGACACCCGCTGCAATTCGTGCCCGGCCGCGAACCCTCGTCGACCGGCGGCTCGACGATCTGGTCGCTGAACCCGGGCACCGATCTCGTGGCCCAGGTCCGGTTCGCCCCGTCGGCCACCCCGAAGCCCGTGACGGTTCGCGTCGGCCTGTACGAAGCGGACGAGCCGAGCCGACGCCCGCTGGTGGTCAGCATCGGTTCGCGCGACATCGACATTCCGCCGGGCAGCACCGGGACCAGCGTCGCCGATGCTTACGAATTGCCGGTGCCGGTCCAGGTCCTCAGCATCCTGCCGAGGATCGGGGCGAGGGGCAGAAGCATCGACCTCTGGGCGGATCTGCCTGACGGCGGCATGACGTGGCTGCTGCGCGTGACGAACTGGCAGTTGCAATGGAACGGCTCCTATCGCTTCGCCAAGCCGGTGAACCTCCCGCGGGGCGCCGTGATCAAGGTCGACATCGACTATGACAACTCCTCCACGAGCCTCTCGGCCGGTGACGACACGCTCAAGCGGCTGGTCTACGGCACGGGCCCCGACCAGGAGCGCGGTGAGTTGTGGCTGCAGGTGATGGTGGGCAGCACGAACTTCGAGACGCTGGAGGTGAGTCACCGCCGAAAGCAGCTTCTGATGATGATCGTGGGCTACGAGAAGTGGCTCGAGCTCGACCCGGACGACGGGCGGACGCATATCTACCTGGGGCGGTCGAACCTCGAGCTGGGCGACGACCGCAAGGCGATCTCGTATTTCAAGGAAGCGCTGGCGCTCAATCACCAGGATCCGTTCGCCCAGACCTACCTCGCCGGCGCGCTGAATGCCAAGCGCATGCACCGCGACGCCATCACGCATCTGCGCCGTGCCATCCGGAAGAAGGCGGACTTCGACGAGACGCACGCCGAGCTGGCCGAGGCCCTGCATCACACGGACCGGATGGATGAAGCCATCGAGTCGTACCGGAAGGCGGTGGAGCTGAACCCCTGGCACGTCGCGGCCCAGTACCAGCTCGGTCTCGCGCTGGCCGAGCAGGGGGACGACGCGGCGGCGGCGGAGCATTACGCGATGGCCGCGGCCGCCGACCCCGATCACCTCGAAGCTCAGAACAATCTCGGTAACGTCCTGTTCCGGCTGCAGCGTTACGGGGATGCCGTCGACCACTTCCAGGCGGTGCTCCGCCTCGACCCCGACGATCCCAAGGTGCGGTTCAACCTCGCCGGGGCGCTGCTCGCCCTGGGGCGGGGCGGCGATGCGCTCGTCCACTATTCGAAGGTCACCGAGCTCCTGCCCACCTACCCGGAGCCGTGGATCAAGATGGCCTGGATCTACGCGACGACGCCGGACGACAAGCTGCGCGATCCCCCGCGGGCGCTGGAGCTGATCGATCGCGTCTCGAAGATGAAGGGCGGCGACAGCCCGGTGCTGCTGGACACGGTGGCGGCGGCCTACGCGGCCAACGGCGAATTCGAGATCGCCGTCCGGAAGGCCCGCCAGGCGATCGCCCTGGCCAGTCGCGGCCGTTTCCGGCCTTTCATCGGGTCCGTCCAGAAGCGGCTCGCGCTCTACGAGGAGGGCAGGCCCTACCTGATGACGCCTGCCGCCGAGGATGGCGACGCCCCGTAGCATTGCAGTGCATGACAGCTGTCGCGGGTCCCTTTTGAATCGTTCGCAGAGTGGGTGGCTGCGTTCGACCCCAGCCACCCAATCCTCTGGAGCAATCTGAATCATGCCCGCGTCAGCCGTCATGCACCCGTAGCATTGCAGCATTGCCGGCAAGACTTGCCTTCAGCGGGGTTTGCGGTACAATTGGGGCGTTCGACTGACGGATTGGATTGGGGTGCCGAGGGTCCGGGGCGGACCGGTCGGCGGAGGCAGAAAAAAACGGAAACGATGCGGTCGGGGGGTTGCGGAAATCGAGAGAGGTGGTCATGGCCGAACGTCATGATTGTCGGCACTGCATGAACGAACGGGTGTGGCGGTTCACGATCTCCTGCCGCCGCTGCAGCGGCAAGCTTCCCGGTCTGGCGAGCCACGAGGTGGACTGGTTGCATACGGCGCTGGGGGTCACCATCGCCGTCGGCTTCCTCGCGATCTGCCTGCTCACCGCCGCGGCCCTGCTCATCCCGCTGGGCCGCATGCTCTGAGCGACCGTCAGCACCGCTCGATCCGGCACAACACATCATCCGGCGCGACCTCCGCGCCCGCGGCGCGATGCTTCGTCGCCGTTTGATCCGCTAAACTCGCGGCAACACGGAGCATCCCATGGCAAAGCAGATTCTCGTCGTCGGCACCGCTCATCCTCACGTCTTCGGCATCGCGAACGCCGTCGAGCACGCTCGCGACTGCGCGCTGGTCGGCGTCTGGGACGACGACCCGCAGCGCCTCGAAGCGGCGCAGGAGCGACTCGGCGTGCGGGGGATCGCCGACCTCGACGAGGCGTTCGGCCACGATCCCGCGCTCGTCATTATCGGCGCCGTGCCGTGCGACCGCGCCGGCCTGGCGGTTCGAGCGCTTTCGTCCGGCGCCGCGGTCCTGGTCGATAAGCCGCTGGCGGTCACGCACGAGGCGCTGGACGGCCTGATCGCGGCGCAGCGGCAGCACGGGCAGCCGGTGATCACCTATTACCCGTATCGCGGGCATCCGGCGGTGCAGGTCGCGAAGCGCATGATCGACGAGGGACGGATCGGCAGGGTCGTGCACCTCGTGGGCTGCGGTCCGCACAGGCTGAACCCGGAAACGCGGCCGTCGTGGCACTTCACGCGCGCCGAGAACGGCGGATGCATCATCGATGTCGGCTCGCATTACGCGGACGTGTGCTGCTGGATGACGGGCCTCGTTCCCGAGTACATCTGCGCGACGCATACGAATGTGTCGCAGCCGGCACACGGAGAGTTCCAGGACTTCGCCCAGGCGCACCTGCGTTTTCCGGGCGGCATCCTCGCGCACATCCAAGCGGACTGGCTGACGCCCCAGTCGTTCAAGAGGTTCGGCGACTCGCGCATCTGGATCCAGGGGACGGAAGGGCGCATCGAAATGCGCCACGGCGACGAGATGATCAACCAGTTCTGGACGAACGACGATCGGGCGCAGCCGATCGACGTGACCGGCGTGCCTGGTCTCGAAGCGTGGGACACGAAGCTGATCGAGGATCTCGCCCACGGTCGGTCGTGCGGCATCGAGCAGGAGGAGGTGTGGCGCGCGACACGCGTGACCCTCTACGCGTTCGACTCGGCCACTGCGGGCGGAAAGCCGATCGAGAACCCGAAGTTCTGATCACCGGGGAGGCGGCCCGCCCCGCGCCGGGGCGCGGCATGAATCCGCACGATTCAAGGGCCGTGGCCAGCGACCGCAGCCGCGGATACGGTTCACGGTGCCGGCGCAAGCCCTTGCGCGTTTCCGGCGTACACCTTCGCGGTCACGTCTTCGGGCAGGTCCAGGGTCGACAGGAGCTGCCGGTGGTCCGAGCCGTAATGATCCCGGCCGAACAGGAGCCGGTCGGCAAAGCGAATAATGAACTTCCGCGCGTGCTCGGGGTCGCGATCGAGGGCGCGGAGGCACGAGGTCGCGGAGAGGTCGGCGTAGAGGTTGGGATAGGTGTCGAACAGTCGGTAGAGGCGCCCGTCCGGCAGCACGGGTCCGCCCGGCCGGGTGCCCGGCTCGGTGTCGGCGCCCCCGCTGATCTCGCGCCAGAAGCCGGGCGCGTGGCCGATGAAGTTCGTGTCGGGGCAGGCCTGGAGCGCCCGCTCCAGGTTCGCGACGGTCCCGCCGTACCATCGCGGGAAGTACTGCATCACGCCGTTCTCGTCCGGCAGGTAGGGCACGTCGAGGTGGAGCACGACCGGTGCGCCCAGCTCGCCTGCGGTTCGGAAAAGCTCGAGGCAGCGCGGGTCGTCGATCAGCATGCGGCACTTGAACTCGCCGCAGATGCGCACGCCATGAACGTCCCAGGCGGCCCTGAAGAGCTTCGACGCGTGACCGACCGCGGGGTGCGGGCAGTAGCCGAGCACGAACCGGTCGGGGTATCGGTCACGGGCGATGATGAGGTCGGTGAGGGTGATTCCGGGATGCGACCCGTCGCGGCGGAATTGCGCCGGGTTCATGTGCTCGTACCAGTCCGGACGGTTGTCGTGCTCCTCGATGCACGTGACCTCCCAGGTCAGCAGCCAGGCGAGGTCGATGCCTTCGGCGTCGAGGTCGCCGACGAGGCCCTTGTCGTCGCGGCCGAGCCAGAAGACGTGCTGGTGGGAGTCGATGATCAAGAGGGGCTCCGGGTCTCGGGTTCCGGGTTCCGGGGGGCGCAGCCGTCACGACGGTACGGCACATTTGACCAGCGGGCTTACGCCGCGCGGTTCGCAGGTGTCTGGCGAACCGTGGGCGTCAGCCGGCGTCAGCCCACGGGTCTGATGTGCGGCACTGCCATGACGGCGGCGCCGCTCGCGCCCCCGCATCTCGTCTTACCGCCCGTCCCCCAGCTCGTCCGCGTGCTCGATGACCTTACGGTACGCGTCGGCGTGGCGTGCGATGGCGTCGGCGTCGTCGTGCTTGAAATAGGGGACGGTCACGACGCGTCCGGGCATCCGCTCGGTGACGGGCAGCGCTCCTGCGCCCTGGCGCACGTCGCGGTCCGTGAACGCGATGGACGTCGGCTTGCCGTCGCCGTAGACGTCCGCGTCCTGGAAGACCGGATGCAGGTGCATCGGCCGCGTCATCCCGGGCTTCGCCGGGCTGCCCTCGGCCCGGACCGCCTCGATGTACTTCTCGATCGGCAGACCGCCCAGCGCATCGGCGTCGTAAATGCCGACCGGGTAGTACCAGCCGCCCTTCGTCAGGCCCGAGCCCTTCGGCGGGCGGTGGGCCCGCAATCCCGGCAGCCCTTCGAGCTGATCCCAGAAGCGGTTCATCGCGCGGTCGATCTCGGCCATGCGTCGCGGGTAGTGCTTCAGCTGCACCAGGCCCATGGCCGACGACCACTGGCACATGCGGAACTTGAACCCGCCGAGCGGCATGCCCGCATAGCGCGACAGCTCGGGATCGGTCTCGGACTCGGCCTGGCGCGCGTAGTGGCCGAACGCGATCGCACGCTCCCATATCGAGCGGTCGTTGGTCGAGAGCATTCCCGCCTCGCCGATGCTGAAGCTCTTGCGCGTCATCATCGACATGGCGCCGACGTGGCCGATCGATCCGGTCAGCCTGCCCTTGTGCAGCGCGCCGTGCGCATGCGAGTTGTCCTCGATCACCTTCAGCCCGTGTCGGTCCGCGATCGCCATGATCCGGTCCATGTCGCACGGGTAGCCGCTGATGTGGACGACGGTGATCGCCTTCGTGCGCTCGGTGATCCGGCGCTCGACATCGTCAGGATCGATGTTGAGCGTCTCCGGATCGATGTCGGCGAAGACGGCGGTGGCGCCGAGGTTAAGGCACTGCAGCGCCGTCGCCCAGTAGGAGTAGCTGGGCGCGATCATCTCGTCGCCGCGGCGAAGTCCGACCGCCCACATCGCCGCCATCAGCGCCGCCGTGCCGTTGCAGTAGCCGAGGTTGTGCGTCGTGCCCAGGTACTTTCCCCATGCCTCCTCGAACTCGATCGTCGTCCCCTTGCGCGACATGTCGCCGCGGCGCAGCACGCCGACGATCGCCTGCTCGTCCTCTTCCGTCACGATGGGCCAGTCGAACAACGACGACGGATCCGGCTCGGGGACGGCCATCGGTCCGCCGTGAATGGCAAGTTGCCGATCAGTGCGGGTGGAAGGGCTCATCGGGGCAATTCTACGCCGGAACCCGGAACCCGGATCCGGCTCGCGGTTGACATTGGCATCACGTGCCGCAGAATCACCTCCGGGTGCATTCATGAGTGAAGACGCGAACGATCCGACCTCTCCGCCTGTGGCCCTGGTCCGGCCCGCGGCGTCACGGCGCTGGGTCTGGCTCTTTCCCGTCGCCGCGTTGCTCTTCGTCGTCGCGCTCGTGATGACCTACGTCGTCAAGCACGGCCCCGTGATCACCATCAACATGTCGCACGGTCACGGCATCAAGCCGACGGCCCCCGTGCGGTGCCGCGGCATCGTCGTCGGCGAGGTCATCGACGTGTCGCTTGGAACCGGCCTCGACGAGGTCGTGGTCAAGGCGCGTCTCGATCCCAGCGCCGAATCGATCGCCCGGGCCGGCAGTCGCTTCTGGGTCGTGCGTCCGCGCGTCAGCATCACGGGCGTGGGCGGCCTCGATACGCTCGCCGGATCGCACTACGTCGAGGTCATTCCGGGACACGGTCCGCCGCAGCGCCGATTCGTCGCGCTCGACGAGCCGCCGGTGGTGGCCGCGATGGATCCGGACGGTCTCGAGATCGTGCTCGACAGCGCCGAGCGCGGCAGCCTGCGCGCCGGGGCGCCGATCACTTACCGCCAGGTCAGGGTCGGCGTCGTGCGGTCGGTCGGTCTGGCGGGCGATGCGAGCACGGTGCAGGTGCGCGGCTACATCGAGCCCCGCTTCGCCATGCTCGTACGCGAGGACAGCCGGTTCTGGAACGTCAGCGGCGCGGCGTGGGAGGTCGGACTGAAGGGCGTCCGATTCGAGCTCGAATCGCTGCAGGCGCTGCTGGACGGAGGCATCGCCTTCGCGACACCCGATCCGCCGGGAGGCGGCGTGCGCAACGGGCAGCGTTTCAGGCTCCACGCTCGGCCGGAGAACCGGTGGCTGAGATGGCGGCCGTCGCTGCCGGTGGGCACCCGACTGCTTCCGGCCGGCACACTCCGTCCTGACCTGGTGCGCATCACCGTCATCCGCCGCAGCGGTCGCGTCATCCAGCGGGAGCAGCGCAGCAAGGGCTGGCTGCTCCCGGTCGAGGGCGGGCTGATCGGGCCGTCCGACCTGGTGCCTGCGAACGAGGAAGGGGAGATCGAGATCGACGGGCAGACGCACGCGCTGGCCGACCTGAAGCCGGAGGAGCGAAAGGGGCTGGTCCGGCTGATGATCGACCACCAGGGATCGACCGCCTGGAGCCTGGACGCCAGCCGCATGATGAAAAACCCCGAGGATTGCGTGGTGGTGACGGATGCTGCCACCGCCCCGGTGCTCGTGGGCGCCGTGCGCCTGCGTCGCAGCAGCCCGGCGGCCTACGAGGTGGACGACGCGCTGGCCTTCGACGCGGATCTTTCCGGTGCGGCGGTGATGTCGCGGGAGGACGGCGCGCTGGTCGGGCTGCTGTCCGTGGACGACGGCAAGGGGACGATCCTGGGCGTGGAACCGTAGGGGGCGGCGTCCGTCGCCGATGGGAAAGCACCGTCCTGACGGCTCCGCGCCCCCGGAACCTCGAACCCGACACCCGGGATCCCGACACCCTGTTAGACTAAAGCCGCACAGCAGCGCTCGACACGGTCGTGGGGGCCGCGCTCCGGCGGTGCGTCGGGAGTGATCGCGACATGGTCCTGATCGCGTTCATCGACGAAATCTTTGAGCGGTTCTCCGACATCACGGTCTACTTCGTGATGGGCGCGATCGGGTCGGCGCTGTTCCTGATCCGGCTCGTGATGATGTTCGTCTTCGGCGTCGACGACGGCGGCGACTTCGATCTCGGCGTCGACGCCGACGGCGACGTCGACGTGCACGACGGCGGCTTCGGCATCTTCTCGATGCTGTCGATCCTGTCGTTCTCGATGGGGGCGGGCTGGCTCGGCCTGCTCTGCCGCATGGACTGGGGGCTCGGGCCGTTCGTCTCGGCGCTGATCGCGTCGGCGTTCGGCTTCTCGCTGATGCTCTTCAGCTCGTTCGGCATGTACCAGCTTCACAAGTTGAACGAGGTCGGCCGGTACGACGTGCGCACCTGCATCGGCAGCGTGGGCCAGGTCTACATGCGCATTCCGGCGAAGGGGGATGGTCAGGGCAAGGTGCAGATCAACGTCGAAGGGCGGCACAAGACGCTGACCGCGATTTCGACGGGTGATGCGATCGAATCGTTCAAGGCGGTAAGGGTCGTCGACGTGCGGGCGCCCGAGACGCTGGTGGTTGAACCGGAATAACCGGGTAAAAGGAGGTCTGCCATGAACATGCTGATCCTCGCGGCGATGGGCTTCGAGCCGATGATCCTCATCGGGATTCCTACGCTCATCATCATCTCGCTGGGGCTCTACCTGGTCACGCGCTTCAAGCGGTGCCCGTCGAACCGGGTCCTGGTGGTCTACGGAAAGACCCGCAGCGGCCGCGCCGCCAAGTGCATTCACGGCGGCGGCGTGATGGTGCTGCCGGTCGTCCAGGACTACCAGTACATGTCGCTGGAGACGATGACGCTGGAGATCGACCTCACCAGCGCGCTGTCGCGCCAGAACATCCGCGTGAACGTGCCGTCGACGTTCACGATCGGCATCTCGACCGAACCGGCGATCATGAACAACGCGGCCGAGCGCCTGCTCGGCCTGTCCGAGCGCGAGATCTCCAGCCAGGCCAGCGACATCATCCTCGGCCAGCTTCGCCTCGTCATCGCGACGCTGTCGATCGAGGAGATCAACCAGGACCGCGAGAAGTTCCTCGAGCTGATCACCAAGAACGTGGGTTTCGAGCTGAACAAGATCGGCCTGATGGTGATCAACGTGAACATCCGCGACATCACCGACGAGTCGGGCTACATCGAGGCCATCGGCAAGAAGGCGGCCGCCGAGGCGATCAACCAGGCGAAGATCGAGGTGGCCGAGGCGGACAAGACCGGCTCCATCGGCCAGGCCACGGCCGAACGGGCGCGCGAGGTTGAGGTGGCGAGCCAGGTGGCCCAGGCCGAGGCGGGCAAGAAGGAGGCCGAGCGCAACCAGCGCATCGCGGTGGCGAAGCTCGAGGCCGAAGGCATCGCCGGCGAGGCCCAGTCGAAGCGCAACCAGTCCGTCGCCGTCGCCGAGCAGCAGGCGCGCACCAGCGAGGGCGAGAAGCAGGCCAACGCCGAGCAGCGCATCAAGGTTGCCGCCCTCGAGGCGGACGCGATCCAGGGCGAAAACACCTCGAAGGCCCAGATCGTCGACTACGAGGCGACGCTCGCCGAGCGCCAGGCCGACGCCAAGCGGCGCGGCGACGTGGCGCTGGCCAACTCCTCGCGTGACGTGCTGCTCGCCGAGAAGGAAGAGGAGATGGCGCGCCTGGAGAAGAGCGTCATCGCCCAGCAGCAGATCGAGCGCAAGAAGGTCGAGATCGACGCCGAGGCCGAAGCGGAGAAGCGGCGCCGGATCGCGAGGGGCGAAGCCGACGCGGTCCTGGCCCGCTACAACGCCGAGGCCGAGGGTACGCAGGCCGTGCTCGAAGCCAAGGCAGCCGGCTACGAGAACCTGATCCGGATCTGCGGCGACCAGAAGCAGATGGCGCCGACGTTGCTGATGATCGAGAAGATCCCCGACCTGGTCGCCGAGCAGGTCAAGGCGATCTCGAACCTGAGGATCGACAAGATCACGGTCTGGGACGGCGGCCAGGGCGGCGACCAGGGTTCCACTGCCGGGTTCCTGCGCAGCCTGATCGGTTCGCTCCCGCCCATGCACGAGCTTGCCCAGCAGGCGGGGGTCGAGCTTCCCGGCGTGCTCGGCACGGTGACCGCCAACGGCGCGCCGAAGGGCGACGGCAAGCCGGCCGAATCGCGCGCGACCGCCACCGAAGAGCAAAGCGCTCCGAATTAACAAACGCAAATGATCGACAATCCATAATCAATCACCCCCGGGGCGTGACGCCGCGCGCCAGACTCCCAGTTGATGCGTTTCCCTCCGCTCGCCCGCTACAGCCTCGTCGGCCTGCTTCTCGTCCTGCATCTCGGTCTGGCGGTTTCAAGTGTCCGACTCAAGAGCACCACGTTCGACGAGCGCCCGCATCTCACCGCGGGCGTTTCGTTCTGGTGGACCCACGACTACCGCCTCAACCCCGAGGGCGGCATGCTGTCCCAGCGGTGGGCCGCGCTGCCGGCGCTTTACTACGGCTTCATCGACACCGCGAAGGACGGCTGGCGCGACGCTGACATCGGGTGGTGCTCGTACGAGTATTTCTACGGCCGGGGCAAGCGCGTCGAGACGCTGCTCTGGTCGAGCCGATCGATGAACGCCTTGTGGGGCACGGCGATCTGCGTGCTCGTGCTGGTCTGGGCGTGGCGCCTGTTCGGCACCGGCGGGGGCATGATCGCGCTGGCCGCCGCGGTCTTCAGCCCGACGCTGCTGGCGCACGGTCCGCTGGTGACGGCAGACGTCTGCACCGCGCTGTTCTTCGTTCTGGCGGTCGGCGCGACGTGGCGGGCGATGCACCTGATGACGCCGCTGACGATTGCCGGTGTCGTGCTCGCCGTATCGGGACTGCTGCTCAGCAAGATGTCGGGCGTCCTGATACTGCCGATGGCCGCATTGCTCACGGTCGTGCGAATTGCTTTTGGGCGCCCGCTACGGCTCGGCTGGACGCGGAGGCCGTCGCGCCGGATCAAGGGTCGCGCACG
The DNA here is from genome assembly GCA_002686995.1 of Phycisphaeraceae bacterium. Classification (GTDB taxonomy): domain Bacteria; phylum Planctomycetota; class Phycisphaerae; order Phycisphaerales; family Phycisphaeraceae; genus NYZC01. The sequence continues at coordinate 5,170 of NYZC01000128.1, read as the reverse complement.
TCCTGCCGTCGCGCTGCTTGCGGCCGCGGTGCTGTGCGCCGCGGGCACGTTCGGCGTCGTATGGGGGGCGTACGGATTCCGGTACGCGGCCCGGCATCCCGATGCGCCGTCACCGGCGGCGGCGGAGTTCGACTGGACTGCGGTCGACGACGGCGGCTTCATCGCCGCGACCGTCGAGAAGGCGCGGGATCATCGCCTGCTTCCCGAGGCTTATCTCTACGGATTCAATTACGCGCGACGGTCGACCCAGCGCCGAATCGCCTACCTGGACGGTGAGTACAGCCTCGAGGGATGGTGGCGATTCTTCCCGCTTGCCTTCCTTTACAAGACGCCCTCGCCGATGCTGCTGCTGTTCGGCATGGCCGCCGCGGCGCTCCCCTTTCGTCGGCGCGACGCGACCGGCGAGGCGCTCGAGGACGAACCCGATGCGCCGCTCTGGTACCGGACGGCCCCGCTCTGGGTGCTGCTTCTCGTGTACGGCGGCTTCTCCCTCACCAGCTCGCTCAACATCGGCCATCGCCACCTGCTGCCGATCTACCCGGTGCTGTTCGTCATGTCGGGGGCCGCGGTCCGATGGTTCGACACTGCGTTCGTCCGCGCCGCGCCGGCGCGGCGCTGGTCGACCGCCGCGATCGCGATGATGATCGCATCCCTGGCGGCGGTCTCCCTGAAGACGTGGCCGAATTACCTGGCGAGCTTCAACACGCTGGCCGGTGGTCCATCGCGCGGATACACGCACCTGGTCGACAGCTCGCTCGACTGGGGTCAGGACCTGCCCGCGCTCAAGTCCTGGCTCGACGGGGCGGGGCTGCAGGAGCCGGACGCGGCGCGGGTCTACCTGTCTTTCTTCGGGACCGCCGTGCCGGAATATCACGGGCTGCAGTTCCTGTCGCTGCCGTCGTTTATGCCTCGATTTCGCGTGGCGGAGCCGAGACCGCTGCGCGCCGGCGTCTACTGCATCAGCGCCACGATGCTGCATTGCCTGTACGTCGGGCCGCGCGGTCCGTGGTGCGCACCGTACGAGCATGCATACCAGACGCTGCGGCCCGAGGTGCGCCGGCTGATGGCGACGCGCGACGACCCGTCGGCGCGGCGCGCGTTGCTGGCCGATCGCGGTCCCGACGAATGGCGCGACCTGGTTCGGGAGTTCGAGCATCTGCGCTTCGCCCGGTTGTGCGCGTATCTCCGCGTCCATCGCCGGCCCGACGCGCAGATCGGGTTTTCGATTCACGTGTATCACCTCGACGACCAGCAGATCGCCGAGGCGCTCGACGCGGCGCCTGCGGAGATGCATGAGAAGGTGATGGTGCGAGGGGCCGGGGATTGAGGGGGCGGCCGACATCAGACCCCCATGCCACCAGACCCGCGGGCTGACGCCCGCGGTACGCCACCCGTCCTGCGAACCGCGCGGCGTGAGCCCGCGGGTCTGATGCGCCGCCCCCCGATGCCGGATGCAGCGCGACACGCGCACCCGACACCCGACACCCGACACCCGGACCCCGACTCCCGCCTGCTATCATGGACCGATGAACGACCCCACCGAAGCGCCCACCGTCGTGGACGAGTTCAGCGACGTGCCGGAAACCTGGCGCGGCCGCGTCGTGCCGGTCCTCGATTTCGGGTCTCAATACGCACAGCTCATCTGCCGAAGAGTCCGCGATGCCGGCGTGCTCAGCGTCCTGGCGCGGCCCGATGTCGATCTCGCATCGCTCAAGGCGATTCGGCCGCGCGGCATCATTCTCTCCGGCGGCCCGTCCAGCGTGTACGAGGACACCGCGCCGACATGCGACCCGGCGCTGTTCGACCTCGGCGTGCCGGTGCTCGGCATCTGTTACGGGATGCAGATCGCCTGCCAGATGCTCGGGGCGCAGGTCCGGGCCGCCACAGGCGGTGAATACGGTCGGGCGGTGCTCGACATCACCGACGACAGCGACCTGCTCTCCGGCGTCGCGACCCAGACGTCGGTATGGATGAGCCACGCCGACCAGGTCAGCGATCTGCCCGACGATTTCCTGCCGCTCGCGCGGACGACGTCCTGCCCTTACGCCGCGGTACGTCATCGTCAGCAGCCGTTCTACGGCGTCCAGTTCCATCCCGAGGTGACCCACACGCCCCACGGCGCCGAGATGCTCGGCAACTTCCTGTTCAGGATCTGCAAATGCCCGGCCGACTGGCACATGACGGACTTCCTCGAGGACCAGGTGCGGCGCATCCGCGAGCAGGTCGGGCAGGATCACGTGGTCTGCGGGCTGTCGGGTGGGGTCGACTCGTCGGTCGTGGCGGCGCTGCTGCACCGGGCGATCGGCGACCAGCTTACCTGCATCTTCGTGGACAACGGTCTCCTGCGCAAGAACGAGCGACAGCTCGTCGAAGCGACGTTCCGTGACCAGTTCAAGGTCGACCTCCGGGTCGTCGACGCGACGGTCCGTTTTCTGTCGCAGCTGGCGGGCGTGACGGATCCGCAGGAGAAGCGGCGGCGCATCGGTCACTGCTTCATCGACGTGTTCCGGGACGCGGCCGACGACCTGTCGACCACCGGGCAGCCCGCGTTCCTCGCCCAGGGCACGCTCTATCCCGACGTGATCGAGTCGGGTCACGGCTACAGCGGGGCGTCGGCGAACATCAAGCTTCATCACAACGTTGGCGGACTGCCCGAGGAGCTTGGTTTCGAGTTGATCGAGCCGCTGCGGCAGCTCTTCAAGGATGAGGTCCGGCGACTCGGCGAGGTGCTGGGGCTGTCCGAGTCGCTCGTGTGGCGGCACCCGTTCCCTGGGCCGGGGCTCGCGGTGCGGATCATCGGCGAGGTGACGGCGGAGCGGCTGGACCTGCTGCGCGACGCCGACGAGATCCTGCTCGAGCAGATCGTCGCGGCGAACCAGTATCGCAAGACCGCGCAGGTGTTCGCGGTGCTGCTGCCGGTCAAGAGCGTGGGGGTGATGGGCGACAGCCGGACGCACGAGCAGGTGATCGCGATCCGAGCCGTCGAGAGCGAGGATTTCATGACGGCGGACTGGGCCCGTCTTCCGTACGACGTGCTGGCGGACATCAGCAACCGGATCATCAACGAGGTTCGGGGCGTCAACCGGGTCGTGTACGACATCTCGAGCAAGCCGCCGGCGACGATCGAGTGGGAGTGATGCGGAAACTTCGATTCCTGATTCTGGGATCACGCCGGACGCCGGGTCTGCTCCCATGACGCGCGTGCCGAACATCATCGTGGGGGCCGGCCCGATCGGGATCGAGCTTGCCGCGGCGTTCAAGCTGCTCGGGGTCGACTACGTCCACCTCGAAGCGAAGCAGATCGGCCACACCATCGATTGGTTCCCGCGGCAGGTGCGGTTCTTCTCGGGTCCGGACCGCATCGCCATCGCGGGCATGCCGCTGGTCACCGCCGATCAGGAGAAGGCTTCCCGCGAGCAGTACCTCGCCTACCTGCGCAGCGTCGTGACCCGCTATGAGCTTGACATCCGCACCTTCGAACCGGTGTCGACGATCGAGCGCGATGCCGATGGGATTCACGTGCGAGCGTTGCGATCGGGCCGCGTGCGGCACTACTGCTGCGACCGGCTGGTGCTGGCGACCGGCGACATGAACCGCCCCCGGCGCCTCGACATCCCGGGCGAGAACCTGCCGCAAGTCAGCCACTACTTCGACGATCCGCACCGGTACTTCCGCCAGCGCCTGCTGATCGTCGGCGGCCGCAACTCCGCGGTCGAGGCGGCCATCCGCTGCCAGAGGACGGGCGCGGACGTGACGATCAGCTACCGGCGCGACTGGTTCGACGAGCAGAGCGTCAAGTACTGGCTGAGCCCCGAGATCAGGATGCTGATCAAGACGAAGCGGATCGCGTTTCACCCGCAGACGGTCCCCGTTGCAATCACGGCGGAGCACGTCGACCTCGCGCCCGTGGAGGGCGGAGCGACGACCCGCGTGGAGGCGGATTTCGTGCTTCTGCTGGTGGGCTACGAGATGGATCCCGTTCTGCTGAAGATGGCGGGCGTGGAATTGAAGGGGGAGAACGGCGCGCCGGCGTTCGATGCGTCAACCATGGAGACGAACGTGCCCGGCGTCTACGTGGCCGGCACCGTGGCGGCCGGCACCCAGGTTCGATTCCGGCTGTTCATCGAGAACTGTCACGCCCACGTCGGGAAGATCGTGAAGGCCGTCACCGGTCGCGAGGCTCCGTTCGAGGCCGAGGACCGGACGCACTCGGGGCGCTACGCGCTTCCCGAAAGCTGACGCGATTCAATCGAAAGAAAAAAAAGTGGGCGCGCAGCCCGCGCTACCTTCGGTCGCGCCGCATGGGGCGCGAACTGAAGCGGTTCGCACGGGCGCCGCGCGTGGGGCGCCGCGAGGTGGGGCGGGGCGCGGCTTCCTTCACCTTCTTCTTCCTCCGGGTGGCCTCGCTGACGGCCAGGCGGCGTCCGTTGACGGGGCGCCCGTTGAGCGCCGAGATCGCGGCGCGTCCCTGGTTCTCGTCGGCCATCAGCACGAACGCGAATCCGCGGGGCTTGCCGGTCTCGTCGTCGGTGACGTAGATCACCTCGTCGACGAGACCGTAGGTGCCGAACAGCTTCGCGAGCGTCTGCTCGGGTGTCTTATAGCTGATGTTCCCCACGTAAATCTTGAACATGATACGTCTTCCCCGTCGGGTGGCTTCCTCACGTGATTGTCCGTGACATCATAACGGTTTCGGCGCCCGGTCACAAGCGGGCCGCGCTCTGCAATGCCGTGTCAGACCGACAGTAATGCGCCGCGCCACGCGGCGCTCGTTACCCATTCACCCCAGCTTGTGGCGGCCGTTGACGTGTGAGCCGTACGCGCGCTGACGGCACGGGAACGGCCGCGCGACGGCGCGCAGCGCAGGCCGGGCCCGGTCCGGGTGAATGATGTGTACGGAGTCACCGTCGAGTCTCCGCAGGACCTTTCCCGCCTGCTTGTTGCTCTTGGACATCGGACGTGCCATTCAGGTCGATTCTAGCAGGCCTCCATGCCTCCGGTCGACGTTCTTATCGGAGGGAAGGGCCCCGCGACCCACAATTTTCGATTTTTGTGGGCTGCGGGCCGGCACGGTGCGGGTTCCGAAAATTCTGACCGCCCCCGTTCCGGAAATTCTGGCCGCTTTCCGGAACGGAGGAAACCGTGAGCCGCTGTTCGGCCGTCTTTTCTG
>NYZC01000127.1 GCA_002686995.1 Phycisphaeraceae bacterium | reverse complement strand
TGATCGATGCGGGGCTCGAGCCGGTGCGCGTGATCGGCGAATTCGCGCGACAGGCGGGCCTGCACTTCCTGCCGTCGGTGCGCATGAACGATCTGCACTTCACATGCGACCCGTTGCAGAGCCCGCTGACGCCGCAGTTCTGGTTCGACCACCAGGACCTGGTCGTGCGGTCGGTACCGAAGGAGATTTCGTCCTGGTACGAGCACGCGCCGGATTTCACGCACGACGTGGTGCGGCAGTACAGGATGGACCTCATCGACGAGATCCTGGAACGCTTCGCGGACACCGTCGACGGTATCGAGCTCGATTTCCTGCGCCACCCGGTGTTCCTTCCCGACGGCGAGGGTCCGGCACGCGGTCACCTGGTCACGGACATGGTGCGCCGCGTCCGCGCCCGGCTGCAGCAGATGTCCGAAGCCTCCGGCCGGCCGCACTGGCTGCTCGTTCGCGCGCCCACGGATCTCGATTCGTGCCGGCGCGTCGGTCTCGAAGTTGATCTGTGGATCGAGCAGAAGCTGATCGACGTCGTGATTCCGGCCAGCCATTACTTCGCCACCTATGACATGCCGATCGATTCGGTGGTCGACGTCGCCCGAGCGCACGGCTGCCGGGTGCACCCGAGCCTGTTTCCGAGCCACTTCGACGCCTGGCCGTTCGACATCGAACGGGCGGTACCCCCGGCCCCCTACGTGAAGCACGGCCCCATCATCAGCCCGCGTCGCATGCGCGGCGCGGCGGCCAACTACTGGAGAATGGGCGTCGACGGTTTGGCCGTCTACAACCTGCACCTGGATCGCACGGCTCACGCCGACACGCTCTATCGCATGCTTCGCGACCTGGCCGCGCCCGCGTGCCTGCGACGCGCCGACAAGATCTTCGCCATCACCAAGTCGACCTGGCTCTCGGACCATCCGGTGAGCTTCCGGAAGCAGCTCCCCGCCGACCTGGCGGCGGATCAGCCGCAGACGTTCACGCTGATCATCGGGGAAGACTTCGACGATCGGCGGACCGCACCGCTGCTGGATCGGTGCGTGCTCCGCGCCGGCCTCCGCCGGATCGCGCCGAGCGTCGTCGCCACCATCGAGGTGAACGGAACCCGATTGCCGACGAGCGACCTGGCGCCCGTAAAAGGCTCGCCCGCGGTCTTCGAGAAGCACCCCCTCCTGGCCGAAGCGTTCGTGAACGCACCGATCGAGGATCGCGGTTGTCTGCGCCAGGGTCCGAACGAGATCCGCATCGCCCTGGATCAGCCGGCCACGGTTACCGACATCGAGATGCTTGCGACCTGGCGGTGCAGCGAGAACGCATGAGTGAGCGGCCATCCTTATCGGACTACACGCCGAAGCGATCGGGGGATCCTTATCAGCAGGGATCAGGAGACCTGAACCGTCCCGTACGAATTCGCTTCCTGAAGAAGCGAGCGCGGCTCTACGCGTTCTGGACGTGCGAGGAGCGGCAATGGACGACCCCGGACACGACGAAGTGGACGGTCGATGGCGCGCTGCAAGCAGAACGTTCGACTAAATTGTGGGGATGAGCCCTGTTCGAATCGAACGGCTTCTTCTGTCTGTCGCGCTCGTCCTGCTCACGGTCGCGCCCACGGCCTTCGCCATACGTGCCTGGCCGTCGCACACGCAGGATCGCATGACCTGGTCGGCCGACGGCACGATCGAGGCGACGTGCCACGAGACCGAGACGATCGGCGGCATTCAGGGCAATGCATGGACCGACACACGCGCGCACCAGCGCGTCGGCCAGACGTTCCGCTGTCCCGGTCCGTGGCTGGAGATCATCCAGTTCGGCATCGACAAGTCGGCGCCGGGCTACTTCGGATTTCACTATCGCGACAAGACGGTGCGCATGATCGTCTCGGTGCGCCGGGACGGACCCGACGGTGAGATCGTCGCCGAGAAGGCGTTCGGCGTCGAGGACGGATCGTTCGAGATGCCGCTGCATGTCGGCGTGCCCTCGACGCCCGACGCCCGCTGGTATGCCGAGATTCGCCCTGAGCAACTCAACTTCGCCGGCGACCGAAACAACGTCAACATCTCCACCTACAGCACCTACGCCGACGGCGCGATGCTCAGCAACGGGCGGCCGGCCACAGGCGAACTTGCTCATCTCGCCGACGCCGACGTCGCGATGCGCATCACGCGCCGGTGGCAGATGAGCGCAAAGCGGTCCGGACGGTACGTGTTCTGGTCGGCAGGTCCCTACGAGCGCGTCCATCGCAAGCCGGTCGACACCGTCGGCCTCATGCTCGCGGACGACCCCGCACAGCCGGTGCGGCTTCGATGCGCCCGGCACGAGAAGGAATCCGTCCAGTTCGTCGTGACGCCCGCGCCGGGCGCATCGATCGAGAAGGCCGTGCTCGCGATCGACCCGTTCGTCGGGCCCGGCGGCGCGCGACTCGCCGACGAGCACGTGCGCATCGAATGGCTTCGGTACAACCTCCACTACTTTCGCGGCAAGTCGGACGATCGACTGTACCCCGACCCGCTGGCGCCGACGAACGTCGCGGTGCGTCCGCGCGAACAGCCGGACATGCCGATGAACACCGGCTTCTGGGTGTCGGTCTACGCGCCCCGAGGTGCCACGCCCGGCCGTTACAGGTCCACGGCGCGCGTGCGCATCAACGACGACGTCGAGCTGTCACGACCGATCGAGCTGACCGTCTTCGACTTCGATCTGCCCGTCGCCACGCACACGCGCACCGGCCTGTTTCACTTCGGCTTCTTCACCGAGGACGAGTCGCTGAGCCAGCGCGCGATTCGCATGCTCGCCGAGTTCCGCATCGGCATCGATTCGCCATGGTTCACGAGCCCGCTGCAGATCATTCGCGACGAGCTGGCGTTCAGTGAGAAGGCCTACGAGATCGTGCTCGGCGAAAGAATGCAGCGCGGGCTCGTGGCGAACGGCAAGCTGCTCAACGAACTGGGACTGCCGGTGAACTGTGTCACACCCTGGGCCGACACGTACCGGATGACGAAGGGCGAGGACGCCGGACGCGCGGGCGTGATCCGGTTCTGGAAGACCTACTACCCGATCCTCGAGAAGCACGGCTGGGTCGATCAAGTCTATGCCCGCACGCCGGACGAGTTCAGCGCCGACAAGCTCGAAGCGGCGCGCGAGGTCGTCAAGCTGTTCCGGGACATCGCGCCGGGCGTGCGGATCATGGTGACCGACATCGACGCCGGCACCGACGTCTCCAGGTACCGGCGCCTGATCGGCATGGCGGACATCTGGTCGCAATCCGGCAAGAGTACGGGCGGCCTCGACGCGTTCTTCCAGGAGCGCATCCGCGAGGGCGAGCAGGTGTGGCCCTACATTCACGAGCACCTGTTGCTGCACGTCGAGCCGCTGTCGCCGCGCATGTTCTTCTGGGGGCTGGAGGCGCTGGGCTACCACGGTGCGACGCTGTGGGCCGTCGGACCCAGCGGCAAGTTCAGCTACCCCTGGTTCGGCATCGTCAGCCACGAGCAATGGCGCGCCGGCGACGGCAACCTCTGGTTCCCTGGTCCGTCCCACGAGCAGTTCAGCACCGAGGGGCTTTGGCGCTCGGCCCGCCTCTACCGACTGCTCGACGGCCTGGAGGACCGCGAGTACTTCTGGCTGATGAACGACCTCGCGGCGAAGGCCCGCGCCGCAGACGCCCTCCCGCCCGCGCTCGCGCGGCGCATCGATGCCGTGAACGCCGAGCCGATGAAGATGGTCTGGGGCTTCATGGGCTTCTCGCACGACCAGGCGCGCATCGAGCGCATCCGCGGCGAGATCGCCGAGATCATCGTGGCGCTGCGGCGGAGCCTGTAGTCCAGGCCGTGGCGGGAAGGAACCACGGATGGACACGGATGGACACGGATGGACACGGATGGGAACGAACGAGCAGGATGAGTCCGACCTGACCGGAGACAGCATGGGCAACCTACGGCCGGCTCACGATCGCGCGGGCCGGGGCCAACGTGCGCGCCGCAATCATCCGTGTCCATCCGTGTTCATCCGTGGTTCTCTTGCACTCGGCCTCTACCGGCAATCCCTGGAATTTGACGGCCCTCATATGAATTGGTATTCATATGAATCACGATGGGTGTCAATGCCTCCCAGGACTGCGCCGTCAGGCTCAAGGTGCTCGCCGATCCGACGCGCCTCGCCGTGCTGGAAACGCTCATGGAGCAGTCGAAGCACGTCGGGGAGATCAACGCCGAATTGAAGATCGACCAGAGCCTGCTGTCGCATCATCTGAAAGTGCTGCGCGACGCCGGACTCGTCGAGGCGACGCGCGACGGCAAGTCGGTTCTCTACGGTCTCGCGGACGGGGTCGAGCCGCGCGGCGCGACCCGAGCCATCGACCTGGGATGCTGCCGCCTTTCCTTCGATCAACGCTGATGCGATGGCCACGACGGGCTGCGACGCTTCTCGGCTTCATCGGTCTCGCCGGTGCGGTGCTCGCCATGACGTCGTGCTCCCGTGAAGACGACATCGCGACGCACAGGCTGGTCCTGACCGGATCCAGCACCGTCGCCCCCCTGGTCGCCGAGATCGGCAAGCGCTTCGAATCCCTTCACCCGAACGTGCGGGTCGACGTGCAGACGGGCGGCTCGTCGCGCGGCATCGCGGACGCGCGCCGCGGCACGGCGGACATCGGCATGGCTTCCCGGGCGCTCGGCGACACCGAATCCGACCTGCACGAGCACCCGATCGCGCGCGACGGCGTCTGCATCATCGTGCACGTCGACAATCCCGTCGGCACGCTGAGCGGTCGCCAGGTGTCCGGCATCTACGCGAACCGGATCACGAACTGGAAACAGGTCGGCGGGCGGGACGCCGACATCGTCGTCGTCAACAAGGCCGAAGGCCGCGCCACGCTCGAGGTCTTCCTCGCCCACTTCGACGTCGATCGCCGATCGATCCGGCCCGATGTCGTGATCGGCGACAACGAGCAGGGCGTCAAGACCGTGGCCGGCAACGTCGACGCCATCGGCTACGTCTCGGTCGGCACGGCCGAGTACGGCACCGGGCACGGCGTGCCGATCCGCCTGCTCGCCGTCGACGGCGTGCCTGCCTCGACGAGCGCGCTCGCCGACGGCTCCTTTCCCGTGTCGCGGCCGCTCAACCTCGTCACGCTCGGCGACCCGGCCGACACGGCGCGCACCTTCATCAATTACTGCCAGTCCGAGGACGTGCATGACCTCATCCGGGCCCAGTACTTCGTCCCCCTGGCGAACTGATGCAGCGCTGGCCTGGATCCTGCGCGTCCTCGCGGCGCTGGCCTGCGCCGTCGTTCTGCTGATTCTCGTGTTTCTCGTCATCGAGTCGATGCCCGCGCTGCGCCGCATCGGCCCCATCCGCCTCCTGCGCGACGGCTCGTGGCACCCGCTCTCGGATCTCTACGGCATGACTCCGATGATCGCGGCGTCCGTGCTCGTCACGCTGGGCGCCATCGTCCTGGCGACGCCGCTCGGCATCGGTTCCGCGCTGTTCTGCCGTTACTACGCACCGGGACCGATCGCCCGCGCGTATCGACGGCTCGTCGAGCTGCTAGCGGGGATTCCGTCGGTCGTCTACGGGTTCTGGGGCCTGGTGGTGCTCGTGCCGATCGTCACGCACAGCCTGCTCGCGGGCGTCGTGATCCTCGCTCTCATGGTTCTGCCGACGGTTGCGCTGATCTCCGACGCGAGCCTGGCGAACGTGCCGCAGTCGTACGTGCAGGGCGGCGCCGCGCTCGGCCTGTCGCGCTGGAGCCTGGTTCGGCGCGTCATCCTGCCCGCGGCGCGTCCGGGCCTGCTGACCGCGGTGATCCTTGCCACCGCGCGGGCCATCGGTGAGACGATGGCCGTGCTCATGGTCTGCGGCAACGTCGTGCAGATGCCTCGGAGCCTGACCGATCCGGTGCGCACGCTGACGGCGAACATCGCGCTGGAGATGTCCTACGCGGCGGACACGCACCGTTCGGCGCTGTTCGTGAGCGGGCTGCTCCTGATGGGCATCGTCGGCGTGCTCGTGGTGATTGCAGACCGGGTCGGCGGAGGGCGAATGCATGTCTAGCGCCACGATTCGATCGCACCGCAAGGCAGACGCGCTGGCGACGATCGCCGTGTGGTCGTCGGCGCTGCTCGTGTCGGCGATGTTCGGCTGGATCATTCTCGACCTCGTGCGCCACGGCCTCGGAAATCTTTCGCTCTCCTTCCTGCTCGACGCGCCGCGCGATGCCGGACGCGCCGGCGGCATCGGTCCGATCGTCGTTTCGACGCTCTGGATCACCGCGATCTGCATGGTGACGGCGCTCCCCGTCGGGATCGGCACCGCGGCGCTGCTCGCCGAGGGCACGAACGATCGCGGCCGATTCGGTCGCCTGGTTCGACGAAGCCTCGACGCACTCGCGGCGGTGCCTTCGATCGTCTTCGGACTGTTCGGCAGCGCGGTGTTCTGCATTCACCTCGGCATGGGATTCTCGATTCTCTCCGGCGGCCTGACCCTGGCGTGCATGGTGCTGCCGATCGTCATTCGGACCGCCGAAGAGGGCATTCGATCCGTGCCCGACGGCTATCGACAGGCCGCGGCGGCGCTGGGCATCTCGCGCACCGCGACGCTGATGAAGGTGCTTCTGCCTGCCGCCGCCCCGGCACTGGCCGCAGGACTGGTGCTGGGCGTCGGGCGCGCGCTGGCTGAGACGGCGGCGCTCATCTTCACCAGCGGCTACGTCGACCGGATGCCGCGATCCCCGTTCGACTCCGGGCGCGCGATGTCCGTGCACATCTACGATCTCGCCATGAACGTGCCCGGCGGCAATGCGAACGCGCACGCCACGGCGCTGGTGCTCGTCGGTGTGCTCCTGCTGATCAACGCGGCAGCATCGTGGCTCGTCCAGGCCTGGCTGCGGAAGGGAGCGGTCCGCGCATGAGCGTCGCCGCCGACCGTCACACCTGGGTCCCCGAAACGGCGCGCCGACCGCGCAGCGCGATCGATGTCGAAGGCCTCGCACTGCACTACGACGGGCAGGCTGCGTTCGAAGACGTCAGCCTGTCCATCGAAACGGGCGGCATCACTGCGATCGTCGGGCCTTCCGGTTGCGGCAAGACGAGCTTTCTCCTCTCGCTGAACCGCCTTACCGACCTGGTGCCGCGGTGCCGCGTGACCGGCCGGATTCGCATCGGCGGTGACGACATCCTTGCGCCGCGCCACGACGTGGTCAGCCTGCGCCGCCGCGTCGGGATGATCTTCCAGAAGCCGAATCCGTTCCCGTTCTCGATCCGTCGGAATCTTGCGTTCCCGCTGCGAGAGCACGGCGTGAAGGATCGCGACATGATCGATGCGCGGATCGAGTCGGCGCTGCGCGACGTCGGCCTGTGGAACGAGGTCCGCGATCGGCTCGACGCCGCGGCGCTCGATCTTTCCGGCGGCCAGCAGCAGCGCGTCTGCCTTGCCCGCGCCCTGGCGCTCGAGCCCGAGGTGCTCCTGCTCGACGAGCCCTGCAGCGCGCTCGATCCGATCTCGAGCGGCGTCGTCGAGGATCTGATCCTGCGCCTGCGCGGCCGCTACACGATCGTCATCGTGACCCACAATCTCGCCCAGGCGCGGCGCATCGTGGATGACGTGGCCGTCTTCTGGGTTCGCGACGGCGCCGGACGTCTGATCGAATCGGGCCACGCGACGGACGTCTTCGAGAACCCGCGTAGCGCGCTGACGCGGGCATACGTCACGGGACGGCGCGGATGACGGTCGCTGAAGTTGCCAGGCCTCGGCGGAGGTCAGCGGGAGGGGTCAAGCGGGAGGGATTAAGCTGTTAGTCGTTAAGCCTTACGCCATAAGCCAATCGTTATTCGTTATTTCGGACACGTCGCACGCTCCGCGCCCAGGCTGTAGAGCATCGGCCCGCCCTCATCGCCGCGCGGCCGGATCCGCAACTGAGACGACCCTTCACGTCGACGACGTCGTGTCCGCTCCACGTCACGTCGTGCCGGATTGAATCACCGATCAACGCGTTGCAGTCGCCGAAGGTGGCGACGGGACAGGTGACGTCGCGTCCCCCCGTAGGCCTCCGGCGGAAACGCGACTTCACAAACATCCTTCGTGATCCGTTCCATGCGTCTCACTCGCCGCGAAGCTGCGCGGGCGTCAGCTCGTTCAGCAGCGGCGCTCCGTCGATCCAGCGAGTCACGTTGCGGCTGAAGATGTCGTACACGCGCTCGAGGAAGCACGGGCTGAGCGTAGTGCCCGAGATGTGGGGCGTCACGATCGTGTTGGGCACCGACCACAATGGATAGTCGTCGGGCGGCGGGTAGGCGTAGTGGACGTCGAACGCCGCGGCTCGGATCCATCCCTCGCGCATGCAGCGCTCGAAATCGTCGAAGATGACGAGCCCCGCGCGGGCGGGATTGATCAGGACCGCCGAGGGCTTGAGCCGGCGCAGCTGCTTCTCGCCGATGATGCCCGTCGTCGCCGGCGTGATCGGCACCGCGAGCACCAGGAAGTCGAGCCCTTCGAGGAACGCGTCCTCCTGGGACGGTCCGAACACCCGATCGCACATCACGCCCTCCGGATCGCCGCTCCCCTCGACGCAGTAGACGAGGTCGCGCCGGCCGACGGTGCCGTCGCGCGTCAGCGCCCACACCTGCAGACCCATCGTCCGGCACAGCCGCGCGGTCGCCCGCCCGATGCCACCGTATCCGTAGAGCCCCACGGTCATGCCGCGCATCTCGACCTGGAACCGCGCGGAGCGGTCCCAGGTTTCCTGGCGCTGATGCTCCATCATCTCGGGCACGTGACGGTTCGTCATGAGCATCATCATCACGTTCCATTCCGCGATGCCGATGTCGAAGTTGCCGCGACCGTTCGTGACCCGGATGCCGCGATCGAGGATGGGAAGGTCGAGCACCTGCGTATAGCCGGCCGAGCTGAGCTGGATCCACTTGAGCTCATCGAAATCGTCGATGTTCGTCGGCAGGAACTCCGCCAGCACCGCGTCGCAGCCCTTCATCAGTTCCGCTGGAAGCGTGCAGTCGGGCGCCTCGAGGTGATCGGCAAGCCGAATCTCGGCGTTCGGCGCCGCCACTTGCAGCTGCTCGAGCAGCGGGTCGCGCGTCAGCAGCGAGATCAGCAACGTCAGGTCATCGGCCTCCGTCATCGCGGCTCTCCCTTTCCGCCGGGGACGGGATTCCACTCGCCCGAATGCGGCTCGAACGGAAACCGGTTCTTGATCTCGTCGGTCAGGCGGACGCCCAGGCCAGGCGCCTGCGGGGGAAGAATCTCGCCGTTCTCGAACCGGAAGCCGTCGGCCCACACCTCGGTGTGCAGCGGTCCGCCCAGCGGGGGGATCTCCAGGATCGCGGTGTTCGGACAGACGAACGACGCATGGATGTTCTGCATCACGCCGGCGCCCGCGCTCCACGCGTGCGTGGCGATCCGCTTGCCCTGCTCGCCATAAAGACGCGCGATCTCGATCAGCGCCGTCGTGCCCATGTACGCCGCGTCGGGCTGGGCGATGTCCGGCGCGCCGCGGCGCGCGTAACGCTCGAACTCCCCGACCGTCGTCAGCCCCTCGCCACCCGCAACGGGCACGGCCGTCGCACCCGAGACGGCGGCGTACCCGTCGACGTCGTTGTAGTTGAGGGGCTCCTCGAAGAAGAAGAGGTTGTACGGCTCGAGTGCCGCAAGCACGCGGGTCGCCGTCTCGGCGTCCCATTCAGCGCCGTACCGCGCCCCGTCGTTGCTCATGTGCGCGTCGAGACACATCACGAAGTCCGACCCGGCGTGGTCGCGCGCGATCTCGAGCTTCTCCGTCTCGACGTCGATCCACGCCTGCGGGTCATCCGCCCAGAACGACGATCCGTCCTCTTCGTTCATCCAGCCGGTCGCGACCTTCATGGCGTTGAAACCGGCCTCGCGGTAGATATCCAGCTTGTGCCTGAACTGCGACCAAGGTTTCGGCGTCGAGCACCCGGTCGCGTAGCAGGGAAGCCGCTCGTGCGCCAGCGGGCCGAGCAATTCGTGCACGGCCCTGCCCTCCATCTTTCCGCGCAGGTCCCAGAGCGCACCCTCGATGCCCGCAAGCACGTTGACGCCGACGCCCACGCGGCTCCAGAAGTTGGCGCAGTAGTACATCCGCTCCCACAGCTCGCGCGGATCGATCGCGGCCTCGTCGAGACCGACGAGGATGGGTTTGAAGAAGTCGACGATGGCCGGAACGATCTCCGGCGCGTGATATCCGGTGTAGGTCTCGCCGATGCCGACAAGGTCACTGTCCGTGTGAATCTCGATGAACGCTGCGGAGCGCACCGTGCGCTGCTTCTGCACGAACGGGTCGTTGGAGTTGGGTCCAGTGAGCAGAACCGTGCTGACGTCGATGATCTTCATGAACAGAAGGTAGCTGAAGTTGCTGGGATGCGGACGGATCGGCTTTGGCCCTCGTCCGAAGTGTGGTCACTGCGGCTACCCATTGTGATCTATGATACGTCGTCATGAACGACGCCTTTCTCGCCGGCGCGGCCGCGCGCAGCATCATGCCCGGACCCGGCGCGATTGACAACGATCATCACCCGCAGATGACGGTCCGCCAGCAGGAGGTCGGCAGTCCGCTGCAGGTCAAGGTGCTGGCGTTGACGCTGGCGAAGCGATCGTTCGTGCTGATCGTGCCGGACACCAACCGGATTCGCGAGTCAAGCGCCGACTGGATGCGCGACGAGATCGCCGGCGCCCTCGGACTGGACCGGACGAACATGGTCGTCCAGTGCACGCACAGTCATTCGACGCCGTTTCTTGAAACGACGGACGGTCCGCACCCGTACTTGACGCAGGTTACCGCGGCCGCCGTCGACGCCGCGCAGCAAGCCTGGGCGGAGCGCCGGCCGGCGCGGGTCGGTCGCGGATTGCGGCACGTGGTCGGCGCCTCGTTCAATCAGCGCGTTCACCTGCCCGACGGCGGGGTGAAGTTCACCCGCGACTACCGCGAGGGGCTCGCCTCCGGACGGCCGACCGATCCGAGGATGACGGTGCTGCGATTCGACGACGAGCACGGCGACCCGATCGCGGGATGGATTCGATTCGCCGCGCACCCGGCGTGCGTGATCTTCAACGCGCCGATCTCGGCCGAGTATCCCGGCTACCTGACGGACCGCGTCCGCGAAACCGTCGCCGGCGGCGCCCCGGTGATTTTCGGCTTCGGCGCCGCGGGCGACGTCAACTGCGTTCCGATGTTCGGCACCGAAGACGACACGCGGCGTCTCGGTCTCGGCCTCGCCGACCAGGCGATCGAGGTCTTCGGTTCGATCGAGACGCATGCCCCCCGGCGCCTGCTCACCGGACGACGAACCATCGATCTTCCGCTCGACCCGGTCCCCGACCTCGAGACGCTCGATCGCGACATCGCCGAAGTCGACGCATACCAGGCCGGTCTCGACGAGAATCCGTCGGCCATCTGGCTGCTCGGCAGCAATGCGCGCGAGGCATGGTCGGTCGAGAAGAAGAAGGCCTGGGCAAAGCCGATGGGCGAATGGGCGGAGCGCGTGAAAGACGCGATCGCCCAGGGTCATCAGTTTCCCGAAACGTGGCCGGTCGAGGTGTCCGCGTGCGTGCTCGACGACCTGGGGCTGATCTTCTACTCGGGCGAGGTGCTCACGCAGATCGGCCTGGACATCGCCGCGCGCAGCCCGCTGGACGAAACGCTCGTCATGACGCACGCCGACGGCTGGAGCGGGTACCTCGGCACCGACGAGGACCGGCAACGCGGCGGCTACGAAACGGCCAACTGGCACCGGATGTTCAAGCCGATGACGTCGATCCGTCCGCTGCCGTACGCCCTCGGTGCGGCCGAGGCAATGATCCAGGGTTGTCTCGGCCTGCTGAACGATCTCATCGACTGAACACGCTCCGCGCTCGAAAACGCTTGATTAGGTCCTTGAAGTCAGATCGTGAATCAACGCGACGTCCGCAAATGCGGATTCCGTCGTCAATCCTCAGAGCCTGCGCCCGTCACGGCCCCCGCCGCTTCCGGAATAAGGCAATCCCGGCTGCCAGTCGCTTGCAGCGGGCGACACGAACGCGCTCAACGGCAGCGCGACGCGCACCCCGTGCCGCGCCGACAGGTACGCCACCTCGACCATCTCGAGCGCCGCCAGCGAGCTTTCGGCAATCTCGTAGTCCGGCTCACGCGCGTCCATCTGCGTCGCGAGCAGTTCGAGGCAGCGCTGGTGCCCCGATGCCGGACCACGTTCAGGCTCGAAGAGCGTTCCCCCGGGACAGGACGCGTTGACCAGGTGATACGCGCTCTGCCAACCCCAGAACTCGATCACCCCTGCGGTGCCCACAAGTCGAAACAGCGTGTCCCTGCCCTCACGGTTGACGTTCACGTGATCGCCGGTCTGCATGACGACGCGCACCCCGCTCTGCGTCTCGGCGTACGTCACGCCCACGGTCTCGACCTGCATACCGTCGCGATAGGTCCGGGTCGAGGCGTCGCACTGCGCCATCACGTACTGAATCGGATCCCGAAGTGCCAGCGTCACGAAGTAATTCAGCCAGTGGATGCCGGCGTTGATGATGTCCCATCCGGTGCACTGGATCTCGACGAGCTTGAGATCACCGATCTCGCCGTTGTGGACGCGCCGCAGGATCTCAGCGGCGTGCTCCAGGTAGAGCAGACCGTGAGGGACGCAAACCGGGATGCTCCTCGTTCTGATGGCGTCCAGCAGCTCGCGCCCTGCGGAAGTCGTGTCGCCAAGCGGCTTCTCGACGAGGATGCCGGTCAAAGGCAGCGCAAGCGCATCAAGCGTGATCGGACCGTGCGACGGCGCCCACGTCGAGACACAGACGATGTCCGTCGGGCACTCACCGAACATCGCTTCGTGCGAAGCGAACGTCGGCACATTGTATTGATCACCGACGCGCTGTCGCGCCGCTTCCGCCTGGTCACATGCGGCAACCAGCGCGAACCGATCCGAGGTCACGAGCGCGTCGAGGCTGAACGTGCCACCCGCTCCGCAACCGACCACCGATGCCGTATAGCGTCTGTCCACGCGTGAATCGTAGACCGAAATCGCACCCGGAGCGATTCGCTGTCCGAGTCCGAACTAACAAATAACGATTGGCTTAACGACTAATCGCTCAGGCTCTGTCTCAGAACTCTGCCGCGGGCCCAAGACCGAGCGAATCGTCCGTTGGCAAGGAGGCCGAAGCAGGCGAT
>NYZC01000126.1 GCA_002686995.1 Phycisphaeraceae bacterium | reverse complement strand
CGCTCCGGCGCTTACCGTGGCGGGACTTGCACCCGCTAGCTCGATACAGCAGGAGCCATCTCGCTTACGCTTGACGACTCCGTCAGGACGTACCATGGGTCGGCATTCTATCCGTTGTCGTCGTCGTCCTTCGATCACCGAACGGCCTCACCGACCCCGGGCCGAGACGGCCGGGCTCGACAACGCATTTCCACTTTCGTCTAGACTGATCTTCGTCCCCAACCCCTCACCCGGACCCGACCATGAGACGAACCATCGTCATCCGCCTTGCTTCGGCGCTTGTCGCGCTCCTCGTCCTTTCTCTTCCTGCCGCCGCGGCGAACGACACGAGCGTGCTGCCCGCCGAGTGGCGCTTCACCATCGACGCCGAGGACGCCGGCGTCGACGCGAAGTGGTACGACCCAGCACACGATGACGCCACCTGGTCGCGCGTCAGCACGCACCGGTGGAAGGGCTGGCAGCAGCAGGGACTGCCGCGCCACGAGGGCTTCGCGTGGTACCGCGTCGCGCACGACGTGCCCGCCGAGCTCGGAAAGAAGCACGTCTACCTCTACTTCGGCGGCGTGGGCGACGCGGCGCAGGTCTGGGTCAACGGGAAGGACGTCGGCGTCCACGAGCTGCGACAGGGCATGGAGAACCCGAGCTGGGTCAGATCGTTCATGCTGGAGATCACCGGTGCCGTGCGTGCAGGGCAGACCAACACGATCGCCGTGCGCGTGCAGAACGTCGCGGACTCGGTCGCGGGCATCTGGCTTCCCGTCTACCTGTTCGCGCGCGACGAGCCGATGACGCTGGATTCGATGAAGGAACGGGCCGTCGGCCTCAACCGAAAGATACTGGCCGGCCTGGATCCGGTCGTGCGCTTCGACGCCTGGACCGGCTACGCCTACGCGCCGACGACGCTCGACGCGGTGCCGCCGTCCAGGCAGGCGGCCATCGTGAAGAAGCAGGACAACGGGTCGCTGGCGCGCAGCTTCGACGAGCACGTGCATCTTCGCGGCGCGGCGGGCGAATTCGTCCCGATGGCCGTCCACGTGCGCAATCGCAGCGAAATGCCGATCACCGTCCGCCTGGACTTCCTGCCGGTGCGCCACGACACGCTGGGCCTGCAGATGACGATGGACCGCGTCGAGGTCCGCAGGATGGACTACATCCTCACCGCCCGCCGCGACCTGGTGCCCGACCCGCTGCCGCGCGTGGGCGAAAACAACGGCCTGCGGATCGACCCCGAGCAGACGGAGACCTTCGTCGTGCTCATCGACACGCGCGGCATGCCGGCGGGCTCGTGGAAAGGCCAGCTTCATCTCACGCCGCTGCGCGCCGGCCCGTTCCTGGACATCCCGTTCCGGCTCGAAGTCGCCCCCGTCTCGCTGCCCGATCACATGCCGATCCGACTCACCCTGTGGTCCGACACGCCGGGCGGCTCGTACATGGTCGACGCCCGCGGCGACAACGACGACTACGAAGCACTGCAGCGGCGCATCGGCGTCAACGTCGTGCAGAGCCATCTCCGTCCCTGGCCGGTGATTGACGACAACGGCGAGATGACGGTCGACTTCGTCGAGTTCGACCGGATGATGGCGCGCCGCTTCCGGGAGGGCGACGAGCTGGTGCTGGGTCATTACTCCGGTTCGGTCAAATCCATGGAGGAGCATTGGGCGCCGCGGAACGATCCCGACCGCTGGAAGGCCAACTGGGTGACATACATTCGGGAGCTCGCGGCGCACATCCGCGACCACCACGGCATCCCGTACGACCGATGGAGCATCTACCTCACCGATGAGAACATCGGCCCGTTCTTCATCGAGCTCGCACAAGGCGTGCGCGAGGGCGATCCGAAGGTGCGAATCTTCGCGAACCGCGTCGAGGATCTCGAGATCATGAAGAAGGCAGAGCCCTACATCGACATCCTTTCTCCGTACGCGCCATGGCTCAGCGACAAGGGCCGCGGCCATGGGAAGAATGCGGACAGCGAGAAGCTGATGGACGAGAAGGGCGTGCCGTGGTGGCCCTATTTTCACGCGTGGTGGCAGGGCGCCGAGAAGACCGCGTTCCCGCGCGCCGACCCGGAGGCCACCCACTACAGGCTGCGCATGCATGCGTGGTTCGCGTGGAAACTGAAGCTCGAAGGCTTCGGGTACTGGGTGTTTATCATCGAGAACTACGTGCGACGTTACAGCGGTTATCCGTCCTACGCCATCCCGCTGCTGCACATTCCCCACAACAACGTCGGTCTCGTCTATCTCGGACACGACGGACCGATCACCAGCCGCCGGCTCGAGGCCTACCGCGAGGGCTGGGAAGACTACAAGCTCCTGTGGGTGATCGACCGCGCGGCCGGCGCCGACGGTCAGACGTCATCCGCCGTCGAGCAGGCGCGCAACAACCTCGCCACCGCCGTGGACGACATTCTCGCGAACAAGACCGACGTCGATCGCCATCAGAAGTGGCGCCACACGCTGCTCGATGACGCGACCGCGCTGTGCGGCGCGGCGCCGCTGGACGTCTCCATCGACGAGATCGACGTGGCGCGCGACCGGATCGACCTGACGTGCTCGGCCTCGAAGCCTGTGCGCGTCTGGACGTGGGTCGACCGCGGCCGCAACGAGCGCGGTTTCGTCGAAACCGCCGCCGCCACCGAAGCGCCGGTGGTCAGCATCACGGGACTCGTGCCCGGCGAGACCTGCGGCCTCACGCTCGTGTTCGCGGGGCCGGAAGGCCAGCAGAAGATCGTTAGGCGCGAGGTGCGCACCACCGGCTGGAAGACGGGAGGGGAAAATTAATTAAGCTAGTCATCAAGCCAATCGTGATTCGTCGATTCGGACGCGCTTCCCGACCCGAGTCCGAATCGACGAATCACGATTGGCTTGATGACTCACAGCTTGATTTTTCCCGAGCCAGACATGAAACAATCCACTCTCCTAGCTCTCGCCGCGGTCTTCCTCACCACCCCGCAGGCCAACGCCTGGTATCCCTACAGCGACAAGTACAACCGCTGGCAGGCCGAGCGGCCCTTCCTCATGGCCGGCCTGCACAACTCCGTCCCGAAGGACAAGCTCGATCTGCGCATCAGCCGCTTCAGGGACGCGGGGCTCAACACCTTCATCTGGGCCAAGCCATGGAACGCGATGGAGTACTTCCGCGAGGCGCACCGGCAGGGCATCGAGTGGGCATGCTGGGGCCGCGACAACCCCGATGCCGTCGTCGAAGCCATGAAGATCCCCGGCAACTCGTTCGTCATGTCCGGCGACGAGCCCAGCGGCAGGGAGAAGTTCGAGAAGCACGTCCGAATGTCCGAGTGGGTGCGCCGCACCTATCCCGACACGATCCAGTTCATCAACCTCTCGATCACCAAGATCGACCATGACGAGATGGTCGCGAAGTGCGGGCCGGACGTGTTCAGCTTCGATCACTACCCGCTCGCCCGCGACGGCACCACGCACAAGCACTACCTGTTCGATCTCGACTGGGGCCGGCACACGGCCATGCAGTACCGGCTGCCCTACTGGATCTACCTGCAGTCGTACGGTCGGGTGGAAGAGAAGCGCGACTACGCCTACCGCAACCCCGACGAGGCCGACATGCGCTTTCTCGTCTACACGTTCCTCGCTCACGGGGGCACCGGCATCCAGTTCTTCATGTACTACGGGTACGAGGAGTCGATGGTCCTCGACACCGGCGTCGGGCGCCAGGGGGATTCGGACGGCCCGACGAAATACGAACACACGGTCAGGACGCGCTGCTGGCACGCCGTCCGCGACGTGGCCCCCGAGGTGCAGAACCTCGGACGCGTCCTGGTCAACCTGCGCACCAGCGGCCGGATCGGATACGTCGGCAACGGCGAGCTCTGGGACCATCCCCATCCGACCTACAAGTTTGGTCCGAAGGAGCCTCTGAACCACGGCCCGTTCAAGCGGCACGAGCTGCTCAAGGAGGCCGAGATCACCCACGGCACCGACCGCGGTCTGCTGATCGCGTTCTTCGACGACGAGGCCGGCGAGGAGTACTTCATGGTCGTCAACATGATGCACGGGCCGAACATGAGCAAGATGGACGGAGCCAGGCCGGTGCGCATGCGCTTCGCGAAATCAGTCGAGAAGGTGGAGCGCCTGAACCGCCACTCCGGGCGCGTCGAGGTGCTCGACACGGCGCCGGCCGGCGACGCCTATCGCGATCTGAAGCTGATCTTCGAGGGCGGGACGGGCGAGCTGTTCAAGTGGTCGAATGGAAAACCCTGGGCGACGCGGGAGTAACGGACGCGAATGGGGCCGGCGGAATCAAGCTGACAGTCATTAATCATTAAGCCAATCGTTAATTGTCATTTCGGACTCGGGTCGGAAGCAGAGTCCGAAACGAACAATAACGATTGGCTTAATGACTATTCGCTCAATTTAATTAGACCGCTCCCTTCTGCCCCCCGGGAAAGCCGATTTTTTTCGCAGAAATCCCTCAAAGTGACTTCCCGACCGACCGACGAGTCTTATAATAAGACTTGCAGGTATTTTCATATCTGCCGGGGTCGCGGCCCGGGAAAGGCAGGCAGCCCATGACCCGAACCGTCGCGTTGCAGATTCAGGACCGGCTCCAGGACACCTACCCGGACGTCCTCACCGAGGACGCGCTGCGCGCCCTGGATGCCCTCGCGCCGCTGAACGATGTTCGGCGCGAGATGATGGCGGCCCGCATCCAGCGTCGCCGCCGCCGTGCCGCCGAAGGCGAGCGCATCACCTTTCTCGATCCCGACGAGATCATTCCGCGAACGACTCTGACGGTGCGCGCAGCGCGGGACGGCGACTTCGACGGTTCGGAGATCCCGGACGACCTGCAGCGCCAGTGGATCCAGGGGACCGGGCCCGGCGCCAAGCCGCGGGCCGAACTGCGCAGCAGCATCCGCAACGTCGCGTACGCGCTGCTGTCGGGCGCGGACGGATGGATGTTCGACGGCGAGGACGCGCTCGGGCAGGTCTCGACGATGTCGCTCGACAACCTGCGCAACCTCAAGCTCGCGATCGACCGTGACACCATGTTCCTGGAGGTCGCCGAGCAGGTCGCGGCCGAGATGAACCGGTGGGGCGAACCCTTCTTCGGCCGACCGATCGTCGAGAACTGGCGGTCACAGCTTGACTTCACCACGAAGATCTACCGCGTGCGCGGCCTGCACCTGGACGACCGTCACGTGCGCAAGGGCGACGGTAAGGGGTTCAGCGCTTCGATCGTCGACAGCGTGCTCTACGTCGTGAACAACCATCGACGCCTGCAGGCCGACGGCGCCTCGATCGTGCTCTACCTGCCGAAGATCCAGACGGCCGACGAGGCCGCGCTGTTCAACGACATCCTCGCTGCGCTCGAGCGTCACCTCGGGCTGGCGGTGGGCACGATCAAGGTCTACGTCCTCGTCGAGCAGGTCGAGGCCTCCTTCCAGCTCATGGAAATCCGCGCCGCGCTGGCGCCGCACTTCGTCGGCTTCAACACCGGGCGCTGGGACTACATCAACAGCGTCGCCGACGCGATGGCCTGGAACAGGGATTTCGTCAACCCCAACATCGATGCGATCGTCATGACCTACGGGTACATGCGGCACTACGAGGACCGCGTGCGCCGCGCCGTCAACACGCCCGATCGCAACGGGCGCTGCGCCCTCTGGCAGGGCGGCATGGAACCGAACATCCCCGTCGGCTCCGAGGCGGGCATCGGCGCGAGCATGGAGAAGGCGGTGGCCGGCGCCGAACGCGAGCAGCAGGCCGGCGCCAGCGGCAAGTGGGTCGCGCACTGGAAGATGGTGCACATCGTGCGCCCCGTCTGGGAACGGGCCGGCGAACCCAACCAGTTGGGCCGGGCGTTTCCTGCCCTGAAGTACGACGACGAGGACGCGACGGGGCTGTTCAGCCTCGAGCCGGCGCCGCGCACGATCCGCGGGGCCCGCGACCTGATCTCCGTCGCCGTGCAGTACGGCAACGCGTTCGGCCGCGGCTTCCAGGCGGCCGCGCTGAAGCCGGCCGATTTCTTCGGCAACGACGACGTGCTCTACCTGATGGAGGACATGGCCACGGGCGAGATTCGCCTGTCGATTCTCTGGGAGTGGCTCCACAAGGGGGCGAAGCTGACCGAAGAAGATCCAGGGACGGGCGTCCGCGCCGGCGACACGTTCACGGCAGAGATGTTCCGCCGCCTGCTCGCGGAGGAGTACGAAAAGCTGCGCCAGGCCGGGAACCGCGACGTGCACGACGACTCCAAGGACACCACGCTGCCGATCGCGCGGCAGATCGCCGAGACGTACGTGCTCGACGAGGTCAAGGCGCCCTGGTACGTCGACCTGCTCAACATCAACCTCGACAACGAAGACCTGGAGGTGGCCTGTCGGCGCATCGAGCAGTACATGACCGCGTTCCGACGTGACGGGACGCGCATTACCGAGAACCTGGACTTTTGAGGATAGTGAGATGAACGGGATCGAAGCTCAGGAGACCGACAACGGGCACGCGTTCGAACAGGAGGTTCGCGACACCCAGGCATGGTTCGACGGCCCGCGATTCAACGGAATCACGCGCCTCTACTCGGCCCGCCAAGTCGTCGCCCAGCGCGGCACGATCCGTACGGACCACACCGTGGCCCGAGAGGCGGCCACCGCCTTCCATGGCCGGCTGCGCGAGCTGTTCGAACAGCGCCGCAGCATCACGACCTTCGGGCCGTATTCGCCGGGCCAGGCCGTCACCATGAAGCGCATGGGGATCGAGGGCATCTACCTCGGCGGGTGGGCGACCTCGGCCAAGGGATCGGCGACGGAGGATCCCGGTCCGGACCTCGCAAGCTACCCCCTGAGCCAGGTGCCCGAAGAGGCGGCCACGCTCGTCCGCGCGCTGCTGACCGCCGACCGCAACCAGCAGGACCTGCGAAGCTCCGCGGCGCCGGATCAGGCCGCCGCGACCGCCGTCGACTACCGCCCGTTCATCATCGCCGACGCCGACACCGGTCACGGCGGCGATCCCCACGTGCGCAACCTGATCCGCCGCTTCGTCGAGGCGGGCGTGCCGGGCTACCACATCGAGGACCAGCGGCCCGGCACCAAGAAGTGCGGCCACCAGGGCGGCAAGGTGCTGGTCGCACAGGACGAGCAGATCAAGCGCCTCAACGCGGCCCGGTTTCAGCTGGACATCATGGGCGTGCCGGGCATCATCGTCGCCCGCACCGACGCGGAGGCGGCGACCCTCCTGGACGGGCGCGGCGACGAACGCGATCAGCCGTTCATCCTCGGGGCCACCAACGTCAATCTTCCCGCGTACAAGACGTGCATGCTCGCGATGCTGAAAGGCCTGCACGACGCAGGGATCGATGAGATCCGCGGACACCTGCTCTACTCGATCCCGGATCAGGAGTACGACCGCGCCAACGAATGGCTGCGGCGCACCGGGCTGACGGCCCAGATCGAGCGGGCCGCCGACGAGCACCGCGACGGGGCGATGACGAGCATCGACGCGGCGCTCGGCGCGCTCACCGACCGGCTCGTCGAGGCGTGGGAAGCCGAGGCGGGACTGGAGACCTACGGCGAGGCGGTGGCCGAGGTCATGGAGTTCCGCGCCGCCGAAGGCGAGGCGCTCGAAATGTCGGCCGACGAATGGCGCCGGTTCGCCAGGGACGCGTCCCACGCGGCGGCGAAGGATCGGGCGCGGGATCTCGGCATCAACATCATCTGGGACTGCGAGTTGGCGAAGACGCCCGAGGGCTACTACCAGGTTCGCGGCGGCATCCCGTTCGCGATCGCCAAGTCGCTCGCCGCGGCGCCCTTCGCCGACCTCATCTGGATGGAGACCAAGACCGCGAACGTGGAAGACGCCCGCGTCTTCGCCGAGGCGATCCATGCGCGGCATCCCGACCAGATGCTCGCCTACAACCTCTCGCCTTCGTTCAACTGGGACACCACCGGCATGAGCGACGACGAGATGCGCGCGTTCCCCGAGGAGCTCGGGAAGCTCGGCTACGTTTTCAACTTCATGACATACGGCGGCCACCAGATCGACGGCGTGGCGGCGGAGGAGTTCGCGACCGCCCTCCGCCAGGACGGCATGCTGGCGCTGGCGCGGCTGCAGCGCAAGATCCGTCTCATCGAATCGCCCTACCGCACGCCGCAGACGCTGGTCGGCGGTCCCCGCCTGGACGGGGCGCTCGCCGCGTCGTCCGGGCGCACGGCGACCACGCGAGCAATGGGCAAGGACTCGACGCAGCATCAGCACCTGGTGCAGACGGAGGTGCCCAAGAAGCTGCTGGAGCACTGGCTCGCGATCTGGGCCGAGTGCAATGACCTGCCCGGGTGTCTTCAGGTCCGCCTCCATCCGCACCGCGCCGGTTCCGAGCTACTCGAGCTAGGGATCTACAACGAGTCCGACGACAAGCTCGCAAACGTGATCTTCGCGCCAATCCACGATCGTCGCGAAAGGAAGATCCT
>NYZC01000125.1 GCA_002686995.1 Phycisphaeraceae bacterium | reverse complement strand
GTTGAGATGGGCACTGAAGAAGAAGCCCAGGCCGCCCTTCAAGAACTAGACGGCACCAGCCTCGATGGTCGTGATATCCGCGTCAACGAAGCGCAAGAGCGCCAGAACCGCGGTGGCGGTGGTGGCGGCGGTGGCGGTGGCGGCGGCGGCAAGGCCCCCTCGAAGCGGCGGTCGCTCACGACCCGCCGCGGACGCTCGGCGGACGCGAACCTGACCGGGCCGAGCAGCTTCAGCGAGCAGGACCTGCTCGAGCTGGACGCGCGCCTGAAGGGCGCGCCTGGATTCCTGCGGCAGCGCCGGCGCGACATGAAGAAGCGGGAGTCGCCGGGCACGGCGGCGGCGAGCCCGGCGGAGATCGGCGGCACCGTCGAGATCTCCGAGCCGATCACGATCAAGGATCTTTCCGCGGTGACCGGCATCAAGAGTGCCGAGGTCATCACCTACCTGTTCAAGAAGGGAATCATGGCCACGATCAACTCGGCCATCGATGCGGAAGCGGCGATCGAAGTCGCGATGGAATACAACATCGAGCTGGTCGTCAAGGAGCAGCAGACGGCCGAGCAGAAGGTGCTCGACGAGTTCGAGAATCGCGAAGAGATCGACGTGCGCCCGCGGCCGCCGGTGGTGACGGTGCTCGGCCATGTCGATCACGGCAAGACCAGCCTGCTCGACCGGATCCGCCAGGCGGACGTGGCGGAGCACGAGGCCGGCGGCATCACGCAGCACGTCGGCGCCTATCGCGTCAACATCAAGGGCCACGAGGGCGCCGAGCGCTCGGTCGTGTTCCTCGACACGCCCGGTCACGAGGCGTTCACCTCGATGCGGGCCCGCGGCGCGAACCTGACCGACCTGATCGTGCTCGTCGTCGCCGCGGACGACGGCGTCATGCCCCAGACCATCGAGTCGATCAACCACGCCAAGGCGGCCGGGGTGCCGATCGTCGTCGCGCTGAACAAGATCGACAAGCCCGAGGCGACCGAGGCCAACCTGCACAAGATCTACGGCCAGCTCGCGGAGCACGAGCTGAACCCGGTCGAATGGGGCGGGCAGACCGAGATCATCAAGACCAGCGCCGAGACCGGCGTGGGCGTGTCCGAGCTGCTCGAGCTGCTGGACTACCAGTCCGAGCTGCTCGAGCTGAAGGCGGACTTCGCCGGACCGGCGCGCGGCACGGTGATCGAGGCCCAGATGCAGGAGGGTCGCGGCCCGGTGGCCCGCGTGCTCGTCCAGCAGGGCCTGATGCAGGTCGGTGATTTCATCGTGATCGGCCGCGCGTTCGGCCGCGTGCGCGACATGACCGACGATCGCGGGCAGCCGACGCGCAGCGCCGGGCCGGCGACGCCGCTGGAGCTGTCGGGCATCGACATGGTGCCCGACGCCGGCGACAAGTTCTACGTCACCGAGACGCTGCAGAAGGCGCAGGACGTCGCGCAGCAGTACCGCGACGACGAGCGGCAGCGCCAGTTGGTGACCCGCACCAAGGTCACGCTGGACAACTTCGCCGACACCATCAGGGCGGGCGCCGTCAAGGAGCTTCGGGTCGTGCTCAAGGCCGACGTCCAGGGCTCGCTGGACGTGCTGGCGAAGAGCCTGAACGACCTCGGCAACGACGAGGTCACGATCCGCGTCCTGCACCAGGCGGTCGGCGGCATCAACGAGTCGGACGTGCTGCTCGCGGAGGCCTCGGGCGCCGTGATCATCGGCTTCCACGTCGTCGCCTCGTCGCACGCGCGCGAGCTGGCTGACCAGCGCAACGTCGAGATCCGCGTGTACCGCGTCATCTACGAGGTCATCGATGATCTCACCAAGGGTCTCGAGGGCATGCTCGAGCCGGAGACCAAGGAGGATCGCATCGGCGTCGCGGAGCTTCGCCAGGTGTTCAAGATCGGCAAGCTCGGCATGATCGCCGGCTGCCTCGTGACCGACGGCGTCATCCGACGCAGCGCGACCATGCGGGTGGTGCGCGACGGCGTCGTGATCACCGATAACCGATCGATCGAGAGCCTGCGTCGGGTCAAGGAGGACGTCAACGAAGTGCGGGTCGGCACCGAGTGCGGCATCCGCATCGCCGGCTTCGAGGATCTCAAGCCCGGCGACGAATTGGTCTGCTACAGCGTGGACCAGGTGGCCCGGAAACTTGGATGATCGCGCTCGGCGTGTCCATCGGTGTCCATCCGTGGTTTGCGAACGTTGCGGCTCGGCCGCGTTGGGCATCCATGGTCATCGGAGTGTTACAGGTTGAGCTCGGCATTGACGGCGCCCGATCCCTGAAGGACAAGCGGCGCGTCGTGTCGAGCCTGAAGGACCGCCTGCATCGCCACCACCAGGTGTCCGTCGCGGAGGTCGGGTCGCAGGACGATTGCCAGGTCGCCATCATCGGCATTGTGCTCGCCTCCAGCGACGTGTCGCACTGCCAGAGCGTGCTCGACCGCATCCTCGTCCGGATCAGGGACCTGCGCGGATGCGCTCTGAACGACCAGACGACCGAGATACTGACGGGACGTTGAGTTGACCATTCGACAACAGCAGGTCGAGTCCGAGCTTCAGCGGGTCATCAGCACGGTCTTGCAGCGCAAGCTGTCCGATCCGCGCCTGGCCGGCATGATCAGCGTGACAGAGGTCAAGGTCAGCCCAGACCTGCGCCAGGCGAACGTGTTCGTGTCGGTGCTGCCGCAGGAGCACGAGCGGCGGGCGATCGAGGCGCTGCAGCACGCGGGCGGACACATCCAGCGCCTTGTCCGCTCGGCGGTGGCGATCCGGTCGGTGCCGGCGCTCGAGTTTCGGCTCGACGAGCGCCTCAAGAAGCAGGCGGCCGTCTTTTCGGCGATCCGGGAGGGGATCGAGCGCGAGGAAAATCAGCAGTGAAAAACGCCAGTGGGTATTCAAAGCGATTCGCGGCCCTGATGCGTCGGATCAGGAGCAATCACAGCTCGGAGGCGCAGGAGCCGGCCGAGGCCGTGACGCAGCTGGTCGTCGCCTTCCTCGAGTGGAACGCCTCCCGGCGCTCGGCCCGGGCCGCGCACCGCCGGCTGCTCGACGCGATGGTGGACAACAACGACCTGCGCGTCTCGTCGCCCGACGAGATCATGGAGGTGCTGGGGCCTCGCTATCCACTCGCCCAGGAGCGTTCGGAGCGGATGCACGAAGCCCTTCACGACATCTTCATGCGCGAGCAGGCGGTCAACCTCGACCACTTGGCGCGCCTGACCAAGAAGGAAGTGCGCGATTACCTCAACACGCTGCCCGGCATCACGCCTTACGTGGCCGCGCAGGTGACGCTGATGTGCTTCGGCGGGCACGCCGTACCGGTCGACGATCAGCTTGCGGACCTGCTGCGGGAGCAGGAGGTGGTCGACCCGGACGCGACGCTGCCCGAGATCGAATCGTTCCTCGAACGGCAGATCAAGGCGGACTCGGCCGTCGACAGCCACGCGGTGCTGATGGCGTGGGTCGACGCAGGCAGCCAGCGCGTCTCGGCGAGCGCGCCGATGCGCAAGGGCTCGAACAGCCGCTCACGAACGAAATCGACACGGACTACCAAGAGACCGGCCAAGAAAAAGGCCAAGCGAACCAGCGGAAGATGAACGATTCGAACAGGAAGCAGTTGCGTATCGGGTTGCCCAAGGGCAGCCTGCAGGAATCCACGGTCACCCTTCTGGACCAGGCGGGATACCGCGTCCGGATCGGGAGCCGGTCCTACTTTCCGACCATCGACGATCCCGAAATCGAGATGGTGATGTTCCGCGCCCAGGAGATGAGCCGCTACGTCGAGGACGGCGTGCTCGACGTGGGCATCACCGGGCACGACTGGGTGGTCGAGAACGGCTCGGACGTCCACGAGGTGTGCGAGCTCACCTACTCCAAGGCGACCAGCAGGCCCGCGCAATGGGTGCTCGCGGTGCCCGAGGAGTCCGACGTCAGCGATCCCCGCGACCTCGCGGACGGGATCATCGCGACCGAACTGGTCAACACGACGACCCGGTATTTCCAGGACCTTGACGTGCCGATCCGCAAGGTCGAGTTCAGCTGGGGCGCCACCGAGGTCAAGGCGCGGCTCGTCGACGCCATCGTCGACCTCACGGAGACCGGCTCGAGCCTCCGGGCCAACAACCTGCGGGTCGTGGACACGATCCTCGTCAGCACGACGCGGCTGATCGCCAACCGCCAGGCGTGGGACGAGCCCGCAAAGCGCGAGAAGATCGAGGCGCTGGCGACCCTCCTTCAGGGCGCGATCGAGGCCCGCGAGAAGGTCGGGCTCAAGATGAACGTGCCGGTGGACCGTCTCGACGCCGTGACGGCGCTGTTGCCCTCGGAGAAGTCGCCGACGGTCAGTCCGCTGAACGACC
This sequence comes from Phycisphaeraceae bacterium, assembly GCA_002686995.1. Lineage (GTDB taxonomy): Bacteria > Planctomycetota > Phycisphaerae > Phycisphaerales > Phycisphaeraceae > NYZC01. The sequence goes on along the minus strand of NYZC01000125.1, from coordinate 9,814 downwards.
GCGACTGGGTGGCGGTCGAGGTGGTGGTCGAGGAGAAGATGGGGCGGCAGCTCATTCCGCAGCTTGGCCGGGCCGGGGCGACGGGGATCATCAGCTACAGCCTGCGCATCGTGGTGCCGTGACCCGGGTTCGGGGTCCGTGGCGCGTATGGGCGACGCATCCTTTGACAGGTGGCCGCGCATTCGACCCGCGGGCTGACGCCGCGCGGTTCGCAGAACGGGTGGCGAACCGTGGGCGTCAGCCAGGCGTCCGCCCACGGGCCTGATGCGCCGCAACCGAATGCGAGATGCAGCGCCCTTGTGCCATGAAACCCGGTACCCGGTACCCGATCCCGATGCGCTATAATCAGATCGGTCCATGCAACGCGCCGAAGGCAAAGACCGGGTGACACTTCCAAGAGTCCGTCGATTGATCGTGATCACTGCGCCGGCGCTGTTCGCGGTCGCCTGTCATTCTGCGCCGCAGGTGGCGGATGACGGGGCGACCGTCGAGATCGTCATCGATGTCGAAGCGGCCGCCGCGGTGCCGACGCCGGAAGGGCTCGACGCCGGTCAGGTCGCGCCGCGCACGGGCCAGGCGCTGATCGACGCGCGGCTGACGCTTCCGGAGATCCGGTCGCGCATCGAGCGGCCTGCCTATCTCGCGCCGCCGGTGCCGGAGGCCGCGGCCGACCCCGCGACAGAGCCGGAGGAGGACCGGGAGCCGGAGCAGCCGGAGCAGCCGGAGTCGCCGCTGGCGGCCCAACGGTTGTACGTCGCGGGACGGCAGGCGTTCCGGGATGGGCGGCACTACGACGCCGTCTGGAAGCTCAAGGCGGCGCACGAGCTGGCGCCGCAGAGCGGCGCCACCGCGCGGCTGCTCGGTCGCATCTTCTTCCAGTCCAAGCGCGCCCAGTCCCGGTCGCTGCTCGAGACGGCGGCGCGGCACGATCCGTCGGACGTCCAGAGCGTCTACCTGCTTGCTCGACTTCACGTCGATCGAAGCGAGTGGCCCGAGGTCATCGCGCTGCTGGATCACGTGCTACAGCTGGAGAAAAGCCGGCCCGCGGCTGATCTGGCGATCTGGACGCTGGCGCGCTTCCACCTGGCCGAGGCGCTGGCCGCGGCGGGCCATGACCAGGCGGCGATCGATCATTACCGCGCCTACCTCGACACGCCGCGCCGCGTGGTGCAGTCGATGCACTTCGCCCGCGAGGTGTACCGGCTCGGCGGCCTGCACGGCTCGGTGTGGCGGCGCATCGGCGACGCGCACCTGCGCCTGAACGAGCCGCGGGCGGCGCTCGAGGCCTACAACGAGTCGGCGATCGCCGGCGTCTCGGATCGACCCGCGCTGGTGAGGCGCATTGTCTACTGCTGCGTGCGGCAGCGGCGCGTCAACGACGCGGTTTCCATCGTCGTCGCCGAACTGTCTCGCGAAGGCGCGATCGATTCCGCGATCGGCCTCGTCAGCTACCTCGCGGACCACGCCCCGAATCTCGATCGCGACGGGCTCGAAGCGAAGCTCCGCACGGTCTACCGCGAGTCCGACCACGCGGCCGACGTCGCGCTGGCGATCGCGGGCGTGCTGGAGCGGAAGCCCGCGATCGACATGCTGCGCGAGCACCTCGCGGCGCGCCCCGCCGACAGCGCGGTGTTCGTGGCGATGCTGAAGCTGCAGCTCGCATCGGAAGCCGGGGAACGGGAGGCCGATGCCGAGGCGGCCCTGCGCCGGTCCGCGGAGGTCATACGGGCCGTGCCCGCCGCCGCGGGTCGCTACTCGGGGTTGCTGCTCGGCCAGGCCGAGACCGGCGCGCTGCTGGCAGGGTTCGACCGCATGTCCGCCGAGGATCGCGAGGAGCCGGTCATGCGTTACCTGCGCGGTCGCGTGCTGGCGCGCGCGGGGCGGCCCAGGGACGCGCTGCGCGAGTTCGAGGCGGCGCGGCAGGCGAACTCGGAGCTGAGGGCGGCATCCATCGCGGCGGCGACGATCCTTCTGGACACCGGCCGGTACGACGACGCGCGGCGCATGCTGGAAGGGCTTGGCGACGACGAGGCCACGACGCGCGATCCCGAGTTCGACATGCTGCGCATCCGTCTGCTGACCCACCTGGGCGATCACGAGGCGGCCGTGCGCCTGCTCGACAAGCTGATCCGGCGTCGCCCGAAGGACATCACGCTGGTGCTGAAGAAGGCCGAGGTGCTCCTGGCGACCGGCGACCTCGTGCAAGCGGAATCGACGCTGCAGAAGAGCCTGGGCACGCACCAGCGGGACGAGCGGCTCTACGAGGCGCTGTTCGAGATCTACGAGCGGCGAACGGGGATCGAGGACTGGCGCCGGCGTCACGATCAGCTTGTCGAAACGCTCATGGATCGCCTGCCGGAAAGCTGGCTCGCCCGCTACAAGACCGCGCAATGGCTCGTACACCAGGACGAGCCGGACCGGATCGCGCACGCCGAGCACGTGCTGCGCGAGCTCATGGACGAGCGTCCCGCCGATCCCAGGCCGGTCCGCCTGACGCTGGCGTTCCTGGTGCGGCACCAGCGAAACGACGAGGCGGACGCGCTGGCCGGCCGCAAGCTCGAAGCGGACGCAGCCGCCGTGGACATGCTCGAGGTCGTGGTGAACCACATGTGGCTCACCGACCAGGAGCAGGCGGCGACGCGCCTCGTCGAGGCGTGGATCGCGCAGCGTCCGCGCGATCCGAAGCTGCTGGAGATGGCGATCGTGCACTTCCAGATCCGCGTTCGCGACGCGGACCGGGCGACGGAGCTGTGGACGATGCTGCTGGAGACCCAGGCGCCGACCGAGGCGAGGGCGCTGGCGCTGGCCCGCTCGTACTTGCGCCTGGACCGGCCGCAGGATGCGCTGGATGCGCTGCTGCCCTGGTTCAAGGCCGATCCGTCGGACCCGGTCCTGATCCTGCACATGATGCGCCGGGCCTATGGGGCCCTGGAGCGATGGGAGGAGGCGGAGCGCGCCTTCGCCGAGGCGATCGAGCGTTTCAAGGAGCACGGCGCCGACCTGATGCTCGACCTCGCCATGATGCAGGATCAGCGCGAGCTGACCGACCGGGCCGAGCAGGTCATGGTCGCGGCGCTTGCCCGGTATCCCGAGCATCCCGATCTGAACAACTCCCTCGGTTACGCCTGGGCGAACAAGGGCCGGCACCTCGAGCGCGCGACGGACATGATCAGGAAGGCGGTGGACGCCGAGCCGACGAACGCCGCGTTCCGCGATTCGCTGGGCTGGGTTTACTACAAGCGCGGCCGATTCGCCGAAGCGGTGCGCGAGCTGAAGCGGGCCCGGGGGGAGAAGTTCGGGAGCAACCCGATCATTCTGGATCATCTCGGCGACGCGCAGTTTCGACTCGGGCGCGCCGACGAGGCCACCCAGTCGTGGCGGCACGCGCTGCAGCAGATGGAGGAGCACGAGGACTCGACGGACCGTGAGATGAAGGGGCTGGACGAGCGCATCCGCCGCAAGCTGAAGGCGCATCGACTGAAGCAGAAGCCGCCGATCGCGGACGTCGCGCCGGATGCCGGCGATCCCGCGCGCGGCGCCGCCGCGCCGGCGAAGGCCGAAAAGCCCGCCGCGGCCCGGCGCGGAGCCCGCGCGACGCGCCCCTACATCGTGCAGACCGGCGACACCCTCGAGAAGATCGCGCGGCGTCTTTACGGCTCCCCGTTGAGCTGGGTGCACATCGCGCTGGTCAATCCGAGCGTCGTCTGGGGCGAGCTTCACGAAGGTCAGGTGCTGGAGGTCCCGGTCGAGGTGCCGGGACCGGCGATCGAGGCGCCGTAACGGCGAGCCGGCCGGGTGCGGGGACAGTTCTCGGCCAACCGAGGGCGTCAGCCGGCGTCAGCCTGCGGGTCGAATGACATGGCGATTCGTTGACGCTCGAGGCGCCCTGATGACTTCGGGCACTGCGATGTCCATCGCCATCAGGCGCCCGATATCAGCCCGAAAAACGGCGTTTCAGAGGACCTCCGCAGCGGCCCGCGCGGTGGCGAAAACGGCCGTCTGACGCTATCATTAATGTTCCGACGGGTGGCGGCGATTTCCTGATTCCTGACCGGCAAAAACGTCGGTTTTTCCCGACGCAGGGCGGCAAACGCGCATCATGGACGAATCCTCGACCTCGGCCTCCGACTCTCCTTCCTCGTCGATTCCCGAGCCGATCCAGGGTGACCCGGACGGGGCCGTCGGCGACGCGCCGCTGCGCTACACCGAAGACAACATCAAGGTTCTCGAGGGCCTCGAAGCGGTCCGGAAGCGACCGGGCATGTACATCGGCGACACGACGCTCCGGGGTCTGCACCACCTGGTCTTCGAGATCATCGACAACGCGATCGACGAGCATACCGAAGGGCGGTGCCGCCGCATCGACGTCAAGCTCAACGCGGACGGCTCGGTGACGATCGTCGACGACGGCGCGGGCATTCCGGTCGGCCCGCACAAGTCGGACAACCCGATGCTGGACGGCAGGCCGACGGTCGAGATCGTCATGACCGTGCTGCACGCCGGCGGCAAGTTCGATCACGACTCGTACAAGGTGTCCGGCGGCCTGCACGGCGTCGGCGCGAGCGTCGTCAACGCGCTTTCGGAATGGCTCGAGGTCGAGGTCGCGCGCGACGGCAAGCTTCACGCCATGGCGTTCGAGCGCGGCGCGGTGACCGAGCCGCTCACCGTGCTGGGCGATCGGGCCAACACCGGCACGAAGGTCGGTTTCAAGCCCGATCCGCAGGTCTTCCCCGACGTCGAGTTCCGCTTCGACACGCTCGCCGACCGCCTGCGCGAGCTGGCCTACCTGAACCCCGGCCTGACGATCGAAATCTCCGACGAGCGCACGAACAAGAGCGAGACGCTGTGCTACCCCGAGGGGATCAGGGCCTATGTCGAGAGCCTGGGCATCGGCAAGACCCCGATCAACCCCAGCCCGGTCTACTTCAAGGTCGACGATCCGGCCAGCAACCTCGTCTGCGAGGTCGCGCTGCAGTACAACGACAGCTACAACGAGACGCTGCTGAGCTTCGCGAACAACATCAACACGACCGAGGGGGGGACGCACCTCTCCGGGTTCAAGACCGCGTTGACGCGCACGCTCAACCAGTACGCCCGCAACAACAACATCCTCAAGCACGACACCGCGCCTTCCGGCGACGATCTGCGCGAAGGGCTGGCGGCGATCATTTCGATGAAGGTCAGCGACCCGCAGTTCGAGGGGCAGACCAAGACCAAGCTGGGCAACGCCGAGGTCGAGTCGTTCGTGAACTCCTCGGTGGGCCAGCAGCTCTCGGCGTGGCTCGAGGAGCATCCCGCGGACGCGAAGAAGATCTGCATGAAGGGCATCATGGCCGCGCAGGCGCGCGAGGCGGCGCGCAAGGCCCGCGAGCTGACCCGGCGCAAGGGGGCGTTCGACGGCGGCGGCCTGCCCGGCAAGCTCTACGACTGCACCTCGAAGGAGGTCGAGCGGTCCGAGATCTACCTCGTCGAGGGCGATTCGGCCGGCGGCTCGGCCAAGGGCGGCCGCGACCACCGCTACCAGGCGATTCTGCCGCTCAAGGGCAAGATTCTCAACGTCGAGAAGGCGCGGCTCGACAAGATCCTCGGCTTCGAGGAGATCCGCACGATCATCCAGGCGCTCAACTGCGGCATCGGGTCGGACGACTTCGACGTGTCGAAGCTCCGCTACGGCAAGATCATCATCATGACCGACGCCGACGTCGACGGCTCGCACATCCGCACGCTGCTGCTGACGTTCTTCTTCCGGCAGATGGAGCAGCTGATCAAGGAAGGCAAGATCTACATCGCCCAGCCCCCGCTGTACCAGGTGACCCGGCAGAAGCGATCCGAGTACGTGCTCAACGAGTCGCGGATGCGCGCGGTGCTGTCGTCGCTGGGTCTGGAGGGCGCAGCGCTCGTGATCCGGGACGATCAGAACAACGAAGTCCGGCGCCTGGAAGGCGACGACCTGCAGACGGCGTTTATGCATCTCGAGCAGCTTGACGAGCTGGTCACCGTGGTGCGCCGGCGCGGGCTCATCTTCGAGGACTTCCTCGGTCTGCGCGGCGACGACCCTGACGGCCGCGGCCGGCTGCCCCGCATCTGGCTGCAGACGCCCGATGGCCAGGACCGGTTCTTCTGGTCCGAGGAGGACGAGCGCGCGTACCGGGCGGAGCATGCGGTGGAGGAGACCGACCCCGAGCTCGACAAGGTGATCGGCGAGGGCCGCAGCGCGACGTCCTCGGTGCGGCGCGAGCTGCACGAGGTGCGCGAGCTCGAGCGCGTGTTCGAGGCACTGGCCGGGTTCGGCCTGTCGATCGACGACTACGCGCTCAAGCAGGAGGAGTCGGCGGGCGGCGAGCTTCTGCCGACTCGTTTCGAGCTGCTCGGGACCGACGGTAAGAGCAACCCGACCAGGGTGCCGGTCGCCAACCTTGCGGGCATCGTCGGCGCCATTCTCGACCAGGGCAAGAAGGGCATCGAGATCAAGCGCTTCAAGGGGCTGGGCGAGATGGACGCCGAGCAGCTCTGGGAGACCACGATGAACCCGGAGAACCGCGTCCTGATGCGGGTGACCTGGGACGCGGCCAGCAAGGCCGAGCAGCTGTTCAGCATTCTCATGGGCGAGGACGTCGAGCCGCGCCGACGGTACATTGAGGAGCATGCGCTCGAGGTGAAGAACCTCGATGTGTGAGGGGGGGGCGACCCGCGGGCGGACGCCGGCTGACGCCCGCCGTGTCAGGTGCTCACCGTTCCATCCCACCATTACATGGCGTTCCTCAATTTCGGCTCCATCAACCTCGACCTTGTCTACCGCGTCGATCACGTCGCGCGCCCGGGTGAGACGATCGCCGCGTCGACCTGCGAGCGGTTTGCCGGTGGCAAGGGCGCGAACCAGTCCGTCGCGCTGGCGCGGGCGGGGGCGGCGGTCGAGCATGTCGGCGTCGTGGGCGAGGACGGCCGCTGGCTGATCGACCTGCTCGGCGAAAACGGGGTCGGCACGACGCTGACGCGCGTCGCCGACGGCCCCACCGGGCATGCGATCATCCAGGTCGACGACGCCGGGGAGAACGCGATCGTGCTGCTGCCCGGGATGAATCACCGCTTCGATCGCGCGTCGATCGACGCGGCGCTGGACGCGGCCGGTCCCGGCGATCATGTGCTTGTGCAGAACGAGATCAACGACGTGGCCGCGATCATCGAGGCCGCCGCGCGGCGCGGGCTGACGGTCTGCTTCAACCCGGCGCCTTACGACGACTCGATCGCATCGATGCCGCTGGAGCGGGTCGATCTTCTGTTCGTCAACGAGGTCGAGGGGGCCGGTCTCTCCGGCTGCGCCGACCCGGACGGCATCGCCGACGCCCTCGCGCGCCGGTTCCCACGGACGACGGTCGTGCTGACGCGCGGCGCCGACGGTGCCGACTACCGCGGATCGATCGGGGCCCTCCACGCGGACGCCGTGTCGGTGCCCGTCGTCGACACGACCGCGGCGGGCGACACGTTCGTCGGCTTCTATCTCGCCGGCCATGCGCAGGGCCGCGCCCCTGGGCAATGCCTCGACCTCGCGCGCCGCGCGGCGGCGCTCACGGTGACGCGACCGGGAGCGATGCCGTCGATCCCCACGGCGGCGGAGGTTGGTGACTCGAATGGATAGGGAGAGCCGCTGCGGGCCCCACCTCACGATCCCGATCCGACGTCAGGTTCAGACGTTTCCCGCTCACGCGATCGCGTCGCTGATATTCGACTGATCATCGCACCCGCGCCCAGGAGGCAGAACGCCGTCACGATGCAGCTCACGCCCCAGCCGGCAATCGTATCGGGGAGGAACCAGCGTCCGAGCGTGAGGCAACGGTCCCAGGTCGTGGCCAGTGATCGTCGGATCGAGTCGGGCGTGTGGCCGCAGACGGCGAGCCCGAATACGAGTATCGCAGTGCCTGCGGGGATCGCGGTGCCCGACGTCCAGGCGCCATAGACGAACAGCGCGGTCGTCATGAGCAGCGTCACGCGAAGTGACGAGATCGGCCAGAATCCCGGGTCGCCGGCCATGGTCGTGAGCGTTTCGGGGACGTGCCACGAGAACGCGATGGCCAGCGCGCAAGCGCCGTTGAGAATGACTTGCCGGGGTCGGGGCGCGCAGCGCGGCGATCGCGCGATCCAGATGGCGCCAAGAGTCCACATCAACGGCCCCAGGTGGGCGAGGTGGTAACGGAGGTCATAGGCGTAGTGCGCGGCCATGAGATGTCCGATGAGCGAGGCAACGGGAAGCGCCAGCAGGCACACGTAGAGCACGCCGGCCACGCGCCGGTGCCGTTCGTCCGATCGAGTCGCACCGATTCCGCGAGCGGCCGTCACCGTGATCGCGATAAGCGACGCGGTCAGCCACCATGCACCGTAGAGCCAGCCGGCAGTCAGCAGATCGTGCGACTTGAGCCAGGCGAGCAGGCCGGGCACGCCGAGCAGGGCGGTGAGGTTGATCGTGCCGAGCACCCACGCATGACGCGGCAGCCGAAGTCCGCTGTAGCGGGCGATGATCCGCATCTTGATGATGGCCAGGGTGAGACCGGCTCCGTTGACGGCGGCGCCAAGCGGGATGCGCGACGTCCAGGCCTCGTTCAGCAGCATGGTGACGTCCGCGATGAGCAGCACCTCCATGATCAGCAGCGTGCCCGCGTCGCGGACGAGACCGAGCCGAAGGACCCAGCATGCGAGCGCGATCACGAGAAACTCGTAGAGGTTGAAGACGCCGAGCAGCGCGATGAGCTCGGCCAGCGGATCGGGGTGCTCATGGGTGACCGAAGAGATCATGTAGCAGCCTGCCAGCATGAACAGGCCGCTCAGCATGTAGCAGGGGTTGTGGTCGACAACGAGGCGCAGCCATTTCCGTTCGATGAACGACGCATGTTCGGATTCCATCGATTGCTCCTGGAGACCGGCGCGCACGAACCGCGCGGTCGGCGTTGAGGCCGGCTGAGCCGGCCACGGCCGGAATCACGGTGAACTCTCGACGGACGGTGCCCGGGATCGGATCGCGGGCCGACGAAGGCCGGTCCGCGCGACTCACGGCATCATAGGCGCGCACGAACGGAATGACCGTGTCGCAACGGGGTCGACGGAAATTCGGATTTCGGGGTTCGGATCAGCGCTTGGAGAACTGGAAGCGCTTGCGGGCGCCGGGCTGGCCGTACTTCTTCCGCTCGACGCGCCGCGGGTCGCGGGTGAGCATGTTGTTTTCGCGGAGCGCGGGCTCGAGGGTGGCGTCGTAGCCCTTGAGGGCGCGGCTGACGCCGAGCGCGATCGCGCCGGCCTGGCCTGTGAATCCGCCGCCGTGAACGTTGACCAGGACGTCGACCTTGCCGGAGGTGTCGGTGACCTCCAGCGGCCGGACGATGTCCTGCCGGTCGCGCAGCTCGTTGAAGTAGTTGTCGATCTTGCGACCGTTGATCATGAAGCGACCCTCGCCGGGCCGGATGCGGACGCGCGCGACGGAGGCCTTACGGCGGCCGGTGCCCCAGAAGAAACCGCCTTGGTCCGGCTTCACCGGCGCCGGCGTCTCGACAGGGGCGGGCGTCGATGCCGCGGGCGCTTCGGCGACAGGGGTCTCCGGAGCGGCGGGGGTGCTGTCTGCGCTCGTCTGATCTTCGGCCATGCCTGGGATGCCTCGTGGGTCCTGCGGGAGTTCGGTCAGACCGCCAGCGGCTGGGGCTGCTGGGCCTGGTGCGGGTGGTCGCTGCCGCGGTAGATCTTCAGCTTGGCCAGCTGCTTGCGGGCGATGCGGTTGCGGGGCAGCATCCGGCGGACGGCTCGCTGCAGCAGCTTCTCGGGCCGGTTCTCG
>NYZC01000124.1 GCA_002686995.1 Phycisphaeraceae bacterium | reverse complement strand
CGTCTGCTCCGTAACGATCCTTATGATCCGGCGGCGCTCGGCTTCGGTCCGGCGCCTGACCTCGCCCGTCGAGCCGTTGGGATACATGCCGGTCACGCCCTTCTCGATGAGGAAGTCGATGATCCGGCGAAGCTCCGACTCGTTGATCGCGCCGCGCTCGTCGAAGGGAATGACGTGGGGACAGAAGATACCGCGGATGGGGTCGCTCATCTTTCGCTCACGGGGAGGGCAGGGGACTGCGGGAATACCGGGAATACGGCGCGCCGTTGCGCGGGGCCACCGAGCGGATGATATCACAGGTGGTTCCGGCGCGAGCTTCCGAAGTCTGGCGACTTCGGCTACGGGTGGCGGCGGGCCTCCGACGTCTCTTGACGTGGGCTACGGCTGCGGGGATGCCTCGGGACCCAGCGTCCATTCAAGGTCGATCGGATCGGCGCGGCTCATCGCCGCGGCGAGGGCGGAGGGGTCGGCGAACCGCTGGCGGGGCAGGCGGACCGCTCGTACCCGGGTCGTCAGCCGGTCCGGGGCGAACGGCCAGGGAGTGATCGCGACGTCCGCGCTTTTGTGCGGCCGCTCGAGCCGCAGCACCGTCTCGCGACCCTCGAAGCCGAGCGCCTCGCTCCGGTCGATCCAATCGATCGTGCCGATCAGGCACAGGGACACGGCGTCGAAGAAGCTGACGAGCCGGCGGGCGAGGGCGAGGGCGGTCGGCGTCGCGGCATCGCGCTGCTCGTCGGTTCCCCGGCCCAGCGCCTCGATCATCATGTCGATCCGCTCGTTGAGCTTCCGCACGAACTCCTGGGCGCACGCCTGGTCCTCGATGCCGTCCTGGCCGACGTGGGTGTAGAGCCACCGCGCATGCAGGGCGACCAGCAGCGCGACGTAACGGTCCGCCGATGCCGCGCGTTCGATGCTCCGGTCCCAGACGACGACGTGTCGCGGCGTCGGAATCGACTTGAAGTCCACGGGCCGGCCGTGCGGATCGAGCTCGGGACGGTCCTCGAAGGGCCCCCAGCCGTCGTCGTGAACGCGCACCGCTTCGAGCAGGCGCTGCCAGACGCCAGGGCTCAGCGCGGCGGGACGACGCCACGCCGCGGCGATCTGCGCGCTCATCGCGGCGTGGTGAGGCTGCCGCACCAGCAGCAGCGAACCGTCCGGCTCGTCGACGACGATCATCGGTTCGGATCCGTGGGCACGGCGACGGTGCATCGGCCGTCGGCGGCGTCGCGCGCCGCCAGGCACGCGGTCGCCGTTTCGAGCGACGCGTCGTTCCCGAACAGGTCGTTCGTTTCGCCCTCCAGGGACGCGAGGATCTCGTCATGAGCCGCGCGACACGCCCCCGACTCGGTAATGTCGACCGGTTCCGTATCGTCGCTGACCAGGACGCAGCGCTCGTCGCGCACTTCGACGACGCCCGATGCGCCCGCGATGCGTAACCGATCGTCGCCATGCGACGTCGCCTTCGCAGGGCGGCTGTAGTCCGCGTGCACGACGGCGGGCGCTCCGCCGTCGAGCTCGAAGACGTTGACGGTCACCTCCTCCATGTCGCCGTACTCGGGTCGCGTCAGGTTGGCCTGCTGGCCGTAAACGGCGCGGTAGGGCCGGCCCGTGGCGAAGCGCACGTAATCTATGGCGTGGCTGGCCACCCAGAGCACGGTGCCGCCGTAATCGACGCGGTCGGCGTACCAGTTCTGGCGGCCGGTGCCGAAGCGATAGCTCTTCTGCGCGGTGGCGAGCACGACGGTGCCGATCCGGCCGGCGGCGACGGCATCCCGCGCCGCTCTGAAGGCCGGGTCGCATCGCATCGGGAACTCCGTGACGACGACGCGCCGCGGATCGGCGTCGAGCAGGGAACTGATCCGCTCCAGCTGCGCCCAGGACGCCGCGATCGGCTTGTCGCTGCACACGGGGATGTCACGCTCGAGGGCCGCCGCGACGAACGTGCCGTTGTGACCGTAGACGGCGCCGACGCTGAGCACGTCCGGCCGGAACCGGTCAAGCATGTCGATGGGGTCGTCGAAGTGCTCGAAGCCGTCGATCCCCTCGACGACGTGCATCGGCGCTGCGCTGCCGCATCCGTCCGGAGCGACGGCCACCGCCGCGCACCGGGGCGAGCGCCCGGTCGCGAACCGGGAAAGGTAGTGATGGCCGCATGAGCCAATGAAGGCCATGCGCAGTGCGGCGCTCATTCGTCACCGCCCTGCTTCATCCGGCTGACCTGCATGGGAAGGCCGAACAGGTCGATGAAGCCGCGGGCGGCGGTGACGTCGTAGTCGTCCATGGCGAAGCTCGCGAGCTTCGTGTCGTAGAGCGAACGCGGCGAAGTCGTGCTGACCGCCAGGGCGCGCCCCTTGTACAGCTTGACGCGCGCGCGTCCGGTGACGACGCGACTGGCCCGGTCGACGAAGGCCTGCAGCGCGTCGCGCAGCGGGTGGTACCACTGGCCGTAGTAGACCAGCTCGGCGTAGCGCAGCGCCATCTGCTGCTTGCAGTGGTACAGGTCGCGCTCGAGGCACAGGTGCTCCAGCGCCTTGTGGGCCTCGTAAAGGATCGTGCCGCCGGGCGTCTCGTAGACGCCGCGGCTCTTCATGCCGACGAGGCGGTTCTCGACCAGGACGGTCTGGCCGATGGCGTGGCGGCCGCCGATGCGGTTGAGGTGCGCGATCAGGTCGTGGCCCTTCATCCGCTTCCCGTCGACGGCGACGGGATTGCCTTCCCGGAAATCGACCTCGACGTACTTCGGGCGATCCGGCGCCTTGGATGGCGGCACCGAGATCTGAAGGCAGTCGTCGCGCGGCTCCTCGGCGGGGTCCTCGATCTCGGCGCCCTCGTGGGAGAGGTGCCAGAGGTTGCGGTCGCGCGAGTAGATCTTCTTCTTCGTGTTCGCGATCGGGATCCGGTGCGCCCGGGCGTAGTCGACCGCGGCCTCGCGGCTGGTCAGCTCGAACTGCGGATCCTTCCATGGGCTCACGATGACGAGCCGGGGAGCGAGCGCCTTGTAAGTCAGCTCGAAGCGGACCTGGTCGTTGCCCTTGCCGGTCGCGCCGTGGGCGACCGCATCGGCGCCGGTCTTGTGCGCGACCAGCACCTGGTGGCGGGCGATCAGCGGGCGCGCGATGGACGTGCCGAGCAGGTAGTCGTCCTCGTAGGTGGCGTGGGCGCGCAGCAGCGGGAAGCAGAACGACTCGGCGAACTCGCGCCGCAGGTCCTTGACGACGACCTCGTCGGCGCCGCTGGCGCGGGCCTTCTTCTCAATGCCCGTGAGCTCGTCGCCCTGGCCCAGTTCGGCCGCGAACGCGACGAGCTTCACGCCCGGGTAACGCGACTTCAGCCAGGGCAGGATGACCGAGGTGTCCAGGCCGCCGGAGTAGGCGAGGACGATCTTGCGGGGCACGCGATCTTTCGGCGCCCGGGCGGACCGGGACGTTTTCTTCTTGGCAGGAGGCATGGTGGGAATCTCGTCAGGTCGCCGGCGGACCCGTCCGCCGCGCGGGAAGACGGAAGTGTCAAGACGCCCGTGGCGACTGTCAAGTCGGGAAGCGATCGACGGCGTACCGCGGCGTCAGCCGGCGTCAGCCCGCGGGTCGGATGCGCGGCGACGTGTTGACGGCGGCATCGCCCGCGACGCCCGTGGCTTTCAGGTTGGCAAATGAAAAGGCGACGACTCTTGCGAATCGTCGCCCGGAGGGAAAAGAGAGACGCCTAAGGGAATGGGTGTCGACGCCGTCAGGCGGCGTCGAGCGTGATGTTGTCCGACTCGGCGATCGCGTCGGGCAGGCCCTCGCTGATCGTCTGGACGTCGGACGTCGTGAGCTTCGTCTCGTCGAGAACCGCCGGGTCGATCTCCAGCGTCTCGACGCTTCGGTGGTAGCCGATCTGGTTCTGCGCCGCGATGATGTCGGCGATGTGCACGAGGCACGTGAGCGTGCGGTGCGACTGGGCCAGCTCGAGCGGGCGATGATGGAAGCCCGTCACGTACACGATGCTGCGCGGGAACTTCCAGAGCGTGCAGAGGCCGCTGCCGAAGTCCTCGTGGTTGGCGCCCAGGACCTCCAGCTCGACCTCGCGCATCGTGGCCGTCTCGTCCGACTGAAGCTTCTCGAACAGCTCGGCGAACTTCGCGCGTCGGGCCTGCACCTCGACCATGATGCCCAGGTCGTGGATGAGGCCGGCGAGGAACGCCTCGTCGGGCAGGCCGAGGCCGGCCTTCTGGGCGAGCTGTCGCGTTGCCGCGGCCACGGCGATCGAATGCGTCCAGAGATCCTTCGCGTTGAACCCTGGGCAGATCTCGCCGCCGCGGAACAGCTTGGCGAGGCTCGCGGCGATCGCGATGTTCTTGACCGCGTTCAGGTCGAGCAGGACGATCGCCCGGTTGATCGAGCCGATCTGCCCCGGCAGGCCGTAGAAGGCACTGTTGACGACCTTGAGAATGCGGGCGCCCAGCGCCGGGTCGTTGCTGATGATCTTGTTGAGATCCTGCGCCGTCGAGTCGGGATCCTCGACGAGCTTGATGATCTTCAGCGTGACTTCGGGAAGCGTGGCGATATGGCTGATTTCGGCAATGGCCTTCTGCACCGCCTCCTGACGCGGGGGATCCGCGGCGGCAGCGCCTGGGTCATCAGAAATCGCTGAGCTCATTTCTCACTCCTCTCCACCAGCGTTTGATCCACCGGCCGTGAACGGCGTCCACCAGCCTTTTGCCATATCGGGTGGCCTCCCGCGACACTTAACACGGAGCGTCGAATCGGTGGTGACGGCCTGACTATGGGACCGTCCCCATCCTGTTCGGCACGGAATTCGCGGTGTGGTCATCGAGAATCCCTTGCCGAGCCGGGCCGTTCGCGGCCCGGTGTGCCTTGCCGACTTCGGGCCGGGGACGGCCCGGCTCGGCAAGGCACGTCGAACTTCGGAATGGCCGCGACGCGAAATCCGTGCCGAACAGGACGGGGACGGTCGCCGTGCGGCCGGCCGGGGAGCGTGATAAAACAGGCGATATGTGGCGCGTCTACGTCCGTCAGCATCAGAAAATCGGACCCTGGGTCGAGCGCCTGGAGGGCCGGCCCGGCTGGGTCTGGAAGACCGCGGCGCTCGCGGCCGTCCTCACGGTGCTGGTGCCGCTCGTCGCGCTGACGCTCGCGGCGCTGCTGGTGGGCCTGGTCGTGTTCGCTCTGCTCGCGGTGCTGGCCTGGCTGATCAGCCTGCCGTCGCGGATGTTCGGCGCGGGGCCGACGATGCCGCGCGCGCCGAACGAAGATGGTCGCGTCAACGTGCGTGTCCGCAGGAATAGCGAGTAGCGGGTAACGAACAGCGAGTCACGAGTGGGGTCGGGGTTTCATGCGAATTCGAAACATTGCGGCGCTGTGGGTGCTCGGCATGCTCGTCGCCGGCTCGGCGCGGGTGGCGGCGCAGGAGGCGGCGCCCGCGCTCGACGCGGGGCCGTATGCCAGTCCGCAGGACACGATGCGCACCTTTCTCGACGCGATCGCCGCGGCCGTCGATCGCAATGACGACAGTTCGTGGGGCCGCGTCGAGGATTGCCTCGACATCAGCGAGATCAACAAGGACCGCGCCCGAATCGCGGCCGAGGAGCTGAGGGGGGTCATCGACCGGCTCGAGTTCATCGACTGGCGGACGACCCCGCTGCCGACGGCCGCGCTGGTCGCGGCCGACGGGATCCGATCGTACACCTACTTTCCCGCCCCGCGGTTCGAATCGAAGCTGGCGGGGCGTCGTGTCCAGGGGGCGATCGTCCTGGCCCGGGGCGAAGACGGGCGCTGGCGGTTCTCCGCCGACACGATCGCGCGGATCCGCGACCTGTTTCGAACCGTCGAGGAGATGGATCGAGTCGAGCAGCTTCAGCACGTGGGCGAGGGAAGCCTGTCCCTCTGGCTGCGGAGGCAGATGCCGCGGGCCCTCAAGGGCATCGACAACGAGCTGTTCACCGTCGAGTACTGGCAGTGGATCAGCCTCTTCGTGATCATCCTGGCGGGCTTTCTCGTCGACCAGGTCGTCCGCTTCGTGCTGCGCACGATCGGCTTGCGTCTGATCGCGCGGCAGGGCGCCGGGGACCGCGTCGAGTCGGTGCGGCTTGCGGTGCGGCCGATCGGCCTGGTCGCGGCCGCCGTCGTGTGGCTGATGCTGCTGCGAACCCTGGGACTGTCGGACGTGTCGCTGTTCGTGCTGCTGGGGGCGGCGCGCATCTTCGGCATCCTCGCGGGCGTGTGGGCGGCCTGGCGCGTGACCGATCTCGTCAGCGAGGTACTGCTCGCCAAGGCCGTGGCGACGGACACGAAGATCGACGATGTCCTCATCCCGCTGCTGCGCAAGACGATCAAGCTGTTCATCATCATCTTCGGCTTCATCTTCGCCGCCGACAGCCTGCACATGCGCGACAAGGTGATGCCGATCCTGGCGTCGCTGGGCCTGGGCGGCGTCGCGTTCGCGTTCGCGGCCAAGGACACCGTCGAGAACCTGTTCGGATCGATCGCGGTGCTGCTCGACCGCCCGTTCGAAGTCGGCGACTGGGTGTTGATCGGCGACACGGAAGGCACCGTCGAGGAGGTGGGCTTCCGGTCGACGCGCATCCGCACGTTCTACAACTCCCAGGTCACTGTGCCGAACTCGAACCTCGTGCGGGCGACGGTCGACAACTACGGGCGCCGCACCTACCGGCGCTGGAAGACCTACATCGGTATTCAGTACGACACCCCGCCCGACAAGATGATCGCGTTCGTCGAAGGCATCCGCGAGCTGATCCGCACCCATCCCCACACCCGCAAGGACTACTTTCACGTCTACTACAACCGCTTCGGCCCTTCCTCCCTGGACATCCTGCTCTACGTCTTCCACCAGGTGCCTGACTGGGGCACCGAGCTGGCCGAGCGCGAGCGGCTGTTCGTCGACATCGTCCGTCTCGCCGACGAGATCGGCGTGAGCTTCGCTTTCCCGACGAGAACCGTTCACGTCGCTCCGGGTGACGGACCGGCGTTGTCGGAGGAGGCGCCGAGGGCGTTTACCTGAGGTGCGCTCCCGACCTGGGCTTCCTGCCTTCCAGCACTTCAACCACGTCGCGCACCACCCAGCTCATGTTGCGCATCGCGGTGTGCGTGCGCGAGGCGAGATGCGGCAGCAGCAGCGCGTTGTCGACGTGCCACAGCGGATGATCGGCCGGAATCGGCTCCGGCTCGTGCACGTCGAGCACGGCGCGGCCGCCTTCGTCGCGCACGTCATCGAGCCACGCGCGCAATGCGGCGTGGTCGATCAGCATGCCGCGCGCGGCGTTGACGAGCAGGGCGGTGCGCTTCATGAGCGACAGCGCGGCGCCGTCGAGCAGGTGACGATTCCCCGGACGACCGTCGACGTGAATCGTGAGGATGTCGCCTCGCGAAAGCAGCTCGTCGCGGCCGACGTGTTCGAAGGGATAGTCGACCAGCGGGCGCAGCGTCGCCTCGTCGATCAGGTCGTGGGTGAGTACGGTCATGCCGATCGCGCTGGCGATGCGCCCGACGCGCTTTCCGATGCGCCCGAAGCCATAGATCGCGATGGTCAGCTCGTCGAGCTGGGCCCCGACTTCGGTGCGGCGCAGCCGGTGAAACGTCTCCGCGTCGACCGGGCCGCGCATCGGCGTGCGTGGACGGAGGTCGTCGAGGATCAGCGCGGTCACGTACTCAGCGACCGCCTGCGTGTTCGCGTCGGGCGTGTAGACGACCTGGATGCCCCGGCGCCGGCACGCGTCGAGATCGACGTTGTCGAGTCCGACCCCGGCACGACCGATCACGCACAGATTCGGTGCGGCGTCCAGCAGGCCGTCGTCGACTCGGGTGTAGGTGCGGACGACCAGGCCGTCGGCATCCGCCAGCAGCTCGCGCAGCGGCCTTCCCTCGGGGCGGACCACGCGGGCCCGCGCGGCAAGCCACTCGGCGCAGTGCGGATCGAGGGTCTCCGCGATGACGACGACGGGCGGTCTGTTGCGGGAATCGTTCACCCGACGATCTTGGACAGGTTGTCGAGGCTGATGCGGGCGGACTGGACGCCGCTGTCACCGGCCCAGTGCGAGTCCTGCTCGACGATCATGCACTCGGCGCCGGTATCGCCGGCGGCTTCGACGACGGCCGCGAGGTCGACCACGCCGGTGCCGATCTCCGTGAAGTTGCGCTCGGGCGACATGTCCTTGAGGTGAAGCTGCGACACGCGATCGCCGAGCGAACGCATCCGGGCGATCGGCTCTTCGCCGCCGTGCTGCACCCAGAACACGTCGAGCTGGCTCTTCACGTGCTGCGGATCAGTCTCGTTCATGATCACGTCGAAGCCGCGCACGCCCGAGGCGAGTCGCTCGAACTCGAAGCCGTGGTTGTGGTAACTGAAGACCATGCCGGCGTCGCTGAGCGCCTTGCCGATCCGGTCGTAGTCGCCGGCCGCGCGGCGGTACGCGTCGGCCGCGTCGCGCTGCTCGAAGTGGAAAGAGCAGGCGATGTGACGGTAGCCGAACAGCCGTGCTCGCTCGATCGCCGGCGCCGGATCATTGCAGAGCACGTCGGCAGGCTCGTGGGCGCTGAGAGCGGTGAGGCCGGCATCGTCGAGCATCTGCTCGAATCGTTCCGCCGAGACGTCGTGCAGGCCGGCCAGCTCGACGTGGCGGTAGCCTGCGTCGGCGACCTGCTGGAGCGTTGCGGCGGGATCGGCGGCAAGCTCCTCGCGGACGGTGTACAGCTGAAGGGCGATCGGCAGGGCCATGTGAGCTTCCTGAGTAGAGGTTCGTGGCAGTGTCAAGGGCCGGGAGGCGCGTGTCAAGGATCTCGGCGCGTTGCTGAGCCAGTCGGACTTCAGCGACGCGCCGTGGTGTCGTGCACTTACCCGCCTGCATCCCGCATCGGACATACCCCGGATCTATCATGGCTCCATGCATGACGCCGTGCGATGTCGTCTCCTGCTCATCCTCCTGCTGCTTCCGGTCGGCTGCGGCGAGTCGGGACCGCCGACGGGCGACGCGCCGGGCGTCGCGGAGCCCCGCGCATTGCCGCTGCCTGCTGCAGACGAGGGAGCGGCGCCGGTGCAGACGCCCCCAACGGCGCCCGATGAGGATGCCGAGGCCTGGATGGAGCCCGACGATCGCGAGGATCTCGATCTCGACGTGGGCGTGACCGACCAGGACGGCAACGCGATGCGCCTGTCGGATCTCGTCGGCCGCCCGATGGCGATCTCGTTCATCTTCACCCGCTGTCCGCTCCCGGAAATGTGCCCGCTCGTCACTTCGACCATGGCGCGCCTGCAGACCCTCGCGAAGCAGCGCGGGCTCGCCGACGACGTTCAGCTCCTGTTGATCAGTTATGATCCGTACCACGATACGCCGGAGCGCCTCAAGCGCTACGGCGCCGATCGAGGCATCGAGTACACCAACGCCCGGATGCTTCGCCCCGCCTCCGATGACGTGGCCGACCTGCTCGCGGAGTTCGACGTGGGCGTCGTGCCTTCCTCCGACGGCACGTTCGGGCACTTCATCGAACTCGTCCTGGTCGACCACCTCGGCCGCGCGGCGCGCAACACGCGCGGCGGCATCTGGCGCAACGAGGAGGTGGTCGGAGATCTGGAGAGGCTGGTGGCCGAGATGCGCGGCGGGGAGGGGGGAGATTGATTATTAATTATTGATTGTCAATTACTTGTTAATTCGGAACGTCATTCGGCGCCCGAGCGCGCCTTCGAAATAACAAGTAATCGATAATCGACGATCAATAATCAATTTCCCCCCCCCACACCGACCGCGCACTCGACTCGATCGGTTACAATCGTGCTCCACCCACCAACCGAACCGGAGCCAGGGATGGCGCACCCACCGAACGCCTTCGTTCACCTTCACCTTCACAGCGAATACTCTCTTCTCGACGGGGCCAATCGGATCGACCGGCTGATTGATCGCGTGGTCGAACTGGGCATGACCGCCGTCGCGCTCACCGATCACGGCAACCTCTTCGGCGCGGTGGAGTTCTACACCAAGGCGAAGGCGGCAGGCATCAAGCCGATTCTCGGCATCGAGGCCTACGTCGCGCCCGACGTGAACGGCCGACCCGGCGACCGCTGCGATCGCACCCACTCGGGCCAGGCCGACGGCGGGCATCATCTCGTCCTGCTCGCCGAGAACGACGCGGGCTGGCAGAACCTGCTCAAGCTCAGCTCCGACGCGTTCATCAACGGTTTCTATTACCGGCCGCGTATGGACAAGTCGACGCTGGCGCAGTGGACGGACGGGCTGATCGCGATCAACGGTCACCTCGGCTCGTCGCTCGCGTACCTGCTGCTTCGCTACGAGCGCAGCGGCGACGAGGAGGACTACCGCAAGGCGGTCGAGGAGGCCCGCTGGCACGCCGAGACCTTCAGGCCGAACGAGCAAGGCGCGCCGCGCTTCTTCGTCGAGCTTCAGCGCCACAGCGTCGACGAGCAGATCGCCGTCAATCCGCACCTGCAGCGGCTCGCCGCCGAGCTCGCGCTGCCGCTCGTCTGCGACAACGATGCGCACTTTCTCCTGGAGGACGACTACGACGCCCACGACACGCTCTGCTGCATCTCCACCAGCAAGACCAAGGACGACGAGAACCGGTTTCACTACCCGCGCGAGCTGTTCGTCAAGAGCTCGGCGCAGATGTCCGAACTGTTCGAGGACGTGCCGGAGGCGATCGAGAACACGGCGAAGATCGCCGACCGCTGCAACGTCGAGCTCGACTTCTCGAAGAACCACGCCCCGCTCGTCAACATCGTCCGGCGACACCACGCGGATGACGACGCCGCCGTCGGGGGCGACGCCGGCCCGCCTGTCGGATCGACGAACTGGTACCAGGCCTTCTGCCAGCGGTACGAGTTGCTTCCGCTCGATGACGGCGACGCGATCGATCCGGACCGGCTGGCAGCCGACTGCGACGCCGCGCTGCGCGAGCTCGCCGAAGCGGGCGCGATCTGGCGCTACGGTCCCGACGGCATCGACGAGCGCATTCGCGAGCGGCTCGACCGCGAGCTGTCGATCCTGTCGCAGAAGCAGATCTCGGCGTACTTCCTGATCGTCTGGGACTTCGTCAACGAGGCGCGGCGGCGCGGCATTCCCGCCAGCGCCCGTGGCTCGGCGGTGAGTACGATGGTCGGCTACTGCCTCGACCTGTCGAACGCCTGCCCGATCCGGTACGGGCTGCTGTTCGAGCGGTTCACCGATCCCGATCGCAGCGAGTACCCCGACATCGACATCGACATCTGCCAGGACGGCCGGCAGCAGATCATCGACTACGTGCGCAACAAGTACGGGCACGTGGCCCAGATCATCACCTTCGGGACGCTGAAGGCCCGGGCCGCGATCCGCGACGTCGGCCGCGTGCTCGACCTGCCTCTGCCCGAGGTCGATCGCATGTGCAAGCTCGTCGGCGACGGGCTGGGCGTCACGCTCGACATGGCCCTCGACCAGGAGCCGGACCTGCGCCAGCTCTACGATGACCTGCCCGAGCACCGCCGCGTCATCGACACCGCGCGGCGGCTCGAGGGGATGGCGCGGCACGCCGGCGTCCACGCGGCCGGCGTCGTCATCGCGACGCAGCCGCTGGACCACATCGTCCCGCTCTACCAGCCGACCGGCACCGACCAGCTGGTCACGCAGTGGGACGGCCCCACCGTCGAGAAGGTCGGGCTGCTCAAGATGGACTTCCTGGGGCTGCGCACGCTGTCGATCATCGAGCGCGCGCGTCACCTGGTGCGGGCGACGCTCGACGAGGCGACGATTCGCGCGTCGGTCGGCGCCGGACCGGACGACGAAGATCCGCTCGACCTCGACCGCCTGCGCTACGACGACCAGCGCGTGCTCGACCTGTTTCGCCGCGGCGAGACCAGCGGCATCTTCCAGTTCGAGTCGGGCGGCATGCGCAACACGATCATCGGGATGAAGCCCGACCGTCTCGAGGATCTCATCGCGGCCAACGCGCTGTTCCGCCCCGGCCCGATGGAGCTCATCCCCGACTACAACGACCGCAAGCACGGGCGCACGCAGGTGCCGGAGGTGCACCCGATCGTCGACGGCTTCACGGGCGAGACCTACGGCATCATGGTCTACCAGGAGCAGGTGATGCAGATCGTCCACGAGCTGGGCGGCATTCCCCTGGGCCGCGCCTACAAGCTCATCAAGGCGATCAGCAAGAAGAAGAGCGACATCATCGACGCGGAGCGGCCGCGCTTCGTCGAGGGCGCGGTCGAGCGCGGACTCGATCGCGCGCAGGCCGACGAGCTGTTCGCGCTGGTGCTCAAGTTCGCGGGCTACGGCTTCAACAAGTCGCACTCGACCGGCTACGCGATCGTGGCCTACCAGACGGCGTACCTGAAGACGTACTTCCCCGTCCAGTACATGGCGGCGCTGCTCACCTACGAGTCGGTGAACACCGACAAGGTCGTCGAGTACATCGACGAGTGCCGGCGCGTGCTCCGGCCCGACGGCAATCGCGGCGTCGCCCTGCAGCCGCCGGACGTGAACCTGTCCGACGTCGCGTTCACCGTTGTGTTCGAAGACGACGAGCCGCGCGACGCGGTCCACGGCCACGTGCGCTTCGGCCTCGGCGCGGTGAAGGGCGTCGGCGAGAAGGCGGTCGAGGCGATGATCAGCGCGCGCCGCGAAGGCGGACCGTTCGGCAGCCTCTACGACTTCTGCGAGCGCGTGCCTCTCGGTACGGTCAACCGCGCGACGATCGAGGCCCTGATCAAGTGCGGCGCGTTCGATGCGCTGCACGGCTCGGAGCGCCGCGCGGCGATGGTCTCGGCGCTGGAAGGCGCGATCCAGGCCGGCCAGAGCGCCGCGGCGGATCGGGACGCGGGCCAGATGAGCTTCTTCGAGTCCTTCGACGCCCCGGCGGACGGCGGCGAGCCGTCGGCGGAGGCGTCCGCGCCGGCGGAGACGCCGCTTCCCGACGTGCCGCCGTGGAACAAGGCCGACCAGCTCAAGTTCGAGAAGGCCGTGCTCGGGTTCTTCGTGTCGAGCCATCCGCTGGACGATCACCGGGTCGCGCTGGAGCGTTACGCCAGCGGCACCGTGGCCGCTTCGCACGAGCTGGCGGCCGACACGCCGGCCGTCGTGGGCGGCATGCTCAATCGTGTGCGCATCACGCAGGTGCGCAACGGGCGCAGCGCGGGGCAGAAGATGGCCATGATCACGATCGAGGACGCGACCGGATCGATCGACGGGGTCATCTTCTCCGACGCGTACGCGATCGCGGCGCCGCTGCTCGAGGAGGAGCGCATCGTGTTTCTCAAGGGTCGCATCGACCGGCGCCGCGAGGAGCCGAACATCATCATCGACGAGGTCGTGGCGGTGGAGTCGGCGGTGGGGCGCCTGACCGAAACGGTGAAGATCGTCCTGGACGAGGACGCGCCGCACGACGGCAACGACGACATCGACCAGCGGCTCGAAGGGCTGAAGAACCTGCTGCGCCAGTCGTCCGGCGGCAATGGCAACGGAGACGGCGCGGGCGTCGTCATCGAGGTGCGCCAGGATCGTTGCGCGGCGCTGCTGCGCCTCAACGGCGTGCGCATCCACGTCGACGAGGACCTGCCGCACCGGATCGACACCGTCCTGCGCCGCGACGGATGCTGCGAGCTGATCGGCCGCCGCGCGGAAGCCGCGCGGGTGAACGGTCGTCGGCAGCAATCGCGACTGCGCCGTGCGTCGAAGGAAGAGTCCTGCGCGAGCATCGATCGATACTAGTTTTCAGGGTTCAGGGTTCACGGTTCAGGGTTCACGGTTCAGATCCGAAGTTGATCGATTTCGACCGTAGGTCGAAATCGATCAACGACGCATCCTGCATCGGGCGTGCGATCGCACCCGCCTCGCCGCGCAGCGGCGAGGGGCCACTCTGAACCCTGACCCCCGAACCCTGGAACCGTCCGCTCCGGCGCACCGTTCACTTAAGATCCCCCCATGTCCCTCCCCCCGGGCCATCGCATCATCGAGGGGATCATGACCACGGTCGCGCCCGGAGACGGCGCGCCCGAGGGGCGGGTGAACATCGCGCCGATGGGCCCCGTCGTCGACGAGACGATGACCCGGATGATCCTCCGGCCGTTCACCAGTTCGACGACCTATCGAAACCTGAAGGCTTCCGGCCAGGGCGTGTTCCACGTGACCGACGACGCCATGCTGATCGCGCGTGCCGCGATCGGCCAGGTCGGACCCGACGATCATGACGTCGCGCTGCGCGCCGCGGATCGCGTCGAGGGCCTGGTGCTTGCCGGCGCCTGCCGGTTCTACGAGGTCGAGGTCGACATGCTGAACGATCGTGAGGAGCGGACCCGTATCGAGGTCCGTGTCGTCGCGCAGGGCCGGCTTCGCGATTTCCTGGGGTTCAACCGGGCCCGGCACGCCCTGGTCGAGGCGGCCATTCTCGCGACCCGCGTGCACCTGACGGGCCGCGCGCACGTCCTGGCCGAGTTCGAGCGGCTGTGGCCCCTGGTCGACAAGACCGGCGCCGAGCCCGAGCACGCGTCGCTGGCGTCGCTGGAGCGGTTCGTGCGCGACGCCCCGGCCTGACCTGCTGCCGATAACGTGCCCCGCGGCGCGGCTTCGAACGCGGTCCGGCACCTTGCCTCCGGGCGAAGAGGTACAATGGCGTGCGGAGGTCGGGAACGCGCCGCCGCGACGGCGGTGAATCCTTCCGGTTCCGCAGGAGCAGAAAGGGCGACTCTGCCGATGAACAAGGATTGGACCAGCCGGGAGGTGGGCGCGCTCGGCTCCGCGAGATTCGATCCGTTCCCGCCGACTTCCGGGGAGCCGCGAGCCGCGTCATGTCCGGCGCCGAAGTTCAGGATCCTCGTCACGATCGAAACACCGTCATTGCATCCCCCATTCCGGCGCGACGCGACATGATCGAAGTGCGCGCACCATCCCGGCTGCATTTCGGCCTGCTGGCGTTCAACCAGGCCGAGGCGCGGCAGTTCGGCGGGGTCGGCCTGATGATCGACCGGCCCGACGTGCTGCTGCGCGTCGGCGAGCAGGATCGGGCCGCGGGCTTCAGCGGCGAGGGGCCGATGTCCGATCGCGCCGTGGACATCGCGGAGCGCTTCGCCCAGCGCGCCGTCGCGGCCGGGCTCGTCCCGGAGGTGCCTGCCGCGCACCTGCATGTCGTTCGCGTGCCGCGACCGCATGCCGGGTTCGGATCCGGCACGCAGGTCGCGATGGCCGTCGGCCGGGCACTGGCCGCGCTGGTCGGCCGGCAGGATCTCGACGCGGCGACGCTCGCGGGCCTGGTCGGCCGCGGACGGCGCAGCGCGATCGGGGCTCACGGCAGCTTCGTGGGTGGCCTGGTCATCGACGGTGGCAAGACCGAGTCATCGAAGCTCTCGCCGCTGGTGATGCGTCATGCGTTCCCGGAGGACTGGCGCATCGTCCTGATCCGGCCCCACCGGTTGCACGGCATCTCGGGCCGGCGCGAGCAGCAGGCGTTCGACCGGCTGCCGCCGATTCCGACCGACATGACGGCGCGGATGTGCCGACTGGTGCTGCTCGGGCTCGCTCCGGCGGTCGTGGAAAGGGACGCGATGGCCTTCGGCGACGCGCTGTACGAACTGCAGCAGCTTGCCGGAGCGTGCTTCAAGTCGGCGCAGGGCGGCGTCTACGCCGATCCGTTGCTCGAGGACATCGTCGCGTTCGTTCGCGAGTGCGGCGTGCGCGGGGTGGGACAGAGCTCGTGGGGTCCGACGCTCTATGCGGTGACCGACGGCCAGGACGATGCGCTGCGGCTGGCGGGTCGATGCCAGCGGCAGTTCGACCTCAGCGCCCCCGAAGTCGTCATCACTCGTGCCGACAATCGCGGGGCGCAGGTCGAACGCCGCAGCGCCGTGGCGACGCGCGTGTCGGGGTAACGAAACATGAAGCCTCTGCTCGTTCTGCTTCTCGGGGCCACGATATGGCTGTCCGTCCCGGCGCCGGTCGGCGACGGCCGCGCGCTGGCCGAGGGCGAAGCGCCGCCGCCGGCTCCACCCGCAGCTCCACCCGCAGCTCCACCCGCGGCCCCACCCGCAGCTCCACCCGCGGGACGGGTGCAGCCGATGCCGGGCGTCTCGCCGGTCGAAGCCGAGGAGCTGCTGGACATCGTGGCCGCGCGTCTGAGGACGGAGCTTCAGTACGAACTGGGTGACGCGGACGATCCGCCGGCGCCCGAGCGGTACCGGTCGCTGCGCACGCTCGTCCGCAACGTCGACGGTGTGCGGCGCATCGTGAAGCTGGGGTACCGCAACTTCCGCAGTCAGCCGGTGCACCTGTGGATCGCGGGCCGCGCGGCGCTCGCCGACGGCGCCCCTGGGGCGAATCCCGATCTCGCGGAGGTGGACAAATACCTCGCCCAGGCAGGAGAGCTGCGCCAGGGGCACCTCGCCACGCTCACCGCGGCGGACCTGGCGATGGACCGGATCAAGCTCAGCTTCGTGCAGCCGGACCGGTGCCTCACGATGCTGACCATGTTCGGCTTCACCGTCACCGTGGCGGGCGAGAAGGTCGACACGAACGCGCTGCCGGTGGTCGTCCACATGCCCTCCACCGATCAGCACGTGCTCCTCGCCGGCAAGGACGCCAGCTTTCCGCCCACCGAGGCGGACCCGATCGACGAGCTGCTGGTGTTCTATGACCCGGCGCGCCCCGAGCAGTTCGCCCACGTCCGCGACCGGATCAAGCAGGTCATCGACGTGCCCGCGGCCCGGATCGTGATCGAGGCGATGGTGCTGGAGATCGCGGAGGCCGGGCTCGAGCGCCTCGGCGTGAGGTGGGAGCTGGAGGCGCCGCAGCGCAACCTCGAAGCGCTGACCATTGGCCGGCTCCCGTCGTTCGCGACGCAGGCCGACGACGAGGTCCCGACGCTCGACGCCGAGCTGAAGAACATCTTCGGCGAGTTCAGGGTGCAGATCGAGGCCCTGGTCCGCGACGGCGACGCGGAGGTGCTGTCC
Source organism: Phycisphaeraceae bacterium (assembly GCA_002686995.1). Classification (GTDB taxonomy): domain Bacteria; phylum Planctomycetota; class Phycisphaerae; order Phycisphaerales; family Phycisphaeraceae; genus NYZC01. The sequence continues at coordinate 3,478 of NYZC01000124.1, read as the reverse complement.
CGGCCCAACGTCACCACGATCGACAATCGCATGGCGCGGATCAACGTCGGGCGGATCATCCCGGTGGTGACGTCGATCCAGAACCCGAAGGCGGAGATCGTCACCGTCAACTTCAAGGATGTCAGCACCGGCATCACGCTGAACGTCCAGCCCAGGGTCAGTGACGACCGCACCCAGATCAGCATGCAGGTCGTGGCGACGGTGCGGGCGCGCGTGCCCAACGAGGACGTCGTCATCACCGACACCTCGGGTAACGAAGTGGCCCGGTCGCCGACGATCTCGGAGCGCGAGGTCAAGACCTACACGCGCATCCCCAACAACACGCCCTTCATCATCGGCGGGCTCATCTCGCGGGACGACCTGAACGAATTCGACAAGGTGCCGATGCTGGGCGACATTCCGTACCTCGGGCCGCTGCTGTTCCAGACGAAGCGGGAGCAGTCGCTCAAGCGCGAGGTCATCATCGTCATCACGCCGCGCCTGCTGCCCGAGGAAAACGTCGCCAACGCGGCGATGCCCGAGGACAAGGACAAGTTCGACACGATCGACCACGCGCTCGTGCGCGACGCCTACCGCATCCGCGCCGAGGACGTCTTCGACCTGACGTTCCTCTACGAGAACACGCAGCTGCTGAAGATGCAGCGGCTGGCCGACCAGGTGGCCCGGCGCAACCAGCAACTGGCCGCCCGCTACCCGGTCAAGCGTTTCGCGGGCGGCCGTCTGCCCGGCGAGCAGGTGCTCGTCTACCGCCAGATCTACGAGGTCATCAAGCGCAAGGGCCTCGACAAGCGCGTCACCCCCGAGCGCGTGCTGTTCTTCGCGCCGGACGAGGCGAGCGAGACCGGGTTCCGGCCGCGCTCGGTGCGCGCCTTTCTCGCCGAGCACCTCGGGATCACGGCGCGCCGGGACTTCGTGATCCGCCGCGAGATCCGCGAACGGCTCGAGGGCAAGGCGCTGGCGATGATCTTCACGATCCAGCGCTACGTCGCCGACCCGCGCGACATCCTCGCCCAGCCCGCGCCGCGGATCGAGGTTTTCGACTGCCCGAACGAGTCGATCTACACCCGGCTGCTGTGGCAATACAACCAGCCGGACGACGAAGGCAAGCAGCGCTACACGATCCTGCTGCGCGACGAGAAGGACCTGACGCGCCTGCGCCGCGCGCTGGTCCTCAAGCGCACGGTCGCGCTGAACGTCGGACGCCAGGCGCTGACGCTGAAGAACTTCTCGCTGGGCCGGCTGCTGCTGATTCCGACCATCAAGCCGGAGCAGGGGCACATCGTCGACGACGAGACGGCCATGTACTTCTTCTACACCGAGCAGTACTACCCGGCGGTGCGCCAGTATCTCACCACCGACCTCGAGGCGATGCGCAACTTCCTGCAGCTTCCCGAAGTGCGCCGCTATCTCGACGATCCGGACGCGGTCCTGCGCCCGGTGGCGGCGGAGCCGGAGTGAGTGCCCCGAGTGCCGGGTCGCCGGCGCAGTCGATCCGCGCGCCGCGCTCAGCTGACCCCTGGCCGCCGACCCTTGACCCTCTCGTCCGGATCGCGTGGTTCAAGTCGCTGCAGTCCCCGGCCGATACGGACTCTGGTCGCGCAGTCCCACGTCGAAGCACGCGGGCCCGCTTGGGTGCAGACACATCCGGCACGCCGCGATTGGCGGCCGCCCGGTGCGGCGCCAAGGTCACACATTCCGGGGGAGGAGAGATGGGTCATCATTCGAGTCGATCCGTCAGCCATCGAATTCGGGAGGGCGCTTCCCCACGACCTCTATGACGGTCACGGCGATCTGTTCATGGCGGCCGGCACGATCGTCGAGCCGATCGACCTGAGGCTTGCCGCGGACCGCCTGGTTGGCGGCCTGTTCGTGCGCGACGAGGTGGGCGCCGAGATCGACGAGAACGAGAAGGGCGTGATCTCCGTGCGCCGCATGCATCCCGGCATGGACGTGCCGCACGATTTTTACGACGAGCAGGGGCTGCTGCTGCTCCGCGCGGGCGCGCTGGTGACCCGCAAGGTCATCGAGCAGGTTCGGCGCCGCGGCATCCGCCGCCTTCTGCCGGCGACGAAGGTGCCCGGACGCAGCAAATCGCGCGGTCGCGCGACGGCTTCGACGCCGGCGCGGCGCCTCGAGACCACCTTCGACCAGACGCCGACGACGCGCCATCTCGACAAGCTCATCGATCGCCAGCCTGCGCCGCCGCCGCGCAACGGCGCGCGGCGGCACGGACCGGGCGCGCGTCTCGATCTCGCGTCGCTGCGCGGGCAGGTCGACGCTGGCGCCGATCGGCTGCCCGACGCGTCGGGCCGCCTGGCAGACCTGCTGAGCGACCTGCTCGCGGGCCGGTCGCGCAATCTCGGCGCCGCGGCCGACCTGGTCAGCGGCCTCGTCGAGACCGCGCGGCGCGATCCCAGCATCGCGCCGATGCTGCTCGACCACGAACGTCACGACGAATACCTCTACGCCCACTGCCTCAACGTCTGCCTGGTCACCATCGCCATGACGATGAACCGCGGCCTCTCCCATGACATGGTCGTCGACGCGGCAGTGGGGGCGCTGCTCCACGACGTCGGCATGCTTCGCATCGCGCGCTCGATCCGATTCGCGCCGCGCAGTCTCTCGGACGAGGAGTGGGTCGAGTTGGAGCGCCACCCTGTGCTCAGCATCGACACCTTGGAGCGATACTGCCCACTACGCCCGGTCAGCCTGATCGCGGCGTACCAGGCCCACGAGCGCGGAAACATGTCGGGATACCCGCGCGGCACCGCGGGCCGCGCCATCCACCCGGTGGCGGCGATCGTGGCGGTCGCCGACGTGTACGCGGCCATGACTTGCCCCCGTCCGCACCGGACGGCGGTGACGCCGTTCCGCGCCGTGACGACGCTGCTCCACGAAGCGGGCGGCGGCCGGCTCGAGCGCGACGCGGTGCGCGACTTCCTGGACGTGATGTCGCTGTTTCCCGTCGGCAGCCTCGTGAAGCTGACCGACGACACGAAGGCGCGGGTGCTTCGGGCCAACGGGCGAAAGCACAAGCAGCCGGTCGTGGTGCCCCTCAACGCCGACGGTTCCGAGACCGACTGCGAGATCGACCTTTCCCGCGACGGCGCCGGACAGGTCGTCGCGACGCTGGAAGAGGCCGACGTCGCGCGGGTCTTCGGCTGACGCCGAACGGGTCAGAGGTCGAAGGTCGAAGGTCGAAGGTCGGAAGGGTGCAAGTCGGAAGGTCGCTGGTCGAATAGTCGTTTCCGGTTGGGGCACGCACCTGTCATGAAGGCGCCGCGCATCAGACCTGCGGGCTGACGCCCGCGGTTCGCCGGGCGAGCGGTCGGAGCAAGCCTGCTGATGAAGTGCGCGGGGACATACTGACGCGCTGGCGAATACAATCCCTTCGACCTTCGACCTTCGACCTTCGACCTTCGACCTTCGACCTTCGACCTTCGACCTTCGACCTTCGACCTTCGACCTTCGACCTTCG
>NYZC01000123.1 GCA_002686995.1 Phycisphaeraceae bacterium | reverse complement strand
CGGAACTGGAGCACCGCCATGCCCCGTGCACAGAAGGGCGCCGCCCGCCGACAGGCCAAGACGAGATGGTTCAAGCTCGCCAAAGGCAATCGCGGCACGCGGCGCAAGAACTGGCGGCGGGTCAAGGAAACGGTCATCCGCGCCGGCGTGTATGCGTACCGTGATCGCCGTACGGTCAAGCGCGACTACCGCCGACTCTGGATCACGCGCATCAGCGCCGCCACGAAAATGCGGGGCTGCTCCTACAGCCGGTTCATCGAGGGTCTCAAGGCCGCCAACATCACGTTGAACCGCAAGATGCTCAGCGAGGTCGCGATCGCCGACCCCGACGGCTTTGACCAGATCGTCGAGCGATCCCGGGAGGCGAAGAGCGCCTGAGGCGCCGCGCCGCGAACGACCTCGGACCATGCCCGTGCCGTCAGAACACGCCGACCATTACAGCAAAGAGACGTGGCGCCTCTTCCGCATCCTCGCGGAGTTCGTCGACGGCTTCGAGACGATGAACGACATCGGTCCGGCCGTGACGGTCTTCGGCTCGGCCCGCACCCCGCGCGACGACGAGGTGTACCGCCACGCGGTCCGCTGCGGGCGCCTTCTCGTTGAAAGAGGCTTCACCGTCATTACCGGCGGCGGCCCCGGCGTCATGGAAGCGGCGAACCGAGGCGCGTTCGAGGCCCAGGGGAAATCGGTCGGGCTGAACATCAGCCTCCCGACGGAGCAGCACGCGAACCCGTTCCAGAATTACGAGCTCACCTTCCGCTACTTCTTCGTCCGCAAGGTGATGTTCGTGAAGTACGCCTCGGGGTTCATCATCTTTCCCGGCGGCTTCGGCACGATGGACGAGTTCTTCGAATCGATGACGCTCATTCAGACGCTGAAGATCGATCCGTTCCCGGTCGTCCTGATCGGCAAGAAATTCTGGTCGGGGCTGATCGACTGGATGCGGACGGTCATGCTCGACGAGTTTCAGAATATCAGCCCCGAGGACATGGACCTGTTCCGGCTCACCGACGACGTCGACGAAGCGGTCAGCATCGTCCAGGAATGCCACAAGCAGAAGTCATGGCTCGGGCCGGGCAGCCCGCCAGCCATCTCGCCCGCCGCCGCGCAGCCCACCGGGGAAGGGACGCGGATCGGCATCGATCCGATGCGGCATTCGGAGTGAGGGCCGCCAACAGTCGGAAAGTCGAAAAGTCGGAAGGCGGCGCGGGGTGGCGCAGCCCGTGCGGCAAGGGTTCGGGCGATCGACTCACGAACGCCGATCAACTCACGTCACACGATCTCCCGCTCGTCGCGACCCGCCAACGGCGGAAAGGGCGCGTGCGGCAACGTCTGATACCAGTAGGCGACCGAGGCGATGTCATCCCGCAACGGAAGGAAGCGGCGTCCCGCCCGCCAGCCGAGCGCCTGCATCGTGACCTTCAGATCCTCGCGGAAGAACACGGGATCCTGGACGTGGAACCGATACAGGGTCATTCTTGCCCCGACTTCCTGCGACTTCCCGACCACCTGCCGAAAACCCAGGTACGGCGCCGTGAAATCATCGCCGAAACCCCACGCCCCGCCGAAGTAGTCCTCGGTGCCCGTGCCGCAGATCGTGGGGAACTGCCGGTCCCCGTCGATGTACATCTTGATCTCTCCCTCTCCCCACCAGCCGGCATCATTCTGCTGCCACGCCATGAAAGTGCCGACGTACTGCCCCTGCCCCCTGACGTCGTCGAGGATCACATGCTCCTTCAGGTGCTCGAGCGGGTTGCTGCGTCGCCAGCAACCGTGAAAGTACAGCGCGTCGTCCCGAACGTCTTCCAGCGTGTAGTTGACGGTGTAGAAGAAGTGCGCCAGCGGGTTCGGCGAATCATTTTCGATCGTGATACGCGCATGCTTCCTGAAGGGCATCGGAAAGTAGATGTTCATGCCGCCGGACGGGTTGACGTTGATCGGCAAGCCCAGCACATTCTGCCGGCGGTTCCACGAGCAGCATAGAAAATCGCCCAGCGGCGCCTCCACCGAGGGACGGCTCTGTCCGTCCCAGTAGATGCGCACGATGACATCGCGATAGAACTCCTGGCTGAACGTGAACCACATGTGACGGATCACCCCGGGTCCGTCGTGGTCCATGAGGATCGCCGTCTCTCCGGCATCCAGATCGATACACGGGCGGACCTTCCATCCTCGCCCCAGGTCGCGGGCCGGTCCTTCACCCTTCGGGTCGGCCATGGCCCCCCTGCCCTTGTCGCCGGCGGGATTCTCTGCACTGAGCGATCGGGATTCCGCGTCGCGCTTCAGGAAGATGTTGCTCAGATCGATGTTCATGATCTCGTGTCTCTGCTCATGCGTAGCCGGATCCGGGTCCGGAGGCGGCGCGACCGAGCCGTTCTGCACCGCGGTTTCCGCAGAAGCGACGCGCAAGCGCGATCGACTGATCACGCCCCTGCCTGCCGTCCGTTCACAAGAGGGGATTCTACCGCCACGAAAGGCGCACCGACGAGCCGGCGCGCCCGGGGCCTTCCGCCGGATACACCCGTTCGATCGCGGCGCCCGGGTAGTAGAACGCAAGAATCGCGGGCGCCGTGTGGCCCGCCATCGCCATGGCCTGCGCGCCGAACTGCCCCATCCCCACGCCGTGGCCGTAGCCGCGCCCGTCCGTGAAGTGCACCCGGCCGCCCGCCACCGTGACGCGGACATGGCTGCTGAACAGGCGCTGATCGGCGGCAAGCGCCATGCCCGCCGGCGCGTAGTTGCACGCGTGCCGGAACGATTCGGGGCCGATATCGAAGATGCGCCCTTCGTCGCCGACGACGACGAACCCGGCCACGCGGCCGACCGAATTCCTCGACGACACCCTGACGTTGTGAATCCGCTTCAGGTTCGCGATGTCATGCCGGTGAGCGCGTCCCCATGACGCAAGGCGACGAGCCAGCGCGCCGCGGTCCCGTGCGACCGGTCCCCATTGGAATTTCGGGCTCTTGCGGCCCCAGTAGCCGTGGACCCGGCCACGCAATGGCGGCATATCGGGTCCATTCGGAAACGCCGCGGCCGCGTCCTGTCCGTAGCCGCCCGTGCAACTCGAGTAGTACGCGGGCACCACGAAACCGTCGTAGGCGAGAAGCTGGCCGCGGGTCCGCTCGACCGCGTGGAGCGCCTTGCGGTTCGAGGTCGTCCCGCCGTACACCTGGCTCGCCTGCGTCGATTCGAGGTCGTAGTGCCGGCTTCGGGTGCGCGCGAGCCGGGCGATGGCATAGGAACGCGCAGCAATGGCCTGCGCCTCGAAGGTCGACGGACGCCAGGTCGCGTAAAGCTCCCGATCGAGAACCCCGGGAAGGTACTGCTCGATGGGCACGTGGTTGACGATGTCGAAACCGCCGGCATCGGGACGGGGATGCACCACGATGACGCCGGGATAGCCGGACGCTCCGATCCGCAGCGGGCGGCCGTCCTCGGAGGAGAGACGGATCGGCTTCGCGGAACGCAGGACCGGATCTCCCTTGGGGCCCCTGATCACGAGCGTGGCACCTGACATGCCGATGTGCACGGGACCGGTGACCGCAAGGCCGGGCTCGCCGGTCGGCGCAATGCGCACGATGGTCTGGCCGTCAGTGGATGCCTTGTGCTCGCGTACGGCGACGCGCACGCGGATGACGGGCTCGTGGAGCACCTCTTCCACGCGCAGAAGGGGAATGCCCTGGGGCGTCTGGCAGCTCGAAACGAGCACCGCGGCCCCACAGAGAAGCAGGCTGCAGATTCGCCGGATCATCCGTGATCCTCGGGTCTGGGGTATGGGGTCGGGGTTCAGGGTCTAGTTTGACATCGACCACCCTGCGAAGGGAGCTTCGACTTTTGCCGCGCGCGCAAATGCCGCAAATCAGAAGGGTGTAACCGGTCGGCCGCGGATTCATACCCACGAAAAGCCACGAAAAGCCACGAAAAAGCCACGAAAAAGGAACGAAACAGGAACGAAATAGGAACGAAGAATTCGTTGGTGCCGTCGACGAATCCGCCGATCGATTGTCGGTTCGCGACATCGGGATCGTATGTTTCCGCTTTTCGTGGATTTCGTGGTTTTTCGTGGCTAATCCGCCGGCGGAGCACCGGTTACGCCCAGATCAGAAATCATATGAATGCTCAGTATGCCGCGGTTTCGGCGGAGTCGTTGGCGAGGAAGTCGCCGGTGAAATCGTCGTAGTACCACGCGCTGGTGCCGATCGCCCCGGCGCTGATGGTGTTCGTGCCGGTGTTCGAGTTCTTGGGGATCACGTCGAGATACGGGCCGAACGGATAGCCGGCCGTGCCCACCGCGGCAGTGAAGCCGGACATGTCGCTCGAGGTCGTCAGCTGGTCGACGAAGTCGGCCAGCGTCGGATACGTCGCGTCGTGGTCCTGCCAGTAGATCGTCAGCTGAAGGCGGATATGCCGCAGGTTCATGCGGATCGAGTTGCTACGCGACTCCGAAGTCGCGGACGCGAACTGCGGGACGGCCAGCGCGGCCAGCACGCCCAGGATCGCGACGACGATCATGATCTCCACCAGCGTGAATCCACGCCGATGCCGTGCTTCCTGTTTCCTTTCGTCCCTCATGGTGCAATCACCCTTTCATCACCCCCGGCCCTTCCCCGTCGCGCGCGCCGGCCGAAGAACGACCGTGTCCGTTACATGCCCCATCGACATGCCAGCGGCCGAAAATAACGCCCACGCTGAAATCCCCAGGGGGCGCTGCGACGAATGAAGCGATTGGACTGGCCAGACCGGATGGGCGGGGCGGGGAGGGAGCGAGGAGCGAGGAGCAGGGAGCGGGGAGCGGCCGTTGGTACCATGCGTTCATGCTGATCGAGGGCACGCGGTACCGCTGGAAGCTATCGGACATGGACGTCGAAAGCCCGCGAGTCGCGCCGCTCGCGCGGGCCCTCGGCGTGCCCCCGCTCGTCGCCCTGCTGCTGCTGCAGCGCGGCCTCGAGGTGCCGGACGAAGCGGGCTCGTTCCTCGCCCCGAAGCTCAGCGACCTGCACGACCCGGGGCTCCTGCCGGGCGCCGACGAGGCCGCCGAGCGGATGGTCCGCGCCGTCCGCGATCAGCAGCCGATCGTCATCTACGGCGACTACGACGTCGACGGCATCACCGCGAGCGCCATTCTCTGGCACGTGCTCAGGATGGCCGGCGCCGCCGTGAGCTGCTACGTGCCGCACCGGATCGAAGAGGGTTACGGGCTGAACGTCCAGGCGATCCGGCAGCTGGCCGAAGGCGTCACCGCCCCGTCCGGTCAGACGGCCCGGCCGCTGATCGTGTCGGTCGACTGCGGGATCACCGCGGTCGAGCCCGCCCGGGCCGCGCGCGACGCGGGCGTCGACCTGATCATCTCCGATCATCACGAGTTGTCGTCCGAGCAGCTGCCCGACGCGTTCGCGATCGTCCACCCGCGGCTGGATGGATCGCAGTACCCGTTCGGGATGCTCTGCGGCGCGGGCGTCGCATTCAAGCTTGCGTGGCATTTCTGTCGCCGGCTCTGCGGGAGCGAGCGGGTGCCTCAGACCTACCGCGACCTGCTGCTGGACCTGCTGTCGTTCGCGGCGCTGGGCACGGTCGCCGACGTCGTCCCCCTGGTCGACGAGAACCGGATCATCACCTGGTTCGGCCTCGGCCAGATCGGCCGGACCCGATTCCCCGGCCTCAACGCCCTGATCCGCGCGGCCAAGCTCGACCAGAAGAAGATCGACTCGTTCCACGTCGGCTTCGTGCTCGGGCCGCGGCTCAACGCGTGCGGCCGCATGGGGCACGCCGAGCAGGCGGTCCGGCTGCTCACCGACGCCGACGAGACCGAATCGCGCGACACGGCGGATTTCCTGACCAGCGAGAACGAGCGCCGCCGCACCACCGAGCTGCGCATCTTCGAACAGGCCGAGCAGATGGTGCGTGAGCACGGGCTCGACGGCGCCGATTCGAGGGCCATCGTGCTCGCGCAGGAGGGCTGGCACCCCGGCGTGATCGGCATCGTCGCCGCCCGGCTCGTCGACGCCTTCGCGCGCCCCGTCATCATGTTGAACATTGAAGGCGACGAAGCGCACGGATCGGCCCGCAGTGTCGACGGCGTCGCGATCCACGAGGCCATCGGACATTGCGCCGACCTGCTGCGCAGTTTCGGCGGGCACGCGATGGCGGCCGGGCTCCGCCTGGACGCGGCCAACGTCGAGCCGTTCCGACGCGCATTCACCGAGTACGTCAACCGCCAGCTCGAGGCGTCCGACCTGTTTCACACGATCCGGATCACCGCCGAGACGACGCTCGACGAGATGTCGACCGACATGATCGACCAGATCCGCCGGCTCACGCCGTTCGGACGCGGCAACCCCAATCCGCTGTTCACCACGCGCGCGCGGCTGGAAGGGCCGGCGCAGCGCGTCGGGTCGGGAGGCAATCATCTTCGGGTGCCGCTGCGCCAGGGACGGCGCGTCGTCTACGGCATCGGTTTCGGCCTCGGCGACCTCGCCGACGACCTGCCGTCGGGCAGCGACCTGGAGGTCGCCTTCGAGCCGAAGGTCTCGACCTACCAGGGACAGCGCCGACCGGAGGTCCACGTCAAGGACGTGCGGCGGCTGTGATCACAAGCCGCCCTGCTGGGGGCGGGGGGCGGGTCCGCGGTTGAAAGTACGACAGGCGTCGTATATAATCCGGAGCCCGCCCGGAGCCAGCGACCGATGGCCCGATCCAGCCCCCCCTCGCCGACCGCCGCGGAACTGACGATCCTCACGGTGCTGTGGGAACACGGACCATGCAGCGTTCGCGAGGTGGCCGACGCGCTCAGTAAGACGCACCCGACCGGTTACACGACCAAGCTCAAGCTCCTGCAGGTCATGCTGTCGAAGGGCCTGGTCAGCCGCGACGACTCGAACCGCGCGCACCGCTACACGGCTTCGGTCTCACGAAACCGCGTGCAGCGCCATGTCGTGCGCAGCATGATCGATCGCGCGTTCGGGGGATCGGCCAGGAATCTGGTCATGCATCTGCTGCGATCCAGGGAACTCACGGACGAGGAGATCGACGAAGCGCGCCGGATGCTGCGCGATCAGACCAGGGAGTGATGAGCCATGTGGACCGCATCGTTGCCGGTCAGCCACCCGATCCTGACGATGATCGGCTGGACATTGGCGCACTTCCTCTGGCAGGGCTTTCTCATTGCCGGACTGTTCGGGGTGGTTCGCCGCGCGCTGCGATCATCCCAGTCACGATACATCGCGGGTTGCGCGGCCCTCCTGCTGATGGCCCTTTGCCCGGCCACGACGGCATGGCACGTGGCGTCTCACTACCGGACGCCTGCGCCGCTCGTCATCGAGTGCGTGCCGGACGCCCCCAATGCGCTTCCCTCCGTGGCGCGCCGACCACCGGAATCGAAGATGCCGGACGTCGTCGATCCGGCTCGATCATCGCCCCCTGATCGCACCTTCGCCGCAGCGGGCGCATCGCCGGGAAGCCGCCCCGGAACGGCCGGTCTCTATCCGTCGTTCCGACGCTCGACGCATCAGGTTCTGGAACGCGCACTGCCGGGTCTGGTGCTGTTCTGGGCGACCGGCGTGCTGATTCTCTCGGTGCGACTGGCCGGGGGCTTCTGGCAGACCCGACGGCTCGTCCAACGCGGTGTTTCGGACGCGCCCGCCCCATGGACGGAGTCGCTCGATCGGGTCGCCGCGACGATGCGCTTGCGCCGACCGGTGCGGCTGTTGCTTTCCGTTCGGGTCGACACGCCGATCGTCGTTGGCTGGCTGAAGCCGGTCATCCTGCTGCCTGCTGCCGCCATCACGGGTCTGACGCCTCTCCAGATGGAAGCGCTGCTGTCGCACGAGCTGGCTCATGTTCGTCGCTGCGACTACCTGATCAACCTGCTGCAGAGCGTGCTCGAGGTCATGCTCTTCTACCACCCGGCGGTCTGGTGGTTGTCGCGCTGCGTGCGCGCCGACCGCGAATTCTGCTGCGACGAGATGGCGGCCGGCCATTGCCGGAACCATGTCGACTACGCGCGAGCCCTGCTGGACATCGCATGTCGCGTCAGACCGTCGAACGGGCTGGAGATCGGCGTCGCCGCAGGCTCGTTGAGCGAGCGGGTTCGCCACCTGCTCTCGGACGGGAATACACACGCAAGCCGGCGGCGCGTCGTCAACCTGCTTGTCATCGGCCTTGTCCTCGTCACCGTGACCGTTTCAGGGGTGCCCGTCATCACGCGACTCGTCCTCACGATCGACGGCCGACTCCATCATGCCGTAGACACGCGAAATCCCTACTGGATCAGTGCGCGCCTTGCCATCCATCACGGCCGCCCTGACAAGATCGCGCGGCTGCTGAACGACGAGCGTATCGACCTGCACGAAACCGACAATGAGGGTCGGACGCTGCTGCACGTCGCCGCAGCACATCCAGACGGGTCGGAGTCGGTGGACCTGCTGCTGGCCCACGGCGCCGACCCGAATCGAAGAGACGGACTGGGGCGGACACCCCTACACCACTATCCCGGTTCGCGCAAGAGCGTCCAGGTTCTTCTCGACAACGGGACCCGACTCGATGTCTTCGCTGCGAGCGGTCACGGGCTCGTCACTCGGTTGGGCGATCTGTTGAAGTTCGATCCTTCGCTGGTCGCGGCGACCGATCCGGCGGGACGACGGCCCCTGGACCACGCCGCGGAGACCGACCAGGTCGCCGCGGCAACACTCCTCGTCGAGCGCGGCGCCGAGACGGACCTGTTCTGGGCGGCGCGACTGGGGATGCTCGACCGGGTCACCAGGCTGTTGTCGACGGAGGGCGCGGTAGTGGATCGCGGGCCCGAAGGCGTGGCGCGGACCCCGCTTCACGCCGCCGTGATGTCAGACAGCGTGCCGGTGGTCGAAGCTCTTCTCGCGGCCGGCGCGGACCCGGACGGCCTCGACACCGGAGCGACGCGCCCGCTGCTTCTGGCGATGGAACGGGGAGAAGAAACGATCGCCGCCCTGCTCGTCAGGCACGGGGCCGCGCGCGTCCTGTCCCTGCGCGTGCTGAACCGCAAGACGGGAACCGGTCTCGGCGACGCGCCGTTGCAAATACGCGTCGACGACACGACGTCCGGCGCGATGACGGATGCCACGGGACAGTTCGGCGTCGACCTGCCGCGCGAGCAGCCCGCGATCGTCCAAGTGACCTGTCTGGCCGACGGATATGTTCCGATGCGCATCACGTGGGAGGCGGCGCCGGGAACGCCATGGCGTATTCCCGCGTCGTACGATCTCACGATGGAGCCGGGCACCGCGATCGGGGGCCGGATCATGGACGAAAGCGACCGCCCCCTTGAAAGCGCAACGGTGCACCTGCTCGTACCGGGCCGCGATGGGGACGGTCCGCGTCCGGCGATCTGGGATCACGAGGTGACGACGGACGCCACGGGTCGCTGGCGTTGCGACCTCATGCCATCGCAACTTTCCGATGTGTGGATTCGCCTGTCCCATCCCGACTACCTGAGCGACACCTCGTACGGCGCCACGCCGAGGCCCCCCATCGAACGTCTCCGTGACATGACCGGGGTCATGGTGATGCGTCGAGGGAAGCTCCTCGCCGGCACCGTCATGAACGCGTCGGGGGCGCCGATTCCCGGGGCTCGCGTCGCCCTCGGGTCGGACCGATGGGGCACGCACTACCCGGCCACGATCACCGACGCCGAAGGGCGCTACGCCTTCATCCAGACCCCGACCGGCGAAACCGTGCTGACCGTGCAGGCCCCCGGGTACGCACCCGACCTGAAGACGGTCCAGGTCGCGCTGGACATGGCCCCGGTCGACTTCGCGCTTCGCCCCGGCCGCAACTTGAGCATGCGCGTGGTCGACGTGAACGGCCGGCCGCTGCCTGGCATTCGGGTGGTCGCGGACACGTGGCGAAACCGTCGCTCCATCGAATGGTCCGCCGTCACGAACGGAGAGGGACGAGTTCACTGGGATTCCGCCCCGGTCGATGCAGTCTTTTTCGACCTCGTCGCACGTGGGTACATGTCGGTCCGCAACCATGCCTGCGCGCCGACCGACGAGGAGCACGTCGTCAGAATGCTGCGACCGATGCGGGTGCAGGGGAAGGTCGTCGACGCCGAAAGCGGTCGGCCGGTCGAGTCGTTCCGGATCACGACCGGCATCAAGTGGCCGCACCGCGAAAGGATCTCCTGGCAACTGCGCCGTGCTCGGCTCCACCGAGACGGCGCGTTCGCCATCGAGTACAACAACCCCGCTCCCGGCAGGGTCCTGCGCGTGGATGCGGAGGGGTACCGTCCCGTCGTGTCCCGGGTGATCGCGAACGATGAAGAGCAGGTCGTGTTCGACCTGGCGCTCGAGCCGGGCCAAGACGTCGCCGGCGCCGTCCTGCAACCCGACGGCAAGGCGGCGGACGGCGCGGACGTCGTCCGATGCACTGCTTCCGCCAGGGCGTTCGTGCACAACGGGCGCCTTGCCCGGCGCGTCGACACGGCCGTCACCGTGACCGACGGAACCGGGCGTTTCTCGCTTCCCCCGTCCCTCGAGCCCTTCACCATCACGATTCTGCACGATGCGGGCTACGCCGAAGTCACCGAAGCCGAGTTGGCCGGATCGTCCACGATCCGGCTGCGACGGTGGAGTCGCGTCGAGGGCGTCTTGCGCGTCGGATCGGAACCCGGTGCGCGGCAGGCCGTCATCCTGCGTTTCACCGGGAAACGCGATCCGGGCGCGCCTCGATGCCACTTCGATTATCGCGTGCAGACCGCCGATGACGGCTCCTTCGTCTTCGAGCGCGTGCCCGAGCGCGCGGGACGCATCTCGCGCGAGTTCCGGACGTCGAAGAGAACCCGGAGTTCGAGTCACGCGGTACCGTTCGAAACCATGTCCGGACAGGTCACGCGCGTCGAACTGGGAGGAACCGGCCGACCGGTCACCGGACGTCTCGTCCTGCCCGACTCCGAGGATCAGCCGGTGATCTGGGGGCATGGAAGCTACACCATTGCCACCTCGCAAGCGGTGGCGCCACCCGCGACCTTGAGCGAGATTCGCAGGCTCGAGCCGGACGCGCGTCGCAGGCAGTACGAGGCGTGGAAGCGGACCGAGCAAGGCGCCAGGTATCTCGACGCGCGCCGACGGCTCGCGCGTGACCGTCGGCACTTCGCCGTCAAGGTCGAACCGGACGGCTCGTTCCGCGTCGATGACGTTCCCGCCGGTGAGTACGTGCTGCGCGCCACGCTTCGCGAGTCGCCGCGCGGACGGCAGTGCGCCCTGGCGACACGATCGCCCGATGCGTCAGGAAATTCGCAATCCCCGAAATGCCCGGTGGCCGCAGCGATGAGCCGTTCGGCCTGGACGCGATCGAACTCGACCCGCTCGAGCGCCCCCGCGAGGGCAGTCCCGTTCGCGGGTTCCAGTTGACGACGCTCGACCGCGAAACGATGTCACTGGCGGCGCTCGAGGGCACGACCGTCTTCCTGTATTTCTGGGCCACGTGGTGCGCTCCGTGCCATGAAGAGCTGGCTTCGCTCGGTCGGATGCATGAGCGGATCGCCGACGATCCGCGGTTCAGGTTCATCGGGGTGAACATGGATCGGAAGCCGGACACGGCCCGAGCCTACATCGCAACGAAGAATATCGCCTGGCCGCAGGCGCATTTCGGAGACGAGACGAACCGTTCCCTTCGCGAGACCTTTCCCGTCGAGACGCTGCCCGCCTCGTTTCTGATCGGACCCGACGGCGTTCTGCTCGCGCGGCACGTCAGTCGCGACCAGCTGAAGTCGCGCCTCGAAGCGGCGCCGTGACGCGCTCCATCAGAAGGGCCAGACGACGGACGTCGCCGCTCACCGCGCGCCCGGCATACCGGACGAACCCGTACGTCCGATACCATTCGGCGGCCGCAGGCCCCCAGTCACCAGGCGAATCGGCCTCGACACGCGCCGAGAATGCGTGCAAGGTTTCCGATCGGGCGCGTGCGAGGCCCTCAGGTCTCAGACGGCGATCCATGGTCGCCAGCAAATCCTGCAGCGCATCGCGCGACGAGCATCCGCGCCGCCGACGGCCGCGTTTCCGACGCCATGCAAAGAACACGACACCGGCGCCCAGGAGCATTCCAAACCAGGCGGGCTTGAAGCCGAGAAGGCCGCACACCTTCGACGCCAGACCTCGTTTCGTCGCAGCCGCCGACCCCGACGCGCCCGGGAAACCCTGGTTCAGGCGATCCTCGGCCATGACCGAGGGGAACGAATCGCGCGCCGTCGGCACGCCCGTCGCGGGCGTCGCCTCGACCGTGATCCAACGCTGCCGATCGATATCCCACGCCTCGCACCAGGCGTGCGCGTCGCTTCGCCGCGCGATCCAATGAGCGCCATCACGACTCCGCTCGTGCGCGACGTAACCGACGACATACCGGGAAGGCACCCCTCCCAACCGCAGCAGGATCGTCGCGGCGCTGGCGAACAACTCGCAGTGCCCTTCGTCGCCCTGGAGCGCGAAATGAACCACCGGATCCTCGCCGTCGGGCGTCGACGCACCGAAGGCATAGGCAAATCGGGTGCGAAAATGATCCACGACCGACCGAATCCTCGCGTCACAGGGATCTGTCTCGGCGAACAGCTGCCCGGCCAGCGTTCCAAGGCGCGTTGACACGGCCTGCGGCAGGTCCAGGTAACGGCCACTTCGACCGCGAGGCAATCGCGCGACGACATCACCCCTCGGCACGTCCACGACGTAACGATCGCGCGAACCCAGGCGCGGCACGTAAACACAGTCTTCCTGGTCCACCCAGAGCGCGGCGACGGGCGCGCGCACGCGTCCGGTCCCCAACGACGAGAGGATCGCCCCGCGAACCGGCCCGACCATCGATATCTCGGTGGATCGCCAGGACTTCCCGCCGTTTCCGGCCACGACGAAGCAGGTGTCGCCTGAGAGTCGTCCACCAACGGTCGGCAGCTTCGAACATCGCCGCCGTCGGTCGGTGGTTCGCCACGTGCCGTCCGCATATTGGTGGTACGCCCTGGCCCGCAGGTATCCGGGCGGCGTTTTGGACCATGCCCGGAGGACCGTCTTCTCCGGCCCGACGCGTCGCCAGGCGCCGACGGCATGGAGACCGATCGCCTCCGGGAAGAGCGTTTGCGCCGACCGAACACCTGGTGACCGGGTGACCATCACCCCACCATGCCCGACCGGCCGTCCGCCCGGGGCCCGCGGCACGCGATCGGCGACAAGTGTGCCGCCCCAGCCGAGACCGACCGAGATGATCAGGAGCCACGCGACAGCGAAACGGTGGCGGCCGGGGGGCACGGCTTGCTCGGCGGGCCGGCCGACACCGGTGGCGGCGAAGGCGGCGGCGAGGACCAGATACCCGAGCATCATGGCATGAAACGGGAACACCGCTTCGTTGCGAGCGCTTGGGGCCAGCAGTGTCAGCGACACCAGGCCCATTACCAGGATTGCCGGGGTGATTCCCGCGGCGGTCCGCTGGTACAGCGACAGGGCCATGAGGGTCAGGAAGTACTCGACCGCACCCGCCAACAGGGGATCGACGCCGCCGAGGAAGTCGACGGCATCGACGATGACGCCGAAGATCGACTTCGCGGCAATCAGCAGCCCGAGAAGCAACATGACCAGGATGCGCCCCGCCGGGCCGAGATTCAATTGAAGCGGTCCGATCGCGCCGACGATCCCCACGCCGCACACGAGGATCGGATAGAAGGCCTCGCCCGTGACCAGGCCCAGCGCAGACGCCGCGGTCATCAGCAGGCCCGTTCCCAGCAAACGTTGGCGCATCATGCCACAGCCTTCGCCAGCCGAACCACCCGTTCGGCCGACACCTGCGTGACGGCGACACGACCCGGGACCGGCGACCCAAGCCGATCGGTCGGCGGGTCGTCACGCACCACGAAGACGCGAACCGGGCAACCGAGGTCCAGAACGGCATCGACGACGCGGGCGCGCGGCGCATCCCAATCGGTCAGCACGAAAACCGCCGTACCGAGATCATGACGATGATCGGAAAGGATCGGCACCAGGTCGATCAGCGAGTCGGCGCCGCAAGGCTCGACAATCGCCAGGAAGTCAAGCAGACGCCCGAATCCCTGACCACACGCGCCAAATCCCGGCGCGTACATCGCAACCTCGTCTCGAGCGGCGTTCGCCACATGAAGGATCGTGGTCGCCACGCACACGACGGCTTCGAGTCCATCGTCGGCCCGGCCCGACCCTGAACGATCGCCGGTCGGGCACGTATCCAGAACGACCGCTAGCGAGGACGGGTGATTGGCGAGGTATTCCTTCACGACGATGCGCCCGAGCCGCGCGGAAGCCCTCGCGTCGACGCGCCGCGGCGAATCCCCGAAACGAAACTCCCGGCTGCTGAAGTACTCCGGGCCGTCGCCGGGACGCGGGTCACGGAAGTGAATTGCATCGCCGCCTTTCCGGTCTGCCGGGCGGATCACGGATTCGATCGATGCCGCTCGGGGGATCGCGGTGACGCGAAGCGGTCGGGACGCGCCGAAGAATCGAAACAGATTGCCCGGGAACGTCGAAACCAGGCGCAGGGTCGGCGTCTCCCACACGCCGCGCCGATCGGCTCGAAGTTGCAGGCCGAGTCGGATGGACTGTCCGGGATCCAGACGCGGCGCGGTGGTCATCGCGCCGGCGATCGTGATCGGCGACGGCAGATCGTCGCAGGTCAGCGAAATATCCAACGCGGGACGACGTGTCGGGTTGTTCACCTCCACCTCGACGCCGAACGGACAACCGACGACGGTCCTGGCGGGCGGCACGGGCGACATCCGCAGACCGGGTCGGTACGCGAATCCGATGGCCCCGGAAAGCAGGATCCATGCGGCCAGCGCCAGCACGAGCGGCGCGGACAGACGAGACTGCACGACGATCGCCATCACGCCTGAGAGGATCGTTCCGACAATCAGCGCGGAACCCGCCCCGGAAAGTGCCATGCGCCGGCGGGCGGCCCACCGCCGCACCCCGTTTGCGTGCCTCGGTGCGCTCATGTCGGGACGCTCACCCGCCCGAGAATGTCCGCGATGACCTGGCGGCCACCGGTTCCCTCGTATCGAGACTTCGGGGCCAGCACGATTCGGTGCGACAGGACGTACGCCGCCATGCGCTGCACGTCGTCGGGCAGGCAATAATCGCGACCGGCGGCGAAGGCGGCAGCTTGTGCGGCGCGGGCCAGCATGATGCATCCGCGCGGACTCACGGGGAGCTGAATCCGCGGATCCTCGCGCGTCGCGCGCGCAATGTCGACGACGTACCGCCAGATCGCGCGTTCGGCATGGATCATGGTCACCTCTTTCTGCATGGACGTGACCTGCTCGGCGGTGACCACCGGTCGAAGGGCATCGAGCGGATCCCGGCGAACCCGCGATGCGACGATCTCCGTTTCCACATCGGGCTCGGGATATCCCATCGTCAGGGCGATCATGAAACGATCGAGCTGGGCCTCGGGCAGTGGATAGGTGCCCAGGAACTCGATCGGATTCTGCGTGGCCAGGACCATGAACGGCCGGGGCAGCGCGAATCGCGTCCCCTCGACCGTCGCCTGACGTTCGTTCATGGCCTCGAGCAGCGCCGACTGGGTGCGCGGCGAGGCGCGGTTGATCTCGTCGGCGAGCAGGATGTTGCAGAAGATCGGTCCCTTCCGGAAGTCGAAGGCACCGGTGACCGGATTGTAAACCGATGAGCCGAGCACTTCGGCCGGAAGCAGGTCGGGCGTGAACTGGATGCGCCCGAAACGCGCGTCGATGCTGCGGGCCAGAGCCTTGGCGAGCGTGGTCTTGCCGACGCCTGGGATGTCGTCGATCAGGATCGATCCTTCCGCAAGCAGCCCGATCGTCACGACATCGACCGCTTCGGGTTTGCCATGGATGACGGACCGCAGACTGGCGCTCACTTCAGCCGCAAGGGTCGCGCCGGAGGATGAGGTCACGGGAGTCATCGGTTATCCCCCTCTGAGGTCAGTCGAGCAGCGCGGTGCGCCGGCGTGGGTGCTCTGACGGCTTGTTGCGGGCGTGCAGGGCCTGGCGGCCCCGGAGGCAGGCGCGCACCATTATATACGAAGACCTTCGTATTTTCAACGGCGGCACGAAGTCGCGATCCCCCGGACTAGGCGGGTGAGAACGGGTCGAGGGCAACTAGCTGCGGGTGCCGATGGGCCATGGACGGCGCGTCGTCCACGGCATCGGCTTCGGCCTCGCCAACGACCTGCTGTCGGGCTGCGGCCTGGCAGCGCCAGCCGGGGGTGCATGCGAACGATATGCGGCGTCTGTGAGGCGCCCCTCCGTAGCTGAAGTCGCCAGACTTCAGCTGACACGGTCAATCCACGAGACGTTACCGAGGGACGTTCCCGAGGTGTGGCCACTTCGGCTATCAGAAATCCCCCAGGATCATCTCGTCCACCGACTGCCCGGCCGGCAGCATCGGATACACGTGCTCGTGCTTCTCGACGAAGAAGTCGCCGATCACCGGCCCGTCGTGCTCGAGCAGCTCGGCGATCTTCGCCGGAAGCTCGGTCTTCGACTCGCAGCGCACGCCCTTGACGCGCATCGCCTCGGCCAGCGCCTTGAAGTCGGGGTTGTGCATCTCGGTGTGGCTGTACCGGCCCTCGTAGAAGTTGTCCTGCCACTGCTTGACCATGCCCTGGAAGTCGTTGTTGAGGATGATCGTCTTGGCCGCGATGCCGTACTGGGCCGCGGTGACCATCTCGATGCCGGTCATGCAGAAGCTGCCGTCGCCGTCGATGTTGATGACCGGGCAGTCCGGCTGCGCGAGCTTCGCGCCGACTGACGCCGGCACGCCGAACCCCATGGTCCCGAGCCCGCCCGAGGTGATCCACTGGCGCGGTCGGCGGAACTTGTAGAACTGCGCGGCCCACATCTGGTGCTGGCCGACGCCCGTCGTCAGGATGGCCTCGCCGTTCGTCTGCCGGCACAGCTCCTCGACCACCGCCTGGGGCTTGAGGTGGAACTTCCGATCGTCCGCCTTGTAGCGGAACGGGTGGTCGTGCCGCCATCCGCGGAGCCGCTCGAGCCAGTCGGCGCGCGGCCGCGATTCGAGCATGGGCAACAGAAGCTCCAGGTTCTTGCGGACGTCGCCTTCCACGCCGATCGTCACGCCGACCACCTTGTTGATCTGCTCCGGGGCGATGTCGAAGTGGATGATGCCGCCGCGCCCCTCGCGCTCGGCCGCACGGGCCGACGGGGCGAAGCGCTTCGGATCGCCCGTCACGCGGTCGTCGAACCGGGCGCCCACCGCGATGATGCAGTCGGCGTCGCGCATCGACCAGTTGGCGTACGCCGCGCCGTGCATGCCGAGCATGTGCAGCGACAGGTCGTCGTGCTCGTCGAACGCGCCCAGGCCGTGCAGCGTGGTCGTCACCGGGATGTTGGCGAGCTTCGCGCACTGTCGCAGCACCTCGTGGGCGCCGGCGAGTATGGCGCCCTGCCCGACGTAGAACACGGGCCGCTCGGCGCGGTTGATCAGCTCGGCGACCCGCTCGATCTCGCTCGACGTGCCCAGCTCACGCACGTGGTAGCCCGGCAGGTTCGGCTCGACGTCCACGGGCTCGCGCAGCACCGACGCGGTCACGTCCTTCGGCAGGTCGACGAGGACCGGGCCGGGCCGGCCGGACGTCGCGATGAGAAACGCTTCGTTGATGCGGCGCGGAATGTCGCGCACGTCCTTGACCAGCACGTTCCACTTCGTGCAGGGCCGGGTGATGCCGGTGACGTCGGCCTCCTGGAACGCATCGGTGCCGATCGCGCCCGTCGCCACCTGTCCGGTGAACACGACGATCGGCGTGCCGTCCATCAGCGCATCCTGGAGCGGCGTCACGGTATTGGTCGCCCCGGGCCCGCTCGTGACGAGCACCACGCCGGGTCGACCGGACGCGCGGGCGTAGCCCTCGGCCATGTGTCCCGCCCCCTGCTCGTGGCGGGTCAGGATGAACTTGAAGTAGGGGCTCTCGAAGATCGCGTCGAAGACGGGAAGGATCGCGCCGCCGGGATAGCCGAACATGTGCTGGACGCCATGCTCGCCCATCAGTTCGTTAAAAATCCGGGCGCCGGTCATGCCGACGTACTTGTCGCTCGAACGGGCGGGCCGATTCGTGCGGATGGACCTTGCGCTGAGGTCGGGGTTGTTGGACATGTCGGATTCGTCCCGTAGGGCACCGCGGCGCGGACCCGGCCGCGCCCGATTGCACTTGGTTTCGATGGGGTCACCGTCGATCAGAAACGCCAGAGGAAGGCGGGCCAGCCGCCCGCGGCAATGCGGGTCCTCCGCTCATCTAACCTCGACGCCCGAGACGCCTGGGACGCCCGGGACGAGGAGACGGGATTGAATCGGACGGGCGTTCATGACTCATAGTGTAGACGTGAGGGTACGAAGGTCAAGAAAGCGCGGGTTTCGGGGTTCCGCGTTCCGGGTCCCGGCGCGCGTCGATCGAGCGCGGTGCGGACGCGACCGTGACGGAATCAATCCGATGAATCGTGGAGACCCCGAACCCGATCCCTACAAACCCGCAAGCATGCGCGCCGCGGCCTCGATCCGCGTCGTCGTCGCGCCGTCGGTGATGCCGATTGAATCGCCGACCAGGAAATACACCATCGCGGCGTCGCGCCAGATCAGCAGCCGGCTGCCGTCGCGAAGGACGGTGAAGATCCTGCCGGCCTCGATGTTCGGCATGCCCTCGTACGGGCGCAGCCAGAGGCTCAGGGCGTCGTGATCGGAACGGTAGATCAGGTGCACGGACGGCTCGCCCGGAACGTTGCACCGGCCGGCCGCGTGAAATTCGTAACCGATCCCCGAAAGATCGAGCGACGGCGTGGGCCGGCTGCCGAGGTACTTCGCGACATCCGACGGCAGCACCTCGAGGTCGTCGGAGAACATCTCCGTCCCCATCAGCTCGTCCGGGCCGCGCGTGCAGCCGAAATGCCGCTCCTCGAACAGCTCGGTCATCGCGACGGGCAGCACGCCTGCGCCGACCGGGTGGCCCGGCGCCGTGTCCCTACCCTGAAGGAACATGATCAGCGACGCGACGAAGAGCACCGCGGCGGCCGCGGCGGGCGCCCAGCGGCCGATGCGCAGCTCAGGCGCACGGGCCTCGGTTCCCGGGACGCTTCCGGCGGTTTCCGACTCGGCCAGCGCCGCGACCGACTGGCGGAGTGACTCCGGCGCGGGCGGCACGTCGCGCTGCATCGTCCGCGCCACGGCCTGCCGCATCTCCTGGAACTGGAGCACCTTCCTGGCCGCCGCCGGGTCCTGCGCCAGTCGCTGGACGACGGGCCTGGACGCCGCGCCGGTCAGTTCGCCGTCGGCGAACGCGGCCAGCTGCTCGTCTGTGATCGACTCGTTCATCGTTGCCCCGCTATTCACCCACTCCGATGCCATGCTCGGCGGCGAGATCGGCGAGCTTGCCGCTCAGCGCGGCCCGCGCCCGGTAGAGGCGGCTCATCACCGTCCCCACCGGTATGTCCAACACCTCAGCCACCTGCTTATATTTCAACTCTTCGACGGCCCACAGCAGCAGCACGATCCGATAATGGTCGGGGAGCTGATCGATGGCGTGCTTGAGCCGCTCGTCGACCTGCTCCCAGTCGAGGCTGCCCAGGTCAGGAAGCGGTCCGCTCCCCTCGTCGACCTCCTCGCGCGGCAGATTCCCGGACTCGGACGTCGAATCCGACTCGAAGCTCAGGTCCTCCATGAGAACCGGGGCGCGCCGGTTGCGGGCGACCATCGTGTAGAACACGTTGTGGAGAATCTTGAACAGCCAGGGGCGAATGCCCTTCTCCGGGTCGAGCGTGAAGGTGTTCTGGGCCTTGAACGCCCGGAGATAGGTTTCCTGCACCAGGTCGGCGGCGTCCTCGACCCGCCGGGCCAGGTGGAACGCCATTCGGTGAACGGCGTCGAGCTCGGCGACTGCCATTTCTCGAAAGGCCTGATGATCCAATTCGCGTGAACTCCGGCGACGGAAGCGTTCATATCCTACGGGTTTCGGAGCCCGAGGTTCGGAAGGCGGTTCGGAGGCGGCTCGTGGGTTGGGGGGGCGGGGAGATTAAGCCATTCGTCGTTAGGCTCTCTCTCAAAACTCTGCCTGGCGTCGACCGGCTGCATCGCCCGTTGGCGGCGTCGGCCTCCATCGACGATGCACCGCGACATCGCCTGCTTCGGCCTCCTTG
>NYZC01000122.1 GCA_002686995.1 Phycisphaeraceae bacterium | reverse complement strand
GGGTCGAATGCCATGACGGCCGCATTCAGCCGATGCGGTTGACACGCGCCGAACAACCCGTTCGTGACAAGACGGGCTCACATCTGACCCGCGGGCTTACGCCGCGCGGTTCGCCGACGACCAGTCGCGGGCTGCGGTTGAGCGAACCGAGCCCCGATCGTGGATCCCGCCTCAATCCATGATCGTCAGGCGGTCCGCCGCGGCGACGGCACGGGGCACCAGCAGTGCCTCCGGGCTCATGGCCCAGTAATTGGGAATCGAGTGGAAATACGGGATGTACAGCGTGGCGCCCGTCTCCTGGGTCATCCGCGCGACGGTCCCGTCCTCGCCCGGACTCAACTCGATGCGGTGCAGGCCGGGGCGGTCCAGGATGACCGTGCGCGTCTTGCGGCCTTTTCCCGGCAGGCCGTCGAACAGGGTGATCCGCACGCCGCTTCGGTGCCGGATCTCGAGGTCGAGCAATGAAGTGTTCCTCGGAATGTAAGCGACAACGCGCGGATTGCCGGCCACGGGGTTCCGGGTGAACGGAAAGGTCATGGGCATCGCGCCGCCCTGCTCCGTGGTCATCGCTTCCAGCCGCGCATCGCTGCCGCCCGCGCCGAATTGCACGCGATAGGTGCCGGGGATCGCCGCGTCGCGCAAGACGCGGGCTCGTTGCCACGATCGGCCATCGTTCTCCCGAACGGCCTGCGACGCGACGAACGTAGTCGTCTGATCGACGAATGACACCCATCGTTCGGCGCCGTCGTCCCACCGTTCGGCGCCGTAGAAGATCGCACGCTCCTGGCCGTCCCGGTCGGCGCGGACCCACGGCCAGGCCAGGCTGAAGCCGAGCCGGGGCCGGACTTCAGATGTCGCCGTGTAGAAAGTCACCGGCCTGCGGCCGAAGACCAGACCATCGCGGACATTCCGCTCGTCATCGCGATCGGCCCGGAACTGCCGCACCCTGACCAGGTCGTGCAGGTCGACGGTGGATCCCCGCGCGCCGTCGGCGAGCAAGGCGTCGGCGAACGACGCGGTCTCCTGCACCGGCCAGTGATCGAGGACCTTCTTCCACCAGCGACGGGTCTCCTCGTGCGTGTAGTGCGCGCGCCCCTTAGCATGATCGCCTGCGGCGTCCGCGGGATTACGCGACGGAACCTTGAAGAAGTCGATCACCATCTCCATGGAGGTGATGTACGACATCTGGCCCTTCCAGATGAACTCCTGCATTTCCGGGGCTCGCTCCGCCGCCTTGCCCGTGTCGACCAGGTAGTAGAAGTACCAGAACTGCTTGAAGTCATCGAGACGGCGGCGCGCGTCCGGCTCTCTTGCGCCGTCCAGCACGCGGTCAGCCTCGTCGATCAGGCGGATCGCCCGCGACCACGTCGACGGTCCGTTCGTCCGAAGATTCTCCAGCAGCATGAAGTCGTAGTACGCCTTCATCTGCTTCCACGCGCTGCCGAAGCTACGCTGCAGCCATCGGTCGCGCAGGGCGCGCGTCTCCTCGACGGTGAGATCGATGTTCCAGAGCAGCTTGCTGAGCAGGTAGTAGCCGAGACCGTTCTTTCCGAAGTTGTAGTCGATCTCGAAGTAGATGGCCTTGAGGCCCGCGTCGTAGGTGGACCGCAGGTCGCGATGAAGCGATCGCGGCGACGCGCTCCAGCGCGGAAGGATGCCGTCGAGAGTCTGGTCCCAGTAGTCACCGAGGCTGATGATGCGGTAGTCGGCGGACGGCTGGGCGGGCACGAGGATCTTGAACGCGCGGGCCATCTGGCGCTGGTTGGCCAGTTGCAGCCACTGCCCGCGGCCGCGGTTCTTGGGATAACCGGCGATCATCACCCGGATGCGCCGATCCAGGTTGAACGTCGGCGGCACGTCGTGGTGGTTGTAGCTGAACAGGCTCAGGCAGATCCATTGCTTCTTGCTCTTACCGGTGGCGGTTCGGCGCTCGGGTTCGGGCAGGCTGTCGATCCACTTGTCGTACTCGCGCAGCAGCCAGTTGTTGAAGCCGAAGACGTGGTTGGTCACGAGGTCCGGAACCCATCGCTCGCGCGGCTGATCCAACCCGAAGTGACCGTGAAGACGATAGGGCGCGCCGAACGGCAGCTTTTCCTGCGCCAGGTACTTCGGGTACCAGTCAGGGTCGCTGAGGTACCGGGTGAGCACGCCGTACCCCCCGCCGTCCTCGGGATCGGTGCCGAAGACGAACAGCCGATCGGGATGCTGCCGGAAGTGGTCTGCCGCGCGCCGCCTCAGGACGTCCAGCACCACGCCGCGCGCGGCGGGCACCGACAGGTCCAGTGACGGACCGGCCGTGTTGCGCAGGTTCATCCTGCGCCACGTCGAGCCGTTGGAGAGGTAGGCCAGGTCCTCGCCGGTCTCGGCGTCCGCCTCCCGGTTGATCCAGAGCACGCCGTCGTTGTCCGTCGAGGCGGGCGGGCGATCGGCGTCGTCGCCCAGTCGAACGTCGGGGGCGAGAAATCCCTCTGTCTTTCCCGTGGTCTTGATGACCCTGACGAGATCGTCGTGGTACGAGTCGAGCGCGTGGCCGGGATAGAGGGGGCAGGACTTGCCCCAGAGCCGGAAGCCCGTTTTCCAGCGCATGGTGCTCCTGATGACCGATTCGTCCCTCGGATCGGGCGGCGTCACGGCGATGGTGCCCCGGCCGGTCGCCTGCGCGCTCATCGGGTTGAGGCCGCGAATGTAGAAGGACGGCCGCCCGGCGCGCCGGATCCGAAACCTGAGACGGCGCTTCCGGTAGTCGGGCGCGTGGATCCAGTTCCTCCCCATGCCCAGGACTTCGTAGCCCACCGACTCGAGAAGCTCCACGATCGCGTTCGAAAGCCCGTCCTCGTTGTTGGCGACGAGCACGACGCGCTTGCGCTCGCTGCGGATGTAGAAGGCCTCGGTCGCGTTGTAGAGATCGTGGTCGGCGCGGGCGAGCGCGGCCCGGACGCGCGGATCGTTTCGGATCGACCTGGGCGCGCCCGCGATCGTGGTCAGCACGATGCCGCGCGACAGGTCGTCGCTGCTGCGGATGGTCGGGCGGCGGCCGGTCATCCGCTCGATCGCCTCGGCCAGGTACTCCACCGAGACCCGCATGACGTTGTCGGGCCGGTAGTCGTCGGTCGTCAGTTTCCTGATCGCGTTCCAGTCGTACCCGGTGCCGTGTCGGGGCGACCACTGGATCACGATCTCGTCGACGACCCCGCCGGCAAGCGCCGACGCATGGACGACATGCATCACGACGAGGACGGTGATCAGGCAGATCATCCGTGACGCCGCGCCCACACCGTCGTACTGCCGGGTTCTGAGGCGCATCTACTCTCGGCGATCGAAATGCTGAATCTGGATGTCGTCCGGTCGTGAGCGGGTCACGTGCCCGTCGCACCACAGGTAGTTGCCCGCCTCGTCGTGCAGATCGGCCAGCTGCCCCTCCGAGTGGTAGTTGCTGTGAAGACGCGTGAGCGCCTCTTCGTAGAACACCGGGCGCCGCGACCCCACGGCGTCGGCGACGACGAACGTGTTCGCCGGCTGGTCGATATCGAAACCGCGCACCCGGCCCAGCTCCAGCGTGAAGTCGTATTCGGGGTAGATGCCGATGCCCAGCGCCTCCCAGTCCGACAGGCCCATGCCGTAGCGGTAGTTCCACCCGCTGTTCCAGCCGTATGAACACGCGTTGGGACCGCCCCAGAAGTTGGGAATGAAGTCCGCGGGGCACTGGAACACGCCGTTGTCCTTGTCGCCGTCCCGGTTCAGGACGAGGATCGATTCGAAGGGCGCGACGCCGACGTAGTCGCCGTGCTCCGTGAAATAGACCGATTCCATCGTCAGCGACAGGACGTACGTCCACAGGGGGCTCTTGTCGAGACCGAGGTCGCGCGTCTGCATGTCCCCTCCGACCGGCCACCACTGCATGTGGTCACTGGCGTAGACCTGGCAGAGCACGCCGATCTGCCTCTGGTTCGCCATGCATCCCGCCGCCCACGCGACCGCGCGGGCTTTCTTCACCGCCGGAAGCAGCATCGCGATCAGCACCGCGATGATGGAAATGACGACGAGCAGTTCGATCAGGGTGAATGCGGCACCGTCCCTG
This sequence comes from Phycisphaeraceae bacterium, assembly GCA_002686995.1. Classification (GTDB taxonomy): domain Bacteria; phylum Planctomycetota; class Phycisphaerae; order Phycisphaerales; family Phycisphaeraceae; genus NYZC01. Next base: position 15,019 of record NYZC01000122.1, on the reverse strand, counting down.
CGCGACCCGCGCGGTCGGTTTCGCTGCGAATTGCCGTCACGGGATCCCATCATGATTCGCTCCGTGCCTCAGTGTTCAATGTGATGATATGCACGGGCCGATGGCTCAGGAAACGAGGTTGAATGGAACTCGGGTGGCTGGAAACCCGTCATGATTCGCTCCCCCATTACCGTCCCGCCGGCTCGCGGTAGATCATCACCGGGCCGATGAGTCCGCCCGATCCGATCTCGTTGAGCGATCGGTCGCACCGGATCGCGATGCTGTTCTCGCTCCCGGCGACGAGCGCGTCGGTGATGTCGAACGACACCGGGCGGCAGAAGCCCGCGAACGGCTCGCGCCGCGTGCCGTCTCGGTCCCGCCACGACACCGGCGCGCCGTTGACGAACACGCTCGACGTCGCGTCGCTCAGCCCGATCCACAGGAACGTCCTTCTGCCCGGCGGACCGGGCGGCACCGCGACCCGCGTTCGATACCACGCGCGGCCCAGGTAGTTGTGGAGCCCCAGCCAGGACCAGGTGTCGATGCCGACGTCCGTCGTCCGCCACGCGCTGTCGTCGAAATCGCTGCCGTGCCAGCCGAGGTCCCCGCCCCGCTTGTCGCGGTCGGCCCGGATGCGCCACATTCGGATCGGCTCCGGAGTGAGGATGTCGTAGTGCCGGTCGATGTGCGTCGCTTCGTCGTAGGCGCTCTTGTACCACTGCACGAAGTAGTCGACGCCGTCGTTGCTGCCCCAGATGCCGCCCGTGCCGTACTGGCGCGCGGAGAACGCATGCTGCTCGCGGTAGCGCTCGGCCATCGCGTGCGTGCGCCCGATCCACCTCGTCGACTCGGCGGCGAGGTGCTCGAACCGGCCCTCGATGAAGTCCCGGCGCATCTTCATGTACTGCTCGAACAGGATCAGCGACTCGTCGGCCATGCGCACGCGCGCCTTCTCGCTGTCGGTCCGGACCGCATTGATCGCGGCGTCCATAAGCACGCGGGCTTCGGTCATCCGCTCGGGCGTGAAGCGGCGCAGGTACCCGAGGGGGCCGCCCGAGTACTCGGGCGTCTCGACCCAGATGCGGTCGATGAAGTGCCAGTACGCGGCCATCTGCTGGGCGGCGGCGCCGTAGAAGCGCCGATGCAGGTCATCGATGATCTCCTCCGGCTTCAACGTCGGATCCCACGCCAGCTTCGGCGCCATGTAGAGCGCGTGCATCGACGTCTCGAAGTTGGAGCTGGTCTCGGGCTGGAAGAACCGGCACCCGTGGCGCAGCACGTAAAGCGTGTCCACGCTCCACTTGGTGATCATCGGGTTCGGCGCCGTCATCTCGGCGAGGTTCCAGCCGTAGAGATAGATCGCGGTCATGTCGGCGGCGCGGCCCCACCCCGCGATCATCTCGCGCAAGTCCCGGTTGTTCGGCTCCCGGTCGTCGGTCAGCGGGTGCACGCGGCTGTAAGTGATCGGCGCGATCACCGGCACGAGGTTCGGATGCACCTTCTCGCGCAACGGGGGGCGCGAGAAGTTGGCGTAGGCCAGCATGCCGAAGAGCAGGTCGGGATGCCGTGCCGTCACGCGCTCCGCGATGCCGTTGCACAGCACGAGGAGCCGATCGGTCAGCGACGGCGTGCCGTAGGTGGGATCCGAATCGCCGGCGTCGAACCTCGGATCCTCCGATTCGTCGAAGTGGATCTGGTCCTCCGGCGAGAGCGAGACGGACGTCGGGTCGGCTTCGCCTGCCTCCAGGTTCGCCTGGATCACGTCGGCGATCGCTCCGGCCACTTCGGGACGGGTCCACTTCAGCGTCGGCGGCGACGGCCGGCCTCCGATCACGGCCACCCAGTCCGGGTTCGCCTCGAGCTGCTCGGCGGTCAGGTAGGAGCCGAGCGCGTGACCGGCCGACACGTACAGGCCGCCGAGGCGGTTGCGACGACGGTATTCGTCGCCGCAGTACCAGATGTCGCGGAAGAGGGTGGCCGGCCCCGAAGAGAAGTCCATCGCCGGCAGCGACACGGTCTGGCGGCGCGGGATGCCCTCGCCCATCTCCGTCGGCATGAACCAGCGGCAGCCCAGCCGGTCGAGGATCTCGTACACGGCATAGCTGACCGCGAGGTCGGACTCGCCGACGAGCGCGACGGTCCGGTCGGTGACGACGACCCGGAATCCCTGCTCGTAGGGGAACGGTTTGTTCGGCGGGCCGACCGCGTCTTCGGCCGGCTCCGCGACGAGGATGCGCGCACGCGGATCGGTCGCGTCGACCTTGTCCGTCACGATCTCCATCCGGGCCCCCGACATCTTCTCGAAGCACCGCGCCAGGTCGCGCACCGACTCGCGCAGCCGCCGGCGCTGATACTCGGCGCGGCGCAGGGCGTCGCCACTGCGGTGGTTGACGGTGCCGGTGACCTTCGGGTCGTCCGGCCTCATCACCCGCGGCGGCACGCAGATCACCGCCTGCGCCGCTCCGTCCTGCACGAGCGTTGCTTCCGTCACGATTGCCCCCTCGGTCGGGCCGGCCACCGTCGCGCCCGCCGCGCCGATGAGCCACGCGACCAGCCAGCGGGATGGCGATCCGATCCCGGGCTTCGTCGGATGAGGCATGATTCGGGTCCTCGACGGAATCCGACCGGGATTCCGACAATGCCTGACGCGGGCTTCGCCCGCAAGTCGGAAAGTCGGAAGGTGGGAAGTCGAAAGTCGAAAGTCGAAAGAACCTGGCTCCGGGCAGCGCCGTGGGGCATCGACAGTTTCGCTTTCGACCTTCCGACCTTGGACCTTCGACTTCTCGCCACCGTGACGAGAAGCTACACCCGAAGAGTCTAACGCGGCTGAGCCGCAACATTCAGGAACCACGGATGGACACGGATGAATCAGAAAGAACAGAGAAATCCGTGTTCATCCGTGTTCATCCGTGGTTCTTCAACTTCTCGTCACCGCGACAAGAAGTGACGGCGGAAGAGTCTAATCGTAGTAGCCCCAGATATCGGAATACCAGACCTTGTAGTAGGGATCGTCGGCCTCGACGAAGCCGACGTGCGCGTCCACATAGATCACGTGAACCTGCTCGTCGCCGTGGGTCACGAAGAATTCCGGGAACATCGAAGGATTGGCCAGCGGCGCGTAAATCGTGTTGGAGTCCATGATCATGAACGTTTCGCCGGGTCTCTCCACCTCGTCGCGGTTCTGGTCCTTGTAGCTGTCCGTGTCACCGTAGCCGCTCAGCCCCCCTGCGTACCCGTAGCTTGGCACCGGCTGGCCCAGCGAATTCGTGACCTCGGCCGTGGGGCATCGATACACGTCCACCGATTCGGCGTACGGATGGATGTCGTCCATCCAGGTGCGGAAATGCTCGATCCGCACATTGTCGCTGGTCATGAACTGGCCGCTGGGGACGGTCGGGTCGGTGTCGATCTCGCCACCGCCGGCGTTGACCTCGAACCAGTGCACGCCCTCGGCGAACTGCGTGGGGAATCTCTGGTCGTTGTCGTCCAGGTACACGTGCATCCCCAGGGCCAGCATGCGCAGGTTGCTGGAGCAGATGACCAGCTCGGCATTCTTTTTGGCCTTCTTCACCGCCGGAAGCAGCATGGCGATCAGCAGCGCGATGATGGAGATCACCACGAGCAGCTCGATGAGGGTGAAGCCGCGGCGCCCTGGCCCCAGCTCGATCTTGCCGCAAGGACAGCGCCGACCGCGATCTGCACAAGGTTGCCCGCCGGTGGGTTCGGCCGTTGGAATCATCGCAGCATTCCCTGGATTACCTGCGTCGGCGTCGCACCGCGGCAGCGCCGGCGAGCATGAGCAGTCCCAGGCTCGACGGCTCGGGGATGACCAGCGCCAGGTCGTTACCGTTGTGATTGTAAGTCAGGGCCAGTCCGCCCGCCGGCGTGTTGAACACGGTTCCCGGAGGCGCATTGGCGAACTCTCCGAGCAGCGTATCCGACCCGTCGTTGTTGATGAGCACGATCGGATCGGTGTAGGACGTGAGCGCCGAGGCGTCCAGCGTCAGGTCACCGCTGAGGGCGACGGTGCCGGTCACGTCGACCTGGCCGCTGACGGGACCCAGCACGAGGTTCAGACTGCCCGCGAACTCGACGTTGCCGGTCGACAGCGTATGGGTGCCCACATTCATGCTTGATCCGCCCAGGACCTTGACATCCCCCGTGGTCGAGAGGTTCGCGCCCAGCGCGATGTCGCCGTTCGACCCCGGAATGGATGGATGGATCGCGGGACCGGCGCCGACCCAGATCTGCACGCCAAGGCTTCGGCCGATGCTCACCGTCCGTGTCGAGGCCGGATCCATGGCGAAGACGATCTTGTCGTCCATTGGCGTGCCTGTTCGCGCGTAGTTGCCGGTCGTGTTCGGGTCGGTGAAGTTGCCGCCCACGATCATGTTGGTGGGAAACGTGTTCGGCCCGAAGAGGAACTCCGTGTTCGTACTCATGATGACGTCACCGGTGATCGGCGCCTGCTGGAACCCGCCGTTGTTCTCGATGAAGACCATGCGCTGGGGCGTCCCTCCCGTGTAATGCGGACCGCCGAGCAGGAGCGTGCCCAGGCCGGAACCCTGGAGCTGGTCGAGGTCGAATCGTGGCGCCGTGCCCCGGAACACCGCCGTCGGATGCCAGGTGCCCCGCGATGTGCTACCGCCCGAGGCGGACTGCATGATCACGCCCGCGCCCACCGTGGTATTGGCGCCGACGCCAATGGTGTCGCTGCCCATGATTCCGCCGGGCAGCGTGCTGATGTACGTGGCCGAGTCGTTGAACTGGTGCTGCACGGCTTCGTTGCGCTTCCATTCGTTCCCGTTCAGGTCGACGATCAGGTTCGTGCCGTCACCGTTGAATATCACCCCGCCGAGCCTGGTGTCGAAGAAGCCGCTGAGCACGATCGTCTGGGTCACGCCGGGCGTGGTCTGCGTCCAGTCCAGCGAACCAACCTGGCCGCTGACATTCTGGATCGTCCGATCGGCGGCCGCGTCTCCGACGACCGCGGTTTCGTTCGAGCCGGGCACGACGTTCCCCGTCCAGTTCGCGGGATCGGACCAGGACTGGAGCCCGTCGCCGCCGAGCCAGTTTCCGTAGGCCGGACCAGCGGCCGCGATCAACAGGGCGCTCACTGCCGCGACTGAAACCGCCTTCACGCGCCTTGACGCTGCAACCACGCCGCTCATGTCGATTGACATCTCTGTTCTCCTTCTTGTTGGGGGTTCTCTACGTTGCGTTCTCTTCTGCTTGCGCTTGCGCCTGCGCAGCAATCCGTCTCAGGTTTCGATTCGATTGCGATCAGGCCAGCACGGTTCAGGCCCTCAGGCTGCCCGTGTCAAATTGAAAAACCGGCTCGAGGCGCGAAGGCAATGCGCTGCCGGCCGAGTGCGACAGGGGATCGATCGCCTGGCACCAGGGACAATCACCTGCCATATTTGCTGATTATAACTCGGATTACCGGAAAAACGCAAGGGGGCAAGCGATATGAGGCGCGGGCAGGACGTGCGCGCTACGAACTGCTCACGGGGCACGGATGCGCCTGCATGACAGCTGACGCGGGATCCCGCGTCAGCTGTCATGCAGCACGAATGTCGTCGGACTAACCCCCGGCCGTTTGCCGGATCATGAACGCCGTCGCCTCAGCGTGGCCACGCCGCAAAGGGCCAGCATGCCAAGGACCGAAGGCTCGGGAATCAACGCCAGGTTGTTGCCATTGTGGTTGTAAACCAGTTGCAACGATCCGAACATCGCGCCGTTCGGAGCATTGTCGAACTCGCCGACCAGCGGGTTGCTGCTCGTGATGAGGATGACCTCATCGGTGATGGAGCCCAGACCGGACAGCGTCAGGTTGCCGTCCAGGTTGGCCGTGCCGTTGACCACGACCTGTCCATTGGAACCGAATCCAATCTCCAGCTCGGATCCGTCCTGGAGATCCAGGTTGCCGGTCGTGAGGGTGTGGAGGCCCACGTTCACCTTCGAACCGCCCAGCACCGTGGTGTTGCCGGAGGTGGTAAGGTCCCCGCCCAGCATGATGTCGCCGGCCTCTCCCTGGAAGCCCACCGCAAAGTCGATCAACAGGTCGCGACCAATGGTCACCGTCCGCGGCGACGCCGGGTCGCCGGCAAAGGTAATCGTGCTGCCTCCGGCGTCGTTGCTGTAGTTCAGGCCATCGTTGCTGTTAGTGTCAGTCCAATTGCCGTTGACGATGAGATTCCTGCCCGTACCCCCGAACCGTATGAAGGCGCCCGCGCCGGTGATGGTCCAGTCACCCTGAACGCGACCCTCGGTGTCGTTCTCCATTAGGAAGTTCCGCTGGTTCGCCACATCCATCAGCACGTTGCCCAGCCCGGTGCCGTTGATGAAATTGATATCGAATCGAGTCTGCGTGCCCCTGATCAGCGCCGTCGGGTCCCACGAGCCGAACGACCGGCTTTCGCCGCTGCCCGATCTCATCTCCACGCCCGGGCCCACCGAGCTGGTGGCGTGGAGTCCGATATTGTCGCTTTCCAACCAGCCGCCGCCGCCCGAGTCTTCGATTCGAAGACCCTGAATGTTGTTGATCGTGTTGGTGGCGGTCCGGTTCAACTTCCAGCGGAAGCCGTTCAAGTCAACGATCACGTTGGAGTTGGTACCCGTGTTCGAGACCGTCGTGGCGGCGATGTTGGTTTCGAAATTACGATCCAGCACAAGCTTCGAGGTCACGTTGTCGGTGGTCTGCGTCCACTCCAAATGCCGAATATTGGTCGCGTTTCCCGTGATGGTCTGGTCGGCGACCGCATCCAGGATGGCCGCGATTTCTCCGCCGCTATCGGGTACATCCGCCGGGGTCCAGTTCGCGGCGGTGTTCCAGTCTCCGCTGCCGCCGTTCCAATCCGTGGCCGCGGCCGGCATGGCGACCGCCAGCAACAGGGCGCCCGCCGATGCAACCGCAACCGCCTTCATTGTCTTTCTACCGTTCAACATGGAATGCCTCCTCTGGTTCCTGTGATCCTGTGGTTCCTGGGCCTCTGACTCACGAGGTCAGGACGTCAGTCTCCGCTACTCGCCTGCCTCAGCTGATTTCTCTCAGTGTCAGCAGGCGAAACATGAACAATCAGCGCGCGAGCTTGCGCATACTTACACCGTCACGACATTCACGCGGATTGGGCAACCTGCCACAGACCTTTCGGACCGCCGATACCTGGTGGGATGCCCTTCCCGCCGCCTATGACTTCTCAAGCAACCGGCGTCGATCCTAACAGTTCGGACAGGAGTGTCAAGGGAGAGGAAAGCATATGTACCCCGTTTTTCGAGCTCTCTTGCCCACTGCGGTCCGGTTCATGACCGATCGTTTGACATAAACTGATGCTGATCGGCCCCCGTCACGAGGCCCTGGCCCCGGCGAATCTGACTTCCTGCCCTGGGGGCATCTTCCCGGCAAGGCCCTGCAAGGAGACGACGCCATGGCCATAGACTGGTTTCGCGAGGCCTGCGACCTGGCCGATGATCCGCAAAGCGGCGCGCAGATCACCAGGCTGACGCGCACCCCCCTGTCGAATATCAACGTCTACGGCGAGCAGCCCTGCGCCACCCCGGACGGCCACCGAATTGCCTATCTTCGCGCGCCCTCCCACGACCCGCGTATTCCGCCGTTCACCCTCTGCGTCGCGGATCTCGAAAACCGCTTCCGCAACGCCGTGATCGAGCCGGAGGTGACCAGCCAGATGGTGGCGACCGCATCGTGGTCAGGGCTGATCTACTACCTGCGGCCGAACGGCGAGCTGATCTGCGTCGATCTCGCGTCGCTCGAGAAGCAGATCGTGATCACGCACTGGGAGCTGCCCGAGCACTTCATGATGCAGTCGGTGTCGCCCGACCAGCGCTACGTCATCGGCGTGCTGCATCAGCCGGACTACAGCTCCGCGATCGTTCGGATCGACACGCAGCAGCGCGGCTGGGAGGTGATCTACCAGCACGAGGACGCACTGAGCCATCTCCAGTACGACCCCGTGCATGGCCGCGACATTCTCGTCCAGCGCAACCCCGGCCTGCATATCGATCACCTCGGCCGCATCCGATACAGCGATCATCACCGGCCCGGCGCCGTGCACTTCTACATTGCGGCGGACGGTGGCAACGAGCGCACGCTGCCGCTCGGCGAGCCGACGACGGGCGGCACGTGCGGGCACGCCGCGTGGGTCGCCGACACCGGGCGCATCGGAGTCGCCGTGCGCTGGCCGGGCATGTCGGTCCGTCCCGAAGACATCGCCCGCGGCATCCGGCACGACGACCGCCATCCGGAGGGGAACTTTCTGACGGTCGGGTCCGACGACGAGAAGCCGATCGTCTTTCCCGCCCCCGATCGCCTGTTCAACCACGTCAACGTCTCGAGGTGCGGGCGCTACTTCGTCTGCGACTCGTACCACAACGGCATTCCCGGCCCGGTCGAGCTCGTGATCGGCCACATCGGGACGGGCAAGTACCGATCGATCGTCTGCGACTGCGGCGCCCAGTGCGGCGAGCCGGCCTGCTCGCACCCCCATCCCTACTTCACCGCGGACAACCGCTACGTCATCTTCAACAGCGATCCCCACGCGATCTGCCACGTCCACGCGGCGCAGGTGCCGGAAGGTTTTCTCGCGAGCCTCGAATGATCGGGGTCGGTGCCGGAAGCGACGAATCAGGCCGGGCCGTAGACGTGAACTTCGTACGGCTGGAATCGATCGGTCAGCGTGCCGTTTTCGATCGCCACCTCACGATCTTCGCCGCGCACTCGGACCTTGCCGCCCAACCCGTCGGGCAGGTTGTCGAAGGTCGCGATCATCGGGTCGAACTGCGAGTTGGCCGCGAAGATCCACGGCTGGCCGTCGTGCTGCTTGACGATGGTTTGCACGCCGTCCCAGTCGCTGAAGCCGAACTCGGTGTAGCTCACCTCGAGCGGCTCGTTCCGGCAGGGAGCAGCCAGCACGTCGTGCAGGCCTGCCAGCTCACCGATGACGCGGCGCACGTCGAGCCAGGCGCTCGCGTCGATCGGGATCCGGTAAAGCATCCATTCAAGGCCGGTGGCTCCGTTGATGATCGCGTCGAAGGCCATGAAGCGCATCTGCCAGAGGCTGGGGTAGAGCCGGTGATGCTCGTACAGGCCGAGGTCGCGGTTCTCCGGCGTGTGCTCGGGGCTGAACCAGTTCTCGTTGGCGGCGCCCTGCACCTGCATCCAGACGGGCCGGCCCTCCGCGACGCGGGTCATCTTCTGCGTGTACCGACCCACCGCGGCGATCGTCTGGTCGGGGCAGTCCGCCAGCAGGCCGTCCGCGCGCGTGCCCACGAACGAGCGCATGCCCGGCGCCATCACCATGTAGGGGTTGCACCCCACCACGTCGACGGCGGCGTTGTACCGGCGCAACGTCGACACCAGGTTGCAGCACATGTGACCGACCCGGATGGGGTGGCTCGGATCGAGGGATCGAATCAGCGCGCTGCCGCGCGCCATGCCCTCTGGCGACGCCTGCGCTCGCGCCGGTTCCCGGTGGGTGTACGCCGGCTCGTTCCGCTGCTCGTAGCACAGCAGATCCGGGTGGTTCCGGACGGCCTCGACGATTGCCGTCAGCTCGCGAGCCCGCGGATCGTCCGGCCCGGATAGCTCGGCGCGGTTGAACACGTAGGTCGCGAACATGAGCCCGCCGAAGTCCTCGGGCACCGGCGGCGCATCCTGCTCACAGGCGTCCATGCCGAAGGGCGTCCACCGGATCGCGTTGAATCCGACGTCGCGAAGCATCGCTTCGTCGGCGCCGATGGGCATGTGGCGCGCGATGATCGGAAACACCGGCCGGCCGTCGGCCAGGCAGACGTGGTCGCGGCGAAGTTCGACGTGCTTGGGCATCGCGGACGCTGCGTTGCTACTCGTTACTCGTCACGAACATCTCATCATATCATCCCGCTCTTGCGCGCAGCGACCCCGACGGGATTTGAACCCGTGTTACCAGGATCCACGACGCGGTTCAGCTCGCCGGTTCCTCGAATCGCTCGATCAACCCGGCCGCGCGTCGGCGCAGGGTTTCCCATTCGGCCGTATCAAGCACGAAGAAGTTCCAATCGCGCAGGTCGTGGGGATAGGCCGCATTGAATCGGGAGGCGGTCAGCAGGGCACTCAGGTCGCGGCGAACTTCCGCGAGCGACGCGGCCGCCGCGGAGCCGGCGCCCGCGCGGTCGGCGATCGCGCCGAGCCGCGCCAGGTAGGCGTGATCGTCAAGCCCCTCGCGCAGAGACTCGAGGCGGATGGAGGACACCGCGGCCCGCGCGCGGCCTGCGGGCAGCGGCTCGTCGTCGGGCCACCAGTAGACGGCGTTGCCCGCGCCCGGAATCTCGTAGTAACGGATGAAGGAGCCGGCCGGGCAGCCGGCCACCTTGCCGCGGAACTTCAGCCGGCGCGGCTCGACGCGCCAGCGTTTGCTGTTCAGGTTGGACATGGACCAGTGGAAGTAGGCGTCGATCCCCTCAAGCCACGAGTCCGCCGGGATCACGCGCTGCTGCGCCAGCGGCAGGCCGATGAACCAGGGACGGTTGTAGACGCCCCAGTTGGTGGGACCGCGCTCGCGCATCCATTGCCGGTTCTGTTCGTCGCTGCGACCTGAGTACGCATCGATCCAGTCAAGGTAGTCCTTGCGGGGGCCGATCGCATCGCCCTTCGAACCGCCACAGGCCACGAAGCCGCGAATCCCGTGCTCCTGTTTGATTATGCGTGCAATCCGCTCCACTACGGGAAGCAGTTCGTCGATGCTCGGCTCGTCCGTGACGTACACGTACGCCCTGTCCAGCCAGCCCTTCTCCCGGAGATGAGCTCCCATGGCCCCGGCCCACGCGCGCCACATCGCTTCGGCCTCGACGGTGCCGTTCACAGGGCTGTGGACCGTTTCGAAGCGCCCGCCGCCTCCGTCGTAGATTCTCCGAAGCTTCCTTCCGCCCGGGTGGTATTCACTGCCAATGAACAGGTAACGGACACCGATCTTGTCGAGCAGAAGCGCAGCGCCCTCATCGAAAGCGGTGAAGTCGATCTCTGCTCGGCCGTTCTGCGGGTGGTAGCGCCACGGCGCCGGATAGGGCGAACGATTCTGGCTGTAATAGAACGGGGTGACGCCACTGCGGCCGAAGACCTCGGCCACGGCCATCGTCTGGGCGCGGTTGCCGCTCGTATCGGCGCCGAGCACCGGCGTAAACGGTCGGTCGTCGGGCAGGGCGAAACCGAATACCTTCAGCGCCAGCGGCAAGGCCATCGATCGGCCATCGGCAGCCGTGGCCAGGATTCGGCCGCGGTACACGCCCGCGAGCGCGTCGGCCGGAACGTGCACGGTCAGCCACGCCACTCGTTGGCCTTCGGCCGGCACATCCACCGCGGTCCATGGCATCAGCGGATCCGGCTGCCAGCCCCCGCGCCCGGAATAGTGATAGCCCCCGAAGCCCGGGTTGTAGCCGGTGGGACCGGCCACGGGCGCGTCCAGATAGATCTCCTCGACGAGGTCGAACCGGAAACGATCCGGATTGATTCGAGCCGCACCGGCCTCATGGACCAGTTCCGTCGCACTGAGGGTGACACCCGCCAGCGGCACAGATGAAGCCACCACGATCTGGCAGGACTCGCGCTCGTTGCGGGCCGCGGCCAGATTCGCCGCCGTCGCGCCGTACCGCGGTGGATCATCGCGGTGGATGCGCTGAAGGTTCGAGGCGTGCCACAGCGCCGAACCCCACACGAACGTGCTGTGCACATCCGTCTTCCTCCCGCTGGCCTCGGTGAATCGCACTTCGAAGCGCCACACGCCCGGCTCCGAGCCCGACGGCATGCGCCACGACGGCGCCGGCACCTGCCGCAAATCGTGCGCCGCGGACCTGACCAGGGGCACTTCGATCCGCCGGTCGCCGGTCGGCGAGATGACCCGCGCCGTGGAGTTCGCCTGCGCGTGGAGCACGGCCAATGCGTGCAGCCGACCGTCCCGCACGACGCTGGCCGCGGCAGCGCGTGGCTCGGGCGCATCGACGCGGCAGTCCAGCCGCTGATCGTTGGCCGCAGGCGGCCAGTCACCGGGCGGAGCATCCGGCCAGAACGCTTCCGCTCTGACCTTCGAACCCGCTACCGAATCGTCCTCGAAGTAGACCTGGTAGACCTTGCTGCTGCGCGGCGGGCAACGGGCGAGGAACACCAGCTCGTCCCATCCGGTCGTCTGAGCGGAGCGAAGCTTGCGCATGGCGGTTTCGACGAAGGCGAACGGAACCGGCGCCTTCGGATCACTGGTGTCCACGATGTGGATTCGATCGGGCGCCAAGTCGTCGTACCGCAGACCCGGCCGGATACTTCGCAGCTGAAGCCTGATCCGGCTGTGTTCAGCGGGCGCCTTCGTCACGGCGCTGATCCTGACGGCGGTGCGATGACTCCAGCCGGACCCGTCGGCCGCTGCGGACCACGCCCGGTCGACGGGAAGGGCTGCGAGCGTCGAGCGATCGGCCTTCAGCTCCGGCGCCATGATGGGCGCTGCGCCGGCGGGCGTGATCGACACATCATCGACGAGCGCGGGTCCGCCCCGAATGCGGATCGTCGCGCCCATAGCCTCGGGGGCGTCGGCCGGATGGTCGTGGCGACATTCGTACCGGCGCCACGCGTCCGTCAACGCCCACTTGCCGCCGCCGGGCTCGACCGAGAGCGTTGCAGGGGTGCCCGCGGCGCGCCTCGCCCAGACGCGCACCGTGTACGCGCTGCCCGGGGTGAGCCTGACGGGAAACGCGACGGCGTGGGCAAACGAATGGAGGGCGATACCGCTGTCCCCGGCGCTCGCGATCCGCACGCAGCGGTTGCCCCAGTGCGCGACCGCGGGATCGTCCACCAGCGACATGTGATCCTGCCCCGTGCTGCGCGACACGATCCAACCGTGAGGGACGAGGGGTCGCATGCCCGGCAGCTCGATCTCGAAGCTGCCGTTGTAGACGGCGTGGGGATCGATTCCCGCAGGCATCGGCGCCGCCCGCGCGCCGGACAGCAGCGCGGCCGCGAGGCACAGGGCCTGGGCGCACCGCATTACATGTCCTCTCGGGCGTCCGATTTTTCTGACACGGCCTAAAAAGTCTGAGCGTCGATTGGGTCTCATGGCAGGGTCGATCAACTCAGTGCCGATCGGCGTAGAGATCCAGCCACTCGTACCGTGGCAGCGGGCTGTCGAATTTGGACCAGCCCAGGTTGGGCTTCTCGCCACCGGGAAACGGCACGAAAGCCACGGACCCGCCCACGTAGCCGAAGCTGCCACCTCGATCGGCATGCGAGACGCCCTCGCCGTTGACGATGTCCATCACGAACACCTTGCCGCTCTCCACGTCGGCGAGGTTCCGGCCCTCCGAGCTGCGCACCAGCCAGGACGACACCGGCTGCCAGGGCGGATTGCCCCAGAAGTACTCGCTGTCCGACATGCCAGGTCGGGCGATGAAGCGCCACTCATAGCCGACATTCCACTTCTCGAAGTCGGGACTGACGTCGCGCTGGGGACCGGGCATGTATTCCCAGTAGGTCTGGTCCGGACACCAGACGACCTGGTTGACATCCCTCTCGCGTCGAGCGCCACCCGGATCGGGCAGGTAGCCGTACAGTTGATCCCACACGCGGCCGGGAACCCGGTCATAGGTGTGCGGCTGGTTGTTCGGATCGGGATTGAACGGCAACCACCCGGCGTGCTCGTCGGCGTAAGAGGCCGCGGCGAGAAAAATCTGCCTCTGGTTCGAGCCGCACATGACCTGCCGCGCCACCCCGCGCGCCTGCTTGATGGCGGGGAGCAGCATTGCGATCAGCAGCGCGATGATCGAAATCACCACGAGCAGCTCCACCAGAGTGAAGGCGCGGCGCGAGCACGGTCGGAACGCGTGCGTACCGTATCCCCGAGCATCCGCGGCGGCTCCCCTCACATCGTGTCGCGTGGTGTCACCGTTCATAGCTTGAACTGATTCGCACGACCATGGTTCGGGGCTTACGGGCATTGAACGCCCACATCGAGGTTCCGCAGTGGATTCGTAGACGCGGATCGTTTGTCTGTCAAGCCGGTTGTCACACATTCGCAAGACGATTGGTGGCCGCCGCGCACTCAGCGTCCTTCGTCGCCCTTCGCCGCGCTCGCGTGCCTCGGCCTCGGTGCCCTGGGCGGGTCCAGCGGGATTGACATATGCCGTCAAACAGGGTAAAATTCTGACATTGGTGGCCTTGTTATAGTGCGGCAGTTCCGCCTTTTGAAAGCGCAAGATGCCCTTGCCGATTCGGTGAGGGCATTCTCCACCGCGTAGACACCTGGAGGATCCGCTCGAAGCGTAGTTTCAAGCGCATACGAACTCTGGCGCTTCCTGTCGGTTCAGGTGGCGCTTTCCTTTTCACTTCCCTTTTAAGGAGCAGGACGATGATTGCGAGGATTAACATTGTGGTTGTGACGGCGGTGGTTGCCATGTTCGTCGCGGGGACCGCGCACGCGGACACGCTGGTCAACATCGATGCGACCACCGTGACGCCAAACAACTTCACGACCGCCGAGAGTGGCGGCGACAATCTCTGGAGAGTGAGAGACGAGACCGGCAACGGCTTCCTTGGCGACGATATCATCGAGGCACACGAAACCGAGGACGCCCCCGAGCTGACGATGACGGTCGACGTGACCGCCGACCTGGAAGGGCCCGGCCTCTACGACGTATTTCTCCGATTCGTAATGCCCGCCAGCTTCGGGCAGGACAACCACGGCGCGGCGGGAGCGATCGGCTCCGATCCCCTGATCGAATTCGTCGGCGGCCCGAGTGGCGGCGCCACGCAAATCGCCCCATTTGGCCCGTGGAACGCTTACGAAGGCGATCTGGGCACCGTGTTCAGCTCGTCGACGATTTCCGTTCGAATGGACCATAGCGGCCCCCAACGCAACTGGCTCGAGTCCGTTCGGTTCTCTCTGATCCCCGAGCCGACCACGCTGGGCCTGACCGCTGTCGGCGCGCTGCTCATGCTGCGCCGCCGGCGCTGAGCCTGCAATCGTATGCGCCCCGCCGCCGTCGTTCCGACGACGTGCGGCGGGGC
>NYZC01000121.1 GCA_002686995.1 Phycisphaeraceae bacterium | reverse complement strand
TGCGGTCGATGCGGGCCGCCGCTGCGTTTCGCACCACCTTCCGACGTCGCCCGCGCGGCGGCAGCGCGGCGGGCTCGGCGCGACTGGTGCGCCTGCTGCTGGTCGCCTGCATGCTGGGCCGCATCGAGGTCCTCGCGCTGCTGTTGCGTCCCCGCGGCGCCGCCGGAGATATCGTCGGCCTCGGCGTGCGACGCCTCCTGGTTGCCGTAGACGCTGCGGGCCTCGACGTTCGGCGTGAGCTTGACGCGGAAGATCAGCTCGGTGACGCGGTCGCAGATCGTCTTCTGCATCTCGGCGAACTGTCGCGCGCCTTCGCGCTTGTACTCGATGCGCGGATCCTTCTCGGCGTAGCCGCGCAGGCCGACGGAGTCCTTGAGCTGGTCCATCGAGTAGAGGTGATCCTTCCATGCCATGTCGAGGATCTGCAGCAGGACGAATCGTTCGAGCTGGGCAAGCTCGGTGCGCAGCATCGCCCGTCCCTCGCGGACCAGCGCGTCGCGCAGCTCTTGCTCGTCGAGCGGTTCGAGTTCGTCCAACTCGATCTTGCGTGCGAAGCGTTCACGGGCCCACGTCGCCAGGGCGCCGGCGTCCGTCCCATGCTGAGTGAGCGCCTTGTCGACGACCGACTCGATCCGTCCGTTGCGGTGCCACGGCTCGGCGGCGCCGAGCAGCGCTTCGTATAGCTGCTCGGGCGTCTTCTCCGCGATCGCTTCGACCGACCAGCCCATCTCGTACCGCCGGTTGGCCCACTCGATGAGCTGCTGCGCGGCCCACTGCGGATCCTGCTGCGCCGCCTGGTAGTACATCTCCAGGATGAACTCGGCGGGGTAGGTGATCTCGCGACGCCGGTACGAGTCGACGGCCTTGTCGTGGACGATGCCGGCGACGCGGGTGATCGTGTCGTCGGCCTTTTCGCTCGGCTCGGGGGCCAGCGAGGCGGGCTCCAGGTCGAGTCCGAACTTCTGGTGCGACCACTCGGCCAGGTCGCGCTCGGCGTAGTGCGCGTCCATGAATTTCGCGAGTCCGCCGAGGTCGCGCTTGTCGATCTGCTCCAGCGCCGCGGCCACGAGCTGCTCGCGCACCTCCTCGGGGGACATCCGGCGGAGCTGATTCTGCTTCAGGTCGACGCTGAACCGGCTCATTGCCCGCGCGGACAGGGACCGGAGGTCCCACTCCTCCGGCGGTATTTCGTTGGACATGTACTCGCCGAGCTCGACCTCGACCGCCTGCGCCGCCTCGGATCGCGCTTCGTTGCGGACCTGGCGCTGCACGCTCTCGAGATCGTCGAGGCGCAGGCGTCCCGGTTCGATGCTGACGTCGAGCGACTGGCGGCACCATTCCGCGACCTGCGTCGCAACGTAGTCGCGGTCGAGGTACAGCCCGCACGCGTCCACCACGGCGTCGGCGATATGGGCGAAGATGATCTGCTCGATCTCGTGTCATTGCAGCACCTCCTGGCGGATCGCGTAGAAGCTGTTGCGCTGGTGCTCCATCACCTCGTCGTACTCGAGCAGGTTCTTGCGGATCTCGTAATTGCGCTCCTCGACCTTGCGCTGGGCCCGCTCGACCGCGCGGGTGACCATCCGGTGCTCCAGGGCGTCGCCTTCCTTCATGCCGAGCTTCGGCAGGGCCCGCATGAGCCAGCCCTTGGCGAACAGTTGCATCAGGTCGTCGTCGAGCGCGATGAAGAAGCGTGAAGAGCCCAGGTCGCCCTGGCGGCCGGCGCGACCGCGAAGCTGGTTGTCGATGCGCCGCGCCTCGTGGCGCTCGGTGCCGACGATGTGGAGCCCGCCCATGTCCTGCACGTGCCGCCAAAGGTCGAGGCGGTGCATCATGAAGCTCGGCACGCCGTCGAGTGCCGCCATGCACTGCTCGGTGCTCATGGCGCCGACCTTGTCGTCCTCGACCCACGCCTGCTGGACGGCCCAGTGCCGCAGCAGGGCCAGGCTTACCTGCTCGTCGTCCATCTCCTCGAGGTCACGGGCGGCCAGGTCCAACTCGTTGCCGGCCAGGTGCCGCATCGCCATTGCGCGCAGCTCCTCGTCGCTCTGCTCCGGCGACGCCCCGCGCGGCATGACGTTGCGCTGCTGCCAGTGGCGGATCAGCGCGGCCCGGTCCAGCGGGGCGAGGCGGATGTCCGTGCCGCGTCCGGCCATGTTCGTGGCGATCATCACGGCGCCCAGCTCACCGGCGTGCTGGACGATGTTGGCCTCGCGCTCGACCTGGTCGATCTTTGCGTTCAGCACTTCGTGCTTGATCCCGTGCCGCTTCGTCAGCTTCTGCGACAGCGCCTCGCTCTTCTCGACGCTGGTCGTGCCGACGAGCACCGGTCGGCCGAGGTCGTGATGATGCTTGATCTCGTCGAGGATCGCGTTCCACTTGTCGTTCTGGCTGAGGAAGATCAGGTCGTTGCGGTCGTCGCGCTGCACCGACACGTTGGTCGGGATACAGATGACGTCCAGCTTGTAGATCTCGTTGAACTCGGTCGCCTCGGTGATGGCGGTGCCCGTCATGCCCGCGAGCCGGTCGAACAGCTTGAAGTAGTTCTGGATCGTGACGGTGGCGAGCGTCTGCGTCTCCTGCTTGATCTTGACGCGCTCCTTGGCCTCGACGGCCTGGTGCAGCCCGTCCGACCACTGTCGGCCGATCATGAGCCGGCCCGTGAACTCGTCGACGATCACGACCTCGCCGTCCTGCACGACGTAGTCCTTGTCGCGGCTGTACACCGCGTGGGCGCGCAGCGCGTTCTCGAGCAGGTGCGGGAAGTCCATGTTGTTGCCGACGTAGAACGAGCCGATGTCGGCCTGCTTCTGCGCCTCGGCGATGCCTTCGTGGGTCAGGTGCGCGGCCTTGCGCTCCATCTCGAGCTCGTAGTACTGCACGTGCCGGTCGCGCTCCTGCTCGATCTGCGGCAGCCGATCCTGCTCTTCCTTGAGCTGGTCGCGCATCGCGGGCACCTTCGTCTTCTCCCGCGCGTTGCGGATGTCGCCTTCGAGACCCTTGATGCGCATCTGGGCTTCCTGCACCTTCGCATCGGCGGCGTGCCAGCTCTTTTGCTTCTGCATGAGGTGCCGCGCGATCGAGTCGGCCACGCCGTAGCGCGGCGCGTCGTCGTGGGCCGGCCCCGAGATGATCAGCGGCGTGCGCGCCTCGTCGATGAGGATCGAGTCGACCTCGTCGATGATGCAGAAGTGACGGTGCTTCTGAACCTGCTCCTCGATCGAGAGCTGCATGTTGTCACGCAGGTAGTCGAATCCGAACTCGCTGTTCGTGCCGTACACCACGTTGCACCGGTACGCGTCGGCCTTCGCCTGCGGAGGCATCATGTGGAACGGGTGGATGGCCCCGACGGTGAGGCCGAGGTGGTAGTAGAAGGGGAAGACCCAGTCGCGATCGCGCTGGACGAGGTAGTCGTTGACGGTCACGACGTAGCACTGGAGCCCCTCGAGGCACGCGAGGAAGCAGGCGAGCGGCGCGACGATCGTCTTGCCCTCGCCGGTCTTCATCTCGGCGATGAGACCTTCGCTGAGCACCATGCCGCCGATGAGCTGAACGTCGAACGGCCGCGCCCGGAACGGCGGGCGACTCTGGGGGTGAAGCTCGCGCACCGCGTCGTAGATCGAGTTGGGCACGTCGACCTGCTGCCACCCCGGGACCGGTTCCGCGCAGCCGAGCTCGTCGGCCGGCTCGGTGCGGGAGATCGCCTCCATGACGTTGTCGTACCGGGGCCGGACGACCTCGGGCAGTTCGTTGCGGTCGAAGCCGTGGTCCGGGTTGAAGATGTTGCGTATGCCGACGGCGCGGTCCATGGCTTCGCGTGCGACGGCGAGGGCGCGCGGGATGACCTGCACCGGCGGACGACCGTCGGCGACCTCGGCGCGGATCGCGGCAGTCTGGGCCTTGAGTTCGGCGTCGGTCAGTGCGCGGATTTCGTCTTCGAACGCGTTCACCTGCTCGACACGTCGGAAGTAGGTCTTGACGAGTCGTTGGTTGCGGGAGCCGAAGACTTTTCTGAACGATTTGGTGAGGGTGGAAATGACCATGATTGGTCCTTGTGGAGGCCTGGGCCCGGGTCTGGGTCAGGGTGAGGGGCCGGGTCTGGGTCTGCATGCCCGGGGGATTGATCAAGCTACTAGTCGTTAAGCCAATTGTTATTTGTTAACGCGGAGTGGGTGTGGAGGGAATGCGCCGAGCTTCGATCGCGCGGGGCGATGAAGGTGTGGGCGCGTGTTCGGTCTGGTTTTCGAGATCGATATCCGGCCGGAGGCCGGGGGATGAAGCTGCTCAGAACGGGGCGGGCGCCGGGGGAGGCAGGTCGATCTCGAGCTCGATGGGTGGGTCCGTCGGGATGAGACGGGCCGGTCGACTGGACGGGGCGAAGCGGACTGCGTTCGTCGCCTGCGCGAGTCGGGGCTCGAACAGCGCCGCGGGGGCGCAGTCGCCCTGGAGCCGTCGCGCGGTCTCGGCCAGGCATGAGAACCATTTCGACGCCCGGTCGCGCTGGTGGCCGATGCGCGCGGTCGCCGCGGCCGGCTTCACCTGCAGGCGCTGGTGGGGCGCGGCCTCGACGCGGGCGCCCGCCGAGATGACGACCGCGGGCGCCAGCAGCGTGACGGGCAGGGGGGCGCACGCAGCGTGCGGATCGCGAAGTCGTCGCGAATGGCCTTTCGGGGTAGGGGCGTTCAGCCGCGTGCCTTCGATCGCCGTCCCTGACGCGTGTTTGTCGGGTGCACGCCGGCTGCAACGGCCGGCGGGAATCGCCGTGGTCGAAGCGAGCGCAGACGATTTTTGGCCCGGCCGTTCCATAATGGTTATTATCGTCGCCTCGATCGCCTCCGGTCAACAGTAATCGGCACGCCACCCTTATTCAGACGTTCTGACCATGAAAATCCATGAATATCAGGCCCGAGAGATGCTCGACCGCTACGGCGTGCCCGTCCCGCCGGCTCATTTGGCGACCGGCGCCGACGAGGCCGCCGCGGCGTTCGAGCGGCTTGCCGCCGACGGCGCCACGCTGGCCGTCGTGAAGGCCCAGGTCCATGCCGGGGGCCGCGGCAAGGGCGGTGGCGTCAAGCTGGTCCGGTCGGCGGACGAGGCGCGGGAAGCGGCGCAAAAGATGCTCGGCCAGCCGCTGGTGACGCCTCAGACCGGTCCGGAGGGGGTCCCGGTCGAGAAGGTGCTGGTCGCGGCGGGCGTGGACATCCAGAAGGAGTATTACGTCGGCATGGCGATCGACCGCGGGCAGGGGCGTCCGGTCGTGATCGCGTCGGCGGAGGGCGGCGTCGAGATCGAGCAGGTCGCGCGGGAGCGGCCCGAAGCGGTGATCCGCATGCCGATCGATCCGGAGGCCGGGCTTCGACCGCACCAGGCGCGCTTCATCGCGTTCCGGCTGGGCTTCGCCGGCAAGCAGGTGTCGGCGGCGGGGCGCATCCTGTCGCGGCTCTGCGCCCTCTTCCTCGAGAACGACGCAAGCCTTGCCGAGATCAACCCGCTGGTGGTGACGACGGCGGACGATGAGAACCCCGACGGCCGGGTCGTCGCGATCGACGCGAAGATCAATTTCGACGACAACGCGCTGTTTCGGCGGGAAGCGTTCGCAGCGATGGCCGACCTGCAGGAGCAGCAGGGCGGAGAGGCCCGCGCCGAGGAGCACGGGCTGTCCTACATCAAGCTGGACGGCGACATCGGCTGTCTCGTCAACGGCGCGGGCCTGGCAATGGCGACGATGGACCTGATCAAGCTGCACGGACGCGAGCCGGCGAACTTCCTCGACGTCGGCGGATCGGCGACCGAGGAGGCCGTGACCGAGGCGTTCAAGATCATCCTCGAAGATCCGGCGGTCCGCGGCGTGCTCGTGAACATCTTCGGCGGGATCGCGCGGTGCGACACCATCGCCAACGCGATCGTGAACGCCGCCCGCGAAGTCGGTTTCACCGTGCCGCTCGTCGTGCGCCTCGAAGGCACGAACGTCGAGGCGGCGCGCGGGATCCTCGAGAAGGCAGGCGACGGTATCCCGACGATGCAGATCGGCCGCGACCTGACCGACGCGGCGCGGAAGATCACCTCGGCGATTGCGTGATTTGCGAAATACGAGTTAGAGGTCGACCAATGCCCGATGAGGACATTGTTTCGCGAATACTGGCCGTGTTTCGGAGTCGTGGTGGCGAGTCGTACGGCCGCGAGGCGGTGACCCAGCTCGAGCATGCCTTGCAGGCGGCGACACTGGCGCGGCAGAATGACGCGTCGCAGGAGCTGATTGCGGCGGCGCTGCTGCACGATATCGGTCATTTGCTCGGAGACGATGCGGATCATCCGATCACCGACCAGGTTCCGCACAACCTTGATGATGCTCACGAGGCGCGAGGGTACCGCTGGCTATGTGACCGTTTTGGGCCCGAGGTGAGTGACCCGGTTCGGCTTCACGTTGCGGCGAAGCGGTATCTCTGCACTGTTCACCCGGAATATCTCGAGCGTCTCTCTCCCACATCACTGCAGAGCTTTCACGATCAGGGTGGGACCATGTCGCACAAGGAGACCAGGGCATTCGAATCCGAGGCGAACTACGAACCTGCGTTATCAGTGCGACGATGGGATGACGCGGCGAAGGTCGTTGGAATGAAGACACCGGCCATTGAGGATTTCATGTCGGAGTTGAAAGCTTCACTCGGCACCTGACGTTTAAAGGGATCAGCCCTTCGCCTTGCGATGAAGTCCGCCCTGCTGCACCATAGGTGGGCGAAGGGTTGTTTCCACTGCCGTCGGCTACAATGATCAGGACGTTTGCGGTGCCGCCGACGCAGGCGGCTCATCGCAATTCCGCTAGCGTGATTTCATGAAGCGTCACGTCGCGTGTGATTAGATACTGGAAATCGGGGTGGGTGAGTCCGAAAGACGTTATGCATGATGTACTTTCGTCTCACATCATTGCCTGAACTTCGGCACTTGACGCTGAGTGAGCGCCGCGAGTTGATTCGCACATCGATCGGGTCATCGATCACCCGCTCGATCTTTCCCAGGTCACTCGGATTCGGCATCATGTTCGGCATCGTGGAGATGGCCCTGATCCACGCGTCCTGGTTGCGTGATCAGTTCCCCGCATGGTTCACCCTGTTTCTGACCTCGACTGTTTCGACATTCGTCATCTATTGGATCTATTTGGTCCGGATTCGAGGCGGCGTGCTCTTATATGTCGAAGCACAACGCAAGAGCCATCGGCTGCCGATGTGTCTGGAATGCGGGTACAACCTTGAAGGTGTCGCCAATTCGACTTGTCCGGAATGTGGCGCACACATTGGTTCTGGCCTTGAATGACCAGGCCATGAAGACCGATGTGCGGAACTATTTGTGCAATGGTGCCACCCATCGATTTGAAAGACTGGAATGAATACGACCACCGCCGACGAAGAGCTTCTTTTCGCGTTTGAATTGCATTCGGTTGAGCGTATCCGCGCCGTCCTCGACGACGGATTCGACGTCCGAAGTTCCGTGCGAGGCAAGACTCCGGTCAACTGGCTCATCGAGATGTACACGAGATCAGACAAGTTTCCGGAGTGTCTTCAACTGTTGCTTGAACGAGGATCCGAGCTCGACGATCCGCAGATTGCGCCGGTGCTTCTCGACGACACCGATTCCCTCGCGGTCGCGATCCGGAGCAATCCACTCCTCCTGGAGCACCGGACAACGATGGTCTCTGCGTTTACTCCGCTGGTTGGCGCATCGCTGCTGCACGTAGCTGCCGAGTACGGGCACGCGAAGAGCGCTCGCGTTCTACTCGAGATGGGTAGCGAGGTCGATGCGCGTGCGGCGATGGATGACAACGGACTGAACGGGCACACGCCTCTGTTCCACACGGTAAATTCCAATGGAAACCGTTCGGAACCAGTTATGCGACTTCTGCTCGATGCGGGAGCACGAAGCGACATGCTTCTCCCCGGTATCACCTGGGGCAAGGGTTTCGAATGGGAGACGACGTGTTTCGATATCACACCTGTCTCCTACGCTCAGCTCGGGCTGCTTTCGCAGATGCATCGTAATGATCGGGACGTGTACGCGAACGTTAGAAGCCTGCTCGGTGCCGCTGGGCGGAACATCCCACCTCCGGAGAACGTCCCCAATCGATATCTGCAACGTCGACTGGTACCGCGATCTTGACATAATGGGCCGATGCCCCTGCCATGTGGATGCCATCCGATGACACGCAAGCAACGGATCCTTTCTGCGCTGCGAGGCGAACCGGTTTCGCAGGTCCCGTTCGTGACTTACAACCTCCATCCTTACGCCGACAGCCCTCATCTGCACGATCCCTCGTACCGCGACCTGCTCGATCTGGTCGAACAGAAGGCGGGTATGTACTGCAAGAGATCGTTGCCGCCGGTGTCGGACGTCGGGCCACGTCTCGTTCGGCGCGATGAACAGGATGGCGACCTGACGATCACGACGACAATCATGCCGACGCCGAAGGGGGATCTGCGCAACGTGGTTGTCACGCCGCAGGACCAGCCGGCCTCGGTCACCGAACACTTCGTCAAGACGGACCTGGACATCGAACGCTACATGTCACTCCCGTGGAAGCCGCCGGAGTACGACCCGACACCCCTGAACAGGTTCGCCGAGCAACTAGCCGATCGGGGCGTGATCGCAGTCTCCTACGCAGATCCGATGTACGCGGCCGCAAGCTTGTTCGACTTCACCGAGTATTGCGTTCGGTACGCGACGGATCCGGCCGGCCTTATACGGCTGATGGACCACCTGTTCGAGCAGATCGCCGAGGACACCCGCCGTAAGGCATTGGCGTGCAAGGGGTCGGACGTCGTCTTCCTCACCGCCGGCCCGGAACTCGCCACGCCGCCGATGATGCCGCCACGGGCATTTGCCGAACTCGTTACGCCATACCAGAAGAGACTGATTGAGATCATTCACGACGCCGGGCACCTGGCGATGATCCACTGCCATGGTCGGGTGCGCGACGTGCTCGAGCACATGATCGAGACGGGCGTGGACGCGATCGAACCGATCGAGCCTCCGCCGCAAGGCGATATCACGCTGGCTGAGTTGGTGCGACGCTCCGACGGGCGTCTCAGCTTCGTCGGCCACATCCAGGATCAGCAGTTCCACGGGGCGCCGGACGGCACGATGACGCGCCACGTAGAGGAGATCGCCAGAGCCGTCGACGGCGGTACCGGATATGTCATGGCCCCGACGTGCACGCCGTTTCAGTACCCCGCGACGAGCACGTTCCTGCGCAACTACACTGAGTGGATCGAAGCCGCGTCACGGATATTGGGCAGCTGAACAAGCGTCGCGGTTGTGGCTGATGAGGAGCCGAACGTCATCCTTGTCATGAACTGATCTGACCGGACTCCTGCTCTGGTGCGGCGCGGACACCGTGATCGAAAATGCCGAGGGGCGGTCGGCGCTTGAAATCGCACGGTCGGACGGACGCGACGATATCATGAAGGAGGTGGCGAACAGGACCTGACCGCAGAGAGGTCACTGGTCATGAAACGCTGGGAATACAGGATCATCGATTCAAAGGACGCGAGCGGCGGCGTGTTCAGGGGACCGGACAGGCAGAAGCTGGAAGATCATCTGAACGCCCTCGGTGACGAGGGATGGGAGATCGTCGGCGTGGACTTCCTCGAGCTTGACAATCGCCATTCGTTCCTCGCGATTGCCAGGCGCGAGAAACCCGATGGTCCAGTTGCTGATGCGACTGGATGAGTCGAGTCAGCGTCCCTGCAGGCATGCTGCGCCCGTCTTGCCCGTTTGCCATGTCCAGGATGCTCATCAGGCATCGCGCGCTGCGAGTCGGCCAATGGCTTGCGAATCCTCACGATCCTTCAACAGCCCTTTCCGCGGTCCCTTCCTGTCACGCGTCGCGTTTCCGCTCGGAGGGATCGGCGCCGGCATGATCTGCCTCGAGGGGACCGGCGCGCTGTCGCACGTGTCCGTGCGAAACGCGCCTGACATCTTCAACGAGCCGGTGCTGTTCGGAGCGCTGCACCTGGCGGGTCGAGGCCCGTGGGGACGGATCATCGAAGGTCCGGTGCCGGAATGGAAGACGTTCGGCCCACCGCTTACGGGAAACGGCGCGTCCGGTCGTACCTACGGGCTTCCGCGATTCGAGGAAGCGACGTTCGACGCACGATTTCCGTTCGCGACCGTCGATGTCTCGGATCCGCAGGTGCCGCTGAGGTGCAGCCTCACCGGCTGGAGCCCGTTCGTCCCCAACGAGGCGGATGATTCGAGTTTGCCGATCGCGGTCCTCGAGTACGAATTCGAGAACCCGACGGACGAAACCATTGATTCGGTGTTCTCGTTCCACGCGGCGAATTTCATGGCCAGGGGAGCAGATGGCGCGTCGATCGATGCCCTCGACGGCGGGTTCGTGCTTCGACAAGCCGGATCCGCGGAAGAGCCGGTGAAGGAAGGTGCGTTCGCCGTCACCTGTCTCGAACAAGGGACGGCCGTCGATTGTGCGTGGTTCCGCGGCGGATGGTTCGATTCGAACACGATCCTCTGGCGGAACATCGAGACGGGGGCGACCGTCAGCCACCCACCGCTTTCGGACGACGTGCCAAGTCCCGGCGGCAGCGTGTACGTGCCGTTTTCGTTATCCGCTCGAGCGTCGAAGCGCATCACCGTGCTCATGGCCTGGTACGTGCCTCGTACTGACGCGCGCCATGAGGCTGATCCGCAGAGCAATTGCGAACAGCAGGAGTACGGCGATGCGCTCGATACATACGTTCCGTGGTACGCGGGGAAGTTCGACAGCGTCGAGGCGGTTGTCGAGCATGCCCGGATCGAGCTTACGCGTTTGCGCGCCCGGACCGCTCGCTTTCGTGACTGTTTCCAGGACACCACGTTGCCGCCCGAGGTGATCGAGGCGGTCGCCGCCAACCTCTCGATCCTCAAGTCGCCCACCGTGCTCCGGCAGACCGACGGACGCCTTTGGTGCTGGGAGGGCTGTCACGACGGGGTCGGCTGCTGCTCGGGATCGTGCACGCACGTGTGGAACTACGCGCAGGCGCTGCCGCACCTGTTCCACGGGTTGGAGCGGGGGATGCGCGACAGCGAGTTCCAGGAGAGCCAGGACAATGCGGGTCACCAGGTGTTCCGCGTCGCGCTGCCGATCCGGTCCCAGGCGCATGTCCGTCACGCGGCTGCCGACGGTCAACTCGGCGGAATCATGAAGGTGTATCGCGAATGGCGAATCGGCGGCGATACGCAATGGCTGCGCGGCATCTGGCCGCGCGTCCGGTCCAGCATCGACTACTGCATCGCGACATGGGATCCGGACGGGATCGGCGTCCTGGTGGAGCCGCACCACAACACCTACGACATCGAGTTCTGGGGCCCGGACGGCATGTGCGCGAGCTTCTACCTCGGCGCCCTGAAAGCGGCGATGCTCATGGGCGAAGCGATCGGGGACGACGTGGCACGATACGCCGATCTCTTCGCACGCGGCCGCGCCTACCTGGAGCAGAAGCTGTTCGACGGGGAGTACTTCGTTCAGGACATTCAATGGAAGGGGCTGCGTGCCGGCGATCCGTCGGAGGCGAAGACCGTGAAGGAGATACGGTGGACGCCGGAGGCCGTTGATCTGCTGCGCAAGGAAGGGCCGAAGTACCAGTACGGGAAGGGGTGCCTCGCCGACGGCGTGCTCGGCGCGTGGATTGCCGCCGTCTGCGGCATCGGCGAGATCCTCGACACGGGGCAGGTCAAGAGTCATCTCCGGGCCGTGCATCGACACAACCTCAAGCGCGACCTGGCCGATCACGTCAACCCGCAGCGGCCGGGATACGCGTTCGGTCGCGAAGGCGGACTTCTGCTGTGCACGTGGCCGAAGGGCGGTGAGCTGTCATTGCCATTCGTGTACAGCAACGAAGTCTGGACGGGCATCGAGTACCACGTGGCCTCGCATCTCATGCTGGCGGGCTGCGCCGAAGAGGGGCTCGAGATCGTCCGGATGGCGCGGTCGCGCTACGACGGTCGGCGCAGAAACCCGTTCAACGAGTACGAGTGCGGGCACTTCTACGCCCGCGCGCTGTCGTCTTATGGTTTACTTCAGGGGCTCACCGGAGCGCGGTACGACGCGGTGGAAAAAGTGCTTCACCTCGAGCCGCAGGTCGAAGGCGATTTCAGGTCCTTCCTCTGCACGGCGACGGGTTACGGCACGGTGGGCGTGAAGAACGGGGAGCCGTTCTTCGACGTGGCGGAGGGCTGTGTGACGGTGGACAGGCTGGTTTACAAGCCAGTCACTTAGGCTCTGTCTCAGCACTCTGCCGCGGGCCCAAGACCGCGAATCGTCCGTTGGCAAGGAGGCCGAAACAGGCGATGTCGCTGTGCATCGTCGATGGAGGCCGACCCCGCCAACGGGCGATGCAGCCGGTCGACGCCAGGCAGAGTTCTGAGACAGAGCCTAACCAGACCGTGCCGCGGTTGGGTTGCTCGCGGCGTAGCTGAAGTCCCCAGCCTTCAGATTCCCTGTCCGGTTGGATTCGTCCCGCGTCGCTGAAGCCGCCAGACTTCAGATTCCCTGTCCGCTCGCGGCCACCAATGCGAGCAGGTCGATGTCGACCAGGACCAGGCCCCAGCGCACGTCGGGATCGCGTTCGGTGAGCTGAAGTGACAGGGCGTTCGGGCCCGGGGTGACGATCGATGCAGGGACGTCGAAGTAGATGCCGCAGAACCAGAAGTCATCGCCGGGCTGAGCCGCCGCCGCCGAACCGTATGCGTTGTCGATGAACGAGATGCTGCCGACTTCGACGCCGTTGAGTCTTGCTTCGTATCGATCGCTCTCCGACGGCATGCGGCCGTAATGCTCGTGGTATTCGTAGCCGCGTTCGTTCGTGCGCGGCGTCCGTAACTCGAACCGCACCGTCCTGGCGGTCCTCAGGCGTTCCGTGTCCGTCACGGTCACTTCCGCTTCGACCCGATCTCTCGTATCCAGGATCAGCGGCACGGAACCGGTCGTCGACTCGAGGATTCGCCATTTGTCGAACGCTCTCGAAACCCTTGAGTCCGGTCGTTCGTCAATCGCTCCCTCGGCCGGTGGGTTCGCGCCGTGGTAGCGCACCCGGACCTCGACGCCGACGATCGTGATCACGTCGTCGCAGTGATTCTCGACGCGCACGTGATTGAGGTGATACATGCCAGGATTGACGACGTCGGCGGGAACGGCGGCCTCCAGGGCGAGGCCGTCATCAAGGGTCGTCGTGTCCAGCATGTCCCAGTTGAACAGCAGACGGAGCGCTGGCTCAGGTCGGTCCGTCGTGATGCGCAGGGTCACGTCGTGAAGTGTCCCGTTCGACGAAGCACCTGCGATGTCGTCGGCCACGTCGACCTTGAAACTTGCCCCGCCGTGTCGCGCGATTCGCGCCGGCAAGGGTACCGCCGGAGGTTCGCCTTCCTCGTAGGTGTAGGGCTGGGCGCAGCCGCCGCCGCCGAAGACGACGTAGTGCTTGTCCTGCGTCGCGAGCATGGTCTCGTCGCTCGTCTCGGAAAGGATCTGGCGGCCGTGATCGTTGAAGGGGACGCCGAAGTTCCAGAAGTTGTAGAAGTAGAGACCTGTCGCGCCGTCGCGGTAGTAGCGGGCCGCACCGGCGCGAAACTCCTCGACGCGCGTGCCGCGCTCGAAGCAGGGATACACCGCCGTGTCAGAGGTTTCGGCCAGGTCGCCCCATTCCCTGACCGGCATGTCCTGCTCGAAGTGGATGAAGTTCTTCGGGATGACGGCGTTGATGAGCCCGTCCTGCATCCACGTTCGCACGTCGAGACCCAGGTGCTCGCAGCCGCTGATCGTGCGCGGTACCAGCGTCTGCAACTGCAGGCGCCGTCCTCTTTCGCGACCGGCATCGTCCATCATTGCCCGCACGGCTCGGACGAGGTCGGTCATCCGATCGGCGTGGCGGCCCGCCTGGCCTCGTTTGAAATAGTGGGGATGGCGAACGAAATCGAGCTCGATGCCGTCGACGTCGTAGCGCCGGCAGACGTCCTCGATCTGGGCCAGCCGGTAATCGCGCGTCGCCTGGTGGGCGTAATCGAGCAGGTGCTCGAAATAGCCGAACTCACCGTCGAGCAGGAGATGCTGGTTCTGCTTCCAGAAGTCGCTGGTCGAAGGGCAGTTCCACGGCCCGTCGCCGTTGATGCCCCGGTAATAGGCGAAGTGCGCGTCGTTCATTCGCATGGACGCGATGAAGGTCAGGCCCTGCTCATGCGCCCGTTGGGCAAAGACTTCGAGCGGGTCGATACCCTGCTCGCGCAGCGATCGGAACACGTAGCGCTGACGCGCCTGGATCGGCCCGGCGATGAGCGGCGTGGTCATCTCACCGAGATGGGTGAAATGGGGCGAGTCGTGCCAGCCGCATCGGCCGTCGAAGAGCGTGACGCACAACGTGGTCACGGCCGTCCCGACGACCTTGTCCACCATGGCGTGAAGATCCGCACGTTTGACCGGCGGCTTCAAGTACGTGAACTGGCCGGCGCCGTCGTCGTTGAGGATGAGGGGGCGGGGGCGCATGCGATTTGTCCTTGCACGGCATCGGAGGAAACGACTTCTTTCGAAAAGTACCATGATCGGATCAGCGATGGCAATGCTTGTCCGCCTGCTCCTGGCTGCAATCGTCCTCCTCGTGTTGGCGCTGGGCGCGATGGCGTTCCTCGGGCACCAGGCGCCGTACTTGGCCGAGGTCGCGATCATCGCGCCGTTGCTGGCAGGGCTCATCTTCTTCGTCTCGCGCATTCCGAAGGCCAACGAGGAGATCTCCAGGCAGGACGCGATGCTGAACCTGCGATGTCCGAGGTGCGGCTATGACATCCGAATGCAGTTCAAGGATGATCAATCGCACTGTCCCGAATGCGGCAGCGCGCTGGATTACGGGCGGTGGCGCCATGGCGAACCGCCTATGATTCAGGAGTCGAAAGAACCGTCAGAGGATCGTCGCGATGACTGATATCAGGAGCCCGTCATCGCGGCGATGAACGCCGGTGGCTGGAGATGAGGATGCGGAGCGCCGAGCGCCTGTGACGCCGCGAGAAGTGCGGCGGAGGCACGAATCCCGTCGGGCATCTACTCGTTTCGACTGATCGGCGGCGTCGCGGGAGCTCCGTCCTCGAGCATGCGCGCCTGCCCGTTCACCACTTCGCCGGGCACCGTCCCCGCGCTCCTGGCGGCGTCGACCAGCCAGCTTCCGAAGAGGCCGAAGATGACGATCGCGAGTGCCGCGATGAGGGCCGCGAGCCGGCGCGCGAGCGGCGCGTCGTGATTGGCAGGCCGGTCGCCGGACGTGAAATAGCATGCGCCGATGATGCGGAGGTAATACACCGCGGCGACGGCGCTGTTGAGCACGCCGATCACCACGA
>NYZC01000120.1 GCA_002686995.1 Phycisphaeraceae bacterium | reverse complement strand
CTCTTCGTAGGGGCAGTCGCGGAAGATCACCGGTCGGCAGGGGCCGGGCACGCGCTGGGCGATTTCCCGGCCGTTCGGGCCCGCCAGGAGTTTTTCGAAGTACTCCTCGACTGAGAGCAGGGGCCCGTTCTCAATGGTGACCTTGGCGAGATCCTCGACGTACTCGTCGAGGGGATAGAGCAGCTTCATCCGGATGTACGTGTCCGACTGCCGGAAGTTGACGTACATGCAGTCGGCCGGAATCCCGCCGGCGATCTGCATCAGCGGGATCATGTCCATCGTCTCGGAGCCGGGCAACTGCATGCCCGTCGAGCTGTTCGCCTGGATGTCGGTGAACTTGTCGTGGAAGGCGCGGACCGTCGCGATGTCGACGCGGTTTTGAATGTTGAACCCGGTCGGGTTGGGCACGCCGTAGCAGCGAAGCTGGATCGGTCGCGGCGCCTCCTCGCCTGCCCGCGCAATCGATCCTGAGAGCGCCAGAACGGCGATCAGGAGGAGGGTTCGGCGGCCTGCGGGAGGGAGCATGGGGGCACGAACCTATGCGAATCCAAGGGTTCGATCAAACGGCGAGGGGGCGATCGGGCGCTCTGCGTCCTCCCGTCATGAAAAGGCAGCGCCGATTATCTCACCACGACCTTCGCGTAGGGTTGAGCAGCATGTTGTCGTGGCCGGGAACGATGACGTCGGCGATCTCGATCGCCTCCGACAGGCTCTCTCGCGCCTGGGCCGCGTCGGCGGCGCCGCGCAGCACGCGACCCTGTTCGAGGTGCTCGCTCGTCGCCACCGCGTCTCCGGCAATGAGCGTCGTCGCGTTGAGATGGCTCAGGAGCAGGCCGCAGGTGCCCGGCGTGAACCCGGAGAGGGGAAACAGGTCGACCTGGTCCGCCAGCCGATCCGGAGCCGCCTTGAACCGCTTCAGCATCGCGATCTCCTGCTCGAGCATCCCCTTGATCTCGGCATCCTCCTGCTGGCGGTGAGCCTCGACGAGCTGGCAGCCGATCGACTCGCGTTCCATCTCGCTGGTCAGCCAGTTCGCGTGCTCGAACGCCGACAGGCCGCGGCGATGGACGGGCCGGAAGTTGGTCAGGAAGACGTCGGTCACCGCGCCGGCCGCCAGCCCCGCCCGCTCCGCGAGCCGCGCGATCACCACCTCGGCGGGCAGCCCCGGGTCGACGAGGATGACGCGATCTCCGCTGCGCACCAGGGTCGTCGTGGCGTGCGCCGTGCGGGGCTCGACCTGCTCCTGCCACAACTCGTGGCTGCTGAGCGAACCGATACTGATGACGCGAAAGTCCAACTGCTGATCCTCGATGCCGCGGCTGAGCCTGCTGAACCCGGTGAACCCGTGTGTCCGGGATCGGTTCTATTCCTTGAAGCCGTCCGTGTGCTGCCAGGGGATCTTGCCGCCGTGTTCGCGCTTGATGCGCTCGAGCCGTTCCAGCACGACCGGGGGGAGCAGGCGGGCCAGTCGGTCGATGCTGCCGCCGGAGGCGATCTGGCGGATGAGCGTCGAGCTGGTGAACGAGTACGACTCCGCGGTCATGATGAAGACCGTCTCGACGTCCGCCACCGCGCGGTTGGTCAGGGCAAGCTGGAACTCGAAGTTCAGGTCGGTGACGTTGCGCAGGCCGCGAAGGATGGCGGTCGCGTTGATCTGCCGCGCATAGTCGACCGTGAGGCCGCTGTAGGTCCTGACCTCGACGTTGTCGCCGCAGTCCGACAGAAGCTCCTCGATCATCTCGAACCGCTCGTCGACCGTGAACACCTCGCGCTTGAGCGGGTTCTGACCGATGGCGACGATCAGGCGGTCGAACAGCATGCGCCCGCGGTGAATGACGTCCAGGTGACCGTTGGTGATGGGATCGAAAGTGCCGGGGAACAGTGCGGTTTTGGCGACCTTCGGGGTCCCGGCACTCTTTGGGGAATCGGCCATCCGATCGGGGAGTATATCAGCATCCCCAGCGCATAAAAAAAGGGCCTCGACCGGGGAGGCAGGCCGGTACGAGACCCGATCCAGGGCAGGTTGTTCCGCGTTTCGCCCGTGCCGGCCCGCTGAGTCGCGGGTGGCGTCAGGCTCGCGGCTGACAATTGAAATATGCCATACGGCGGGGCGGGGCGCCGTCTTCGCTTGATGAAAACCGGTGAATCGCGGTCAGGCTGTAGCGGTTGTGCGAAGCCGCGAACATAGGGACGATCTGCGGACCCATGAGGGACCGATCCGACCCGATTCCGACCGCCGTGCAGACCTCCCTCGAAGGACTCGGCATCACGGTTCCCGCGCCGATGCTCGATCGGCTCGCCGGTTATCTGGACCTTCTGCTCGAAGCGAACCGGCAATTCAACCTGACGTCGGTCCGTGATCCGGCCGAGGCGTGGCAGCGCCACATCGTCGACAGCCTGACGCTGCTGCCGTTTCTCGAAGACCTGCCGGAAGGAGCCAGGATCATCGACGTCGGCACCGGCGGCGGCCTGCCGGGCATCCCCCTGGCGATCACGCGACCCGACCTGCGGGTGACGCTGCTCGAATCGACCGGGAAGAAATCGGCGTTCTGCGACCGGTGCCGGGAGACGCTCCCGCTCGAGAACGCCAGGATCGTGAACGACCGGGCCGAGGAGGCCGGCCGCCGCGACGATCACCGCCAGCAGTACGACGCGGCGGTTTGTCGGGCGCTCGGCCCGATGCGCGTGCTGCTGGAGTACACGATGCCGCTGATCCGCGTCGGCGGCATGCTGCTGGCGATGAAGGGGCCGAAGGCTGAGGCGGAGCTGGAGGTGTCGGGCGACGCGTTGGACGCGCTGGGCGCCGGCGCGCTGCAGGTCGTGGACGCCTACCCGCCGCAGTTCGGCCAGAGCACCGTCGTGGTGGTCGTGGCCAAGGACCGGGCGACGCCGTCCAGGTATCCCCGCCGGGCGGGGGAGCCGAAACGGGCGCCGCTTTGAACGCCGGGAAATTCAATCTGATTCCCCGGCCTCCCTGACAAAGGGGTTCAACCGTCTCTCCGCCCCGATCGTCGTCTCCGGACCATGGCCGGACAGGACGCGCGTTTCGTCAGGAAGGGTCATCAGGTCGCGCAGTGACTGCATGAGGCGCTGATGATCGCTCGTCGGAAAGTCCGTCCTGCCGATCGAACCGGCGAACAGCGCGTCGCCGACGATCGCCACGGCCGCCTCGGCGCAATGGAGCGTGATCCCGCCAGGACTGTGCCCCGGGGTGTGGATGACGTCGAAGGTGGCTCCCTGGAGCGAGAGCGAATCTCCGTGGGCCACCGTTGCGGTCGCATCGGGAGCGACGATCGGCGTCGGCAGCATCCCGGAAAGGTTCAGCGCAGGATCCGTAAGGAATGCGCGCTCGTCCTCGTGAATCGTGATCGGCAGGGTCGGCCAGGCCGCGCGCAGCTCCAAGAGCCCCGCGATGTGGTCGATGTGCGCGTGCGTCAGCACGATCTGCGCCGGCTCGAGCTCGTGGTCTGCGACGTACTTCACCATGTCGCCGGGATCGAATCCGGCGTCGACGATCCAGCACGGCCCGCCGTCTTCGGCGTGGACGACGTGGCAGTTGGTCATCCAGTCGCCGAGGGTGAATACCCTTATGTGAAGTGGTGGCATGTGTCGGGCGTCCCGGGGGGAGAGGGGGAGGGATTAAGCCATTAGTCGTTAAGCCAATCGTTAATTGTTCACTTTGGACTCGGGTTGGGAGGCGCGTCCGAGATGACAAATGGCTTACTAGAAGCTCAGATCAAAAGCCGCGAGCACCGGCGCGTGATCCGAACCGGTGAGAAGCCTCACGTCGCGCGGCACGTATGCCGATTCGGTGACGACGCGTCGGGCAAGATCGGGGCTCGCGAGGATGTAGTCGATCGTGCTGCGGAACTGGCCCCGGAGGTAGGTGATCCTTCGTTCCGGAGGCAGATGCGCATGCACGTCAAGGAGAGGCGTCGGCCCGCCATCCACGACGTCGGTAAGCGCCTTGAGCGTCTCGGAATCGGGCGTGTCGTTGAAGTCGCCGACCAGAAGCGTCCAGTCACGAGTGACGGCGCGGCGCCCCGCGTCGACGATCGAGCGCGCCGCCGTCGCTTCCGCCAGGCGCCAGTTGCGGCTCCTCTCGTCGCCCTTGACGTTTCGCTTGCTCTTGAAATGGGCGACGTAGACGTCGAGATGGCGCTGATTGCGACCGGCGACCCAGAGTCGGGCGCGGATGAGGTCGCGAGCGAACTGCCACTTGTTCGTGTGCCCCTCCAGTCGCAGCTCGCGCAGCCGGTGGCTCGTCACGCTGTGGATCGGCAGGCGGCTGGCGACGCCGATCGTGATGCCGCGTCGGTCGTTCGAAGGCAATGAGGTGATGTGATCGTATCCCCGGCCGCCGAGCCAGTCGTGAATGATCGCCTTGAGAATCCATTCGTTCTCCAGCTCCGTCAGGGCGATCACGTCGGGGTCATACTTCTTGATCAGGGTCGCGATGCGCTCGAGCTCCCAGCGCGGCTTCACCGGCGATTGCTCGTCGTGCGTGTAGGGGTCGTCGAACACGTCGAACATGTTGCGCACGTTGTACGCCATCACCTTGACCTGGCTGTAGTCGACGGGCGGCGTCTCGGGCTTTTCCGTCGCCTTCTCTTGCTGCGCCGCCTCGGACGCCGCCTCGGACGCGGCCTCCGGCGCCGCATCCGCCGGCGCAGGGACCTCGGCCGTCTCCTCGGCGAGGACGGGAGCCAGGCAGAGCAGGGCGACGAGCAGGCACGGAACGTAAGTCAGCCGCATGCGAACGAACTCCTCGATTCGAACCCAGTGATCTTACACGACTCGTTACTCGCGACTCGTTACCCGCTTCCACCACAGGGCAAGCATCAGCAGCGCGAACATCCGATGCGTGTGATCGACCCGGCCCGCGACGTGCTCCTCGTGGATCTTCGTGACCGAGTCGCCGTCGAGCCCCAGCTCCGCCAGGGCGCCGCCGAGAAGGATCGCTTCGGCGGGCTCGCGCAGCTCGCGACGGAACCATCGTCCGATCGGAATCGCGAAGCCCCGTTTCGGTCGGTGCGCGACCGCTTGCGGAACCAGGTCCGCCGCAATCTCGCGCAGCACTCCTTTCGGTCGGCCGTCCGGCATCAGGTCGGCCGTCGACGCGCCGTGCGACAGATGATAGATGGCCGGATCGAGCAGTGGACAGCGGATTTCGAGCGCCACGGCCATCGACGCGCGATCCACTTTGCGCAGCAGGTCGTGCGGAAGGTAGTGCTCGAGGTCCCAGCGACGCGCGGCCGCCACCGGATCCGGCGTCTCGGGCCAGGGCAGGGGGGGGGCGGCCCCAGGATCGACGCCCAGCGCGCTGATCTGCGTGTCGCTGAACAGGTGAACCATGTTCCCGTAACGATCCGAGGGGCGAGCCAGGCGCGCAGCCGTGAGCAGGCGATGGATACGCGTTCGTCGGGATCGCGGCCGCCAGGTGTCAGGCGGCACCCACCCCGGCGGGATTCGTCGCAGCCACCACGCATGCTGATCGAGCCAGCGCATGGCGCGGTAACGGTCGTAGCCACCGAACAGCTCGTCGCCGCCGTCTCCCGTGAGGGCGACCGTGACGTGCGGCCGTGCGGCGCGGCTCAACCAGTGCGTGGGCAGCAGCGAGCTGTCGGCGAACGGTTCGCCCATCATGGCGACGAGGCGCTCCAGGTCGCCGATGACGTCGCCCATCGGATCGACGGTGAGCTGCTGGTGTTCCGTGCCAAGGTGCGTCGCGGTCAGCCGCGCATCGGCGCTCTCGTCGTAATCCGCATCCCCCAGGGCCACGCTGAAGGTGCGCAGCGGGGCCGCACCGTTCGCCTGCAGTCGTTCCTGCGCGAGCGCCGCGATCACGGACGAGTCGATGCCGCCGGAAAGAAAGCAGCCCAGCGGCACGTCGGACTCCAGCCGGCGATCGACCGCCCGAGTGAGCGTCGCCCGGACGCGGTCCCTGAATCTCGACCCTTCGTCGTCGCGACGGCCATCGTCAATGCCGCTTGTCGGCTCCTCGACCGACCAGTAACGGTCGCGGGCAATCCTTCCGCTTCCGTCGACGGTCATCCAGGTGCCCGCCGGAACCTGCTCGATGCCGTTCACGAGGCAATCGTCCTCGCAATAACCACGACGGAGATAGCCGACCAGTGCGGCGCGATCCGCGGACGGAGCGGAGCAGCCGTCGCGCGGCCCGGCGGTCAGGATCGTCGCCACCAGGCTCGCGAACACGAGCTGCTCGTCGGTCAGGCGGAAGAACAGCGGCTTCTTCCCGGCGCGGTCACGGCAGAGAAAGAGCGTCTGCGCGTCGTCGTCCCAGATCGCCAGCGCGAACATCCCGTTGAGGTGATCGGGCAGCCGGCGGCCCCATTGGGCGTAGCCGTGAAGCAGCACCTCGGTGTCGCTGTGGTTCGATCGGAACCGGTGACCGAGCGACTCGAGGCGGCGGCGCAGCATCCGGTGGTTGTAGATCATGCCGTTGTGCACGACGGTCAGCGGACCGTGCCGCGCCGAGCGCGGCGCGTCCATCGGCTGACCGCCGCCGTCGACATCGATCACGCTCAACCTCGTGTGCACCAGGGTGCAGGGACCGCGCTCCGTGACGGCCTCGCCGTCCGGGCCGCGATGGCGAAGGTGCTCGAGTGCGATCCGGGGACCGCGCGGATCGACGGGAACGCCGTTGAATCCCAGGAAGCCCGCGATGCCGCACATGGCCGATCCTAACGCGGGCGCGCCGCAACGTTCAGGAACCACGGAACCGCCACAGGCGGACGGATGGACACGGATGAATGCTGGCGAACCGCGCGGCGTAAGCCCGCGGGTCGAATGCCATGACGGCCGCATTCAGCCGATGCGG
>NYZC01000119.1 GCA_002686995.1 Phycisphaeraceae bacterium | reverse complement strand
CTCACGCAATACCCACGTGCCCAGAACGACCGTCCAAACAACGTCCCCTGGGTTCGCAGCAACTCCCGGTGAATCCGGATCGCACTCTTGCCCTTGAGGAACCCTACCGTCATCGCAATGCTGAACTTCGGTGGGACACTCAAGACCATGTGAATATGGTCCGCAACGGCATTGCCTTCGACCATTTCCACGTCCTTCTGCTCACACAGCTGCCTCAGGATCCGACCAATCCGACCTCTCATTCTGCCGAATATCACCTTTCGTCTATACTTAGGTACGATCACCACGTGGTATCGACAGTACCACTTCACGTGTGCCAGACTTCTCCAATCTTTCATGACGGTTCTCCTTGGCCAAGGGGCCTTCCTCAAGGGAGAACCGTCTACCAAAATACGGACAACGCTGGAACGGCAGAGCCTGATGAATTCTCACCGGCAGAGCCGGTGGATTAACTTTGATTTAATTACACAAGTAAATTCTTTGTATAAAAATACCTTTTTATCTTGACATAGAACCGCCCGTTGCCGAGAATGAGGTAGAGACAACCCGCAGGGCCTGTGACACGAGACTCGAAGATGTGGTTCACCGCTCGAAGACCGTACACGCCTTCCGCCCGTGTTGCACGGACGGCGACCCGTGCTGCAATGGCACAAAGGGAACCGTCCGTGCCCGCAACTTGGGGGCTGGTCGCCCATTCGAGCGGTTCTCACAGGCCCTGGAAGCTGGCGGCCGCCCCTTTCAACCTCGACGCGGCGCCCGGTCGTGCGGACCGGGCGTTCGGCGGCTCCGACCGGAAAGGTGACGCACCATGAACGCGCGCGAACAGGAGATCCGTGAGATCTGCCGGACCTGTCACGACGACCCCACGCGCCTGCTCGACGTGCTGCTCGAAGCGCAGTCACGGTACCGATGCGTCGACGACGATTCGATCGACGCGATCGCCCGGACGCTGGACCTGCCGCGCGTCACCGTCGAGAGCGCCGTGACGTTCTACGCATTTCTCTCACGAGAGCCGCTGGGGCGTATCGTCATCCGACTCTGCGACGATGTCGTCGACAGGATGCACGGCCTGGCCGAAGTCGCGGAGGCGTTCGCGGAAGAGTTGGGCGTCGAGGTCGGCGAGACCACCGCCGACGGCGCATTCACCCTGACGTATACGCCGTGCATCGGCATGTGCGACCAGGCGCCCGCGGCGCTGATCAACGATACCGTGGTGACCGGGGTCGATCGCGTCAAGGCGCGCGGCATCATCCGCGCACTCCGCGAGCACGGCGATCCGTCGAAGCTCGTCGACCGTACGGGCGACGGCAACAACGCCCACCCGCTGGTGCACGCCATGGTGCAGAACAACCTGTCCCACATCGGGCAGGTCCTGTTCAGCCCCATCAATCGCGGCGAAGCGATCCGCAAGGCGCTGGGCATGACCCCGGCCGAGGTGATCCGCGTGCTCAAGACCGCGCGGCTGCGCGGCCGCGGCGGCGCCGGCTTTCCCTGCGGCATGAAATGGGAGTTCACGCGTGCCGCCGAGAGCGAACGCAAGTTCGTCATCTGCAACGCGGACGAGGGCGAGCCGGGCACCTTCAAGGACCGTGTCCTGCTCACGGAGCGAGCCGATCGGATCTTCGCCGGAATGACCGTCGCCGGATACGCGATCGGCGCCCGAGAGGGGCTGATGTACCTGCGCGGCGAGTACGCCTACCTGAAGACCTTCCTCGAGGACATGCTCACAAGGCGCCGCGCCGACGATCTGCTGGGCCAGGACATTACCGGCAAGAACGGCTTCGATTTCGACATTCGCATCCAGATGGGCGCGGGGGCGTACGTCTGCGGCGAGGAGACGGCACTCATCAGCTCCGCCGAGGGCACGCGCGGCGATCCGAAGAACCGCCCGCCCTTCCCCGCGCAGAAGGGATACCTGGGCTGCCCCACCGTCGTCAACAACTGCGAGACTCTGTGCTGCGTGACGAAGATCCTCGAAGAGGGTCCGGGCACCTTCAGCGAGCTGGGCACCGAGCAGAGCTCGGGCACGAAGCTGCTGAGCATCAGCGGCGACTGCGACATGCCGGGCGTGTACGAGATCGAGTTCGGCATGACGCTGCGGGACGTGCTCGACATGGTGCACGCTCAGGACACGCAGGCCGTGCAGGTTGGCGGGCCGAGCGGACAGCTCGTCGGACCTCAGGACTTCGACCGCCGCTTCTGCTTCGACGACCTCGCGACGGGCGGGGCCGTGACGATCTTCGACACGACGCGCGATCTGCTCGAGATCGTCCGGGACTACATGGCGTTCTTCGTCGACGAGAGCTGCGGCTACTGCACGCCGTGCCGCGTCGGCAACGTGCTGCTGAAGGACGGCATCGAGCGGCTCATGGCCGGCCAGGGCGAGCCCGAGGATCTCGATCGGTTCGAGCAGATCGGCGCGATGATGAAGACGTGCAGCCGGTGCGGCCTCGGGCAAACCTCCTGGAAGCCCGTCGGCACGTCAATGAAGAGCTTCCGCGCCGCCTACGAAGCGCGAGTCGAGCGCGATCCGAATGGTTTCCGCCGCAGCTTCGACCTGAAACGCGCCGTGGCGGAAGGCGAACGCGTGCAGCGGCGCGAGTCGGTGCACGCATGACAACAGGAAGGACGCGGCCATGTCCAGCAAAGTCACGCTCACGATCGACGGAAGGACGATCGAAGCCTGCGCCGGTCAGCCCCTGATCGACGCCGCCGCCGAGGCCGGCGTCTACATCCCCCGCCTGTGCCACAAGCCGGGCCTCGAGCCGTACGGATCGTGCCGCCTGTGCACGGTGATGGCGAACGGACGCCCCTGCTCGGCCTGCACGACGCCGGCGGCCGAGGGCATGATCGTCGAGAACGATACGGAAACACTGCGCGAGTTCCGAAAGCAGATCATCGAGATGCTCTTCGTCGAGGGCAATCACTTCTGCATGTTCTGCGAGAAGAGCGGCAACTGCGAGCTACAGGCGATGGCGTACCGGTTCGGCATCCCGGCGCCGCGGTATCCCTACCTGTGGCCGAAGCGCGACGTGGACGCGTCGCACCCCGACATCCTGATCGACCACAACCGCTGCATCCTTTGCGCCCGCTGCGTCCGTACGTCGCGGGACCTGGACGGCAAGCACGTGTTCGACTTCGTCGGGCGCGGACCGGGCAAGAAGCTGGCTGTCAACGCAAGGGCGCGGCTTGCCGACACCGATGCCGACGTCACCGACCAGGCCCTCGACGCCTGCCCCGTGGGCGCGCTGCTGCGCAAACGGGTCGGATACGCGACGCCCGTCGGCCAGCGCCGCTATGACCACGAGCCGATCGGATCGGAGGTCGAAGCCACCGCCGCAGGAAAGTGAGGTGCGACCATGGCGCGCGGAAAACCCAGGGTGGCCACCACGTCGCTCGCCGGATGCTTCGGATGCCACATGTCGCTGCTCGACATCGACGAGCGCATCCTGGACCTCGTCGAGCTGGTCGACTTCGACAAGTCACCGATCGACGACATCAAGCAGTTCACCGGTCGCTGCGACATCGGGCTGATCGAGGGCGGCTGCTGCCACGAGGAGAACGTGGCGGTGCTGCGCGACTTCCGTCAGCACTGCGACATCCTGATCTCGATCGGCGACTGCGCCACGATGGGCGGCATTCCCGCGCTGCGCAACATGGTGCCCCTCGACCAGTGCCTGCGCGAGGCCTACATCGACGGCCCGTCGGTCTACAACCCCTCGGGGAAGGTGCCCGACGACCGGGAAATCCCGCTGATGCTCGACCGGGTCTACCCGGCGCACGAGGTGGTGAAGATCAACTACCACCTCCCGGGCTGCCCGCCCTCGGCCGACACGCTCTTCGCGGCGCTCACGGCGCTGCTCACTGACCAGCCGGTCGAGTTGCCGTACGAACTGATCCGTTACGACTGATCCGTTTAGACAGTGGACGCAACGAGGTGACGACATGGTGGCTCCCGGCGACAGGAAACGACGCATCGTGATCGAACCGGTCACCCGTGTCGAAGGGCACGGAAAGGT
Organism: Phycisphaeraceae bacterium; assembly: GCA_002686995.1. Lineage (GTDB taxonomy): Bacteria > Planctomycetota > Phycisphaerae > Phycisphaerales > Phycisphaeraceae > NYZC01. Next base: position 14,505 of record NYZC01000119.1, on the reverse strand, counting down.
GACCATCCTTCTGGACGAGGACAACCGCGTCGACCAGGCGCGGCTGCACATCGTCGAGTTCCGCGGCTTCGAGCGGTTCATCCAGGGCCGTCCCTACTGGGAGATGCCGGTGGCCGTGCAGCGGCTGTGCGGCATCTGCCCTGTCAGCCATCACCTCTGCGCGGCGAAGGCCGTCGATCGTCTCGTCGGGGCGGACACGCTGACGCCGACCGCCGAGAAGATCCGCCGGCTGATGCACTTCGGGCAGATGTTCCAGTCGCATGCGCTGCACTTCTTCCACCTGTGCTCGCCCGACCTGCTGTTCGGCTTCGACGCGGATCCCGCGATTCGCAACGTCATCGGCGTCGCCGGCAGCTACCCGGACCTGGCGAAGCAGGGCATCCTCATGCGCAAGTACGGCCAGGAGATCATCAAGGCCACGGCGGGCAAGAAGGTGCACGGCACCGGCGCGATTCCCGGCGGCGTGAACAAGAACCTGTCCGTCGCGGAACGTGACGCCCTGCTTGCCGATCTCGACCAGATGACCACGTGGGCCCGGGACGCGGTGAAGATCGCGAAGGACTACACGGTCGAGAACATCGAGATGGCGAAGGAGTTCGCCACCTTCGACTCCAACTACCTCTGCATCATCCGCGCCGACGGCGCGATGGACCTCTACGACGGCGGGCTTCGCGCCATCGACCAGGACGGCGGCACGATCTTCGACCACGTCGACAACCAGCAGTACCTCGACTACATCGCCGAGGAGGTGCGGCCCTGGTCATACATGAAGTTCCCGTTCATCCGGAAGCTCGACCCGAAGAAAGGCTGGTACCGCGTCGGCCCGCTCGCCCGGGTCAACACCTGCGACTTCATCGACACGCCGGAGGCGGAGGCCGCCCGCCGCGAGTTCATGGCGGTCACCGACGGTAAGCCCAACCCGCTGTCGCTCGCGTATCACTGGTCCCGCATGATCGAGGTGCTTCACTCGATCGAGAAGATCGCCGTGCTGCTGCACGATCCCGACCTGCAGGGCGAGGACCTCGTCGTCAAGGGCGAGCGCAGCGACGAGGGCGTGGGCATCATCGAGGCGCCGCGCGGCACGCTCTTCCATCACTACCGGATCAACGACGACGACCAGGTGACGATGTGCAACCTGATCGTGTCGACGACCAGCAACAACGAGCCGATGAACCGAGCGGTGCAGGCCGTCGCCGAGCGATACCTGTCGCGGCAGCCGGAGATCACCGAGGGGATGCTCAACCACGTCGAGGTGGCCATCCGCGCGTACGACCCCTGCCTGAGCTGCGCCACGCATGCGCTCGGACGCATGCCGCTTCAGGTGACCCTCGTCGACCATGAGGGCAGGGTGCTCGACGAGAAGGTCAGGCAATGATGAACGACGTCCGGATCATCCTGATCGGCTACGGCAATCCGGGCCGGCTCGACGACGGGCTCGGCCCGGCGCTGGCGGCCGCCGTCGAGGCGATGCGCCTCCCGGGCATGACGGCCGAGTCCAACTATCACCTGACGGTCGAGGACGCCGAGTCCGTGGCCCGCCACGACATCGTCATCTTCGCGGACGCGGCGGTGAGCGGACCGGAGCCGTTCGAGCTCAGGTCGATCGAACCGGCCGTAACCCACCGCTTCACGACGCACGGCATCGATCCTGAAACCGTGCTGGGTCTCGCCCGAGACGTCTTCGGCGCCGAGACGCGCGGCTTCGTGCTCGCGATCCGCGGTTACGAGTTCAACGATTTCGGGGAAACGCTGTCCGACGGCGCGCGCAGGAACCTTGCCGACGCCGTCCGTGCCATCCGGCGGCCCCACGGCCGCATCGCTGACCTGCTCGACCGCGAAGGTCGGCCGGACCTTCGGGTCGCACCTGCTCAAGGCGACTGACCATGCAAGACGGCAAACACGTCATCCTGTACGTCGAGGACGATCCCGACTTCCGCGCTTCGATGCGCACGGTGCTCGAGGCGCACGGATACGTCATGTTCGAGGCCGCCGACGGCGAGGAGGGATTGCGCGCGTTCCGCGACGCGCAGCCCGATCTCGTCATCGTCGACCTGATGATGGAGGAGATCGACTCGGGCACGACGCTGATGAAGGAGTTCCGCGCCGCCGGCTGCACGGTGCCGGTGTACATGCTGAGCTCCGCCGGCGACGCGCTGACGCTCAGCACCGACTACACGCAGCTCGGCTTCAGCGGGGTGCTGCAGAAACCGCTGGATCCGGACCGCCTGGTGGGCATCCTCGAAACGAAGCTCGCGTAGGCACCCGGACGGGCGTGCGCGTGCGAGGAGGCGCCGGGCCACGGCCGGACGCGGATGAGCAGGGGCCCGTGGCTCCTTCAACCCGCTCGGAGCGACATGGCCGCACCATCGGCAAGTCATGAAGTCCTCGAGGATCTCCTGCGTCAGGGGGGGTTGTTCGAATCTCTCGGCCCCGGAGATCTCGATCAGCTCGCCTCACGCATGCGCGCCGTGCGCTACCCGGTCCGAAGCGTCATCTGCGAGGAAGGCGATCCGGGCGCCTGGACGTTCATCGTCGGCGCGGGCGAGATCGCGGTGCTCAAGAAGGCGAAGGACGGCGCGACGATCCAGGTCACGACCCTGCGGCGCGGCGACTGGGGCGGCATGATGAGCCTCTTCGAGCGCGCGCCGCGCTCGGCGAAGCTCGTGGCACGAACCGATGCGGAGCTCTGGCGTCTCGACCACGATGCGCTGGAGGTCCTGCTGCGCACGGTGCCCGGGCTCGCGACGGGACTGCTGGGATTCATGAGCCGGCGCCTTCGCATGGACGCCGTCCATCTCGCGGCGACGCTGCGCTACGTGTCCGCCGGAGGGCTCGAGGATATCTACGAGCAGTGCAGCCCCGAGGAGCGCCTGATCCTCGACACCATCAATCACCGCGTCGCCGCCTCCGAGTCGCTGGACGAGATCATGAGCTTTCTGTTCGACGCGATCCGGCAGATCGGTGACTGCGACCGGATGACGCTGGCCTTCGTCGAGGAGGAGGACGACCGCATCGTCGCCCACTGGACGCGCACGACACGCCCCGAACTGCGGCTGCGCAACGGCTACGCCGAGGACCTGCATCGAAGCTCGCTCGCGGAGGTGCTGGAGAGCGGCCGGCCCCGCGTCATCGACGACCTCGAGCAGCACCTGCGCGACCACCCGGACAGCCGGGCGACGCGCCTGATCACCGGGGAAGGTCTGCGCTCGAGCATGACCTGCCCGCTGATCGTCGGCGGTCGACCCATCGGCCTGATGTTTCGCAACTCATGCCGGCGCGGCGCGTTCGACGACCACCAGGTGCGCCTGCACCAGGCGATCGCCGAGACGCTGAGCTTTGCCGTCGAGCGCGCTTACCGGTTCGAGCAGCTCACGAAGGCGAACCGCGCGTACGGCGAGGTCCTCGGCTTCGTCGCGCACGAGCTGAAGAGCCCGATCGCGTCGATCGTCACCGACGCCGCGATCATGCGCAAGGGGCTGGTCGGTGCGGTCACCGACCGGCAGGGCGAGACGATCGACCGGATCACCCGCCAGGGCGGACGGCTCCTGAAGCTCATCGACGACTATCTCAACCTGGACCGGCTGGAAAGCGGCAGGCTCGAGTGCAGGCCGGTTCCGGACGTGGACCTCGTCGGCGACGTCGTCGAGCCCACCATCGAGATGTCCGACGTCCTGACCCCGGAGCGGGGCATCGCCATCGAACGCGCGTACCCGGAGGAAACGGTCCGGATCGAATGCGACCCGGGCCTGCTGCGGATCGCCGTCTCGAACCTGCTGGACAATGCCGTCAAGTACGGTGTGCGCCAGGGGCGTATCCGAATCCGCGTCGGGACGACCGGACGGCAGGCGCAGATCGTTGTCTGGAACGAGGGCCCCGGGTTTCCCGAAGAGGCGGCGCCGCACCTGTTCCGGAAGTTCTCACGGCTGGACGTGCCTGAGCTGAAGAAGAAGAAGGGCACGGGCGTCGGTCTCTACTCGACGTGGCGCATCGTCCGCCTTCATCGCGGACACATTCGCGCCAGGTCCGAGGTCGGCGCCTGGGCCGAGTTCACGATCACCCTGCCGCAGGATCGCGATGCAGACGTCGACGGCGGCGAAGGGAGACATTTGACGCATGCATGAGTTGTCGATCGCCGAAGCGCTGACGGACCAGGTCAGGCGGCACGTACCGCGCGTGGCACGGGTGCGCTCGGTGCACGTGGTCGCCGGACCGATGCGTGCCATCGAGCCCGACGCGATGCAATGGGCGTGGACGGCCGCCACGCAGTCGACCGAGCTCGCCGGCGCCGAGCTCGAACTCGAGCTGCGCCCATGGCGGCTGGAGTGCCCCGAGTGCCACCGTGGGTTCGAATCCAAAGAGATGTTCACCCCCTGCCCTTGCGGCTGCGCGACGACGCGCCTGGTCGACGGCGACGAGCTGACCCTGCAATCCATCGAGGTCGGCGACGACCCGTTACGAAACGGCTGAGGGCGTGGTTCAGCCGTTGAGCCTGCGATCCGTTCGAGAGAGAGGTCACACGATGAAGACGAACCTCACCATCCTCGCCGCCTGCGTCATCGCGCGCAGCTACCCCTAGCCGTTCACCCACCGCACTTGCATCCCGGGGGCCGCGATCACGCGTATAACCCTCCTCGGATCGGAACGACCCATGAATCACGAAACGTGCCGTCGCCCCGGCGCCGGGCGCTACCAGGTGCTGATCGGCGCCGTCATCGTGCAATTGATTCTCGGCACCGTCTACGGGTACAGCATCTTCTGGCAACCGCTGCAGGCGAAGGTCTTCCCGACGATCATCACGGAAGCCGAATATGCCGACCTTTCCGAATCGCAGCGCACGGCGAATCAGTTCGAGGTCGTGCCCAGCGCGGCGCAGGCAGCCACGCGACGGAACGTGCAGCAGGGCTATCTCAAGTACGCGTTTTCCATCTGCATCCTGTCGTTCGCAGTGGTGATGGTGATCGCCGGGCGCGTGCAGGATGTCCGGGGGCCGCGGCTTCCCGCGCTGATCGGCGCCATGCTGATGGGCGGCGGCTTCCTGATCGCCGGCCTGATGAACTACCAGGTCGTGTTCTACCTCGCGCATGCGCTGTTCGTCGGGACCGTGGCCATCCTCGTGCTCATGATCTTCCACGCGCTGTTCAGCCGGGTCGACCAGACGACAGTGCCCATCCTCAAGTACGCGCCCACCGGCGTCGCGTCCGCGGCCGTCGTGGCGGGCGTGCTGCTCGGCGACCAGTACGTGGGCAAGCTGGGCGAGGTCGACCGGCTCTTCCTGCTCTGGGGCACCGTCGGCTTCCTCGCCGGCGCCGGAATCGGATTCGCCTACGTCTGCCCGCTCGCGGCGCTCATCAAGTGGTTTCCCGATCACAAGGGGCTCGTCTCCGGACTCGCGGTGACGGGATTCGGATTCGGCGCCTTCCTCTTCAAGGCCGAGACGCTCGGCGCGTTCGGATTCCTGAAGACGCACTCCATCGAGCAGCTCTTCGTCGTGCACGGCCTGGTTTCACTCGTGGTCGTTGCCGCCGGCGCGATGCTGCTTCGCAATCCACCGGGGACCGTGCAGGCCGCCGTCGCGGCCCCGAGCGACACGGCATGGCAGGACACGCTGCGCTCGCCCGCGTTCCACGTCCTCTGGATCATGTTCTTCAGCGGCGCGATGGCGGGCCTGATGGTCATCGGCATCGTCAAGGTCTTCGCCGGCGAGCAGCTCGTCGCCTCGGCGCTGGCCACCGGCGAGGCGCTCGACGACCCGGCGCGGCGGAGCCTGCTCGACAAGGGCGCGGCGGCGGTCGGCTGGCTGGCGATCTTCAACGCGCTCGGCCGCGTCACGTGGGGGCTGATCTCCGACCGGATCGGGCGCACCGCATCCTTCGTCGCGATGTTCACCCTGCAGGCCGTCATGATGTTCCTGCTGATCAGCATGCGGTCCGAGCTGAGCCTCGCGATTGCGGCGTCGATCGTCGGATTCAACTTCGGGGGGAACTTCGCCCTTTTTCCGTCCGCCACCGCGGACCGCTTCGGCGCGCGGAACATGGGCGTCAACTACGGCTGGGTCTTCACCTCCTACGGCATCGCGGGCGTGGTCGGCATCGCCGCCGGCAACGTCGCCAAGACCATGACCGGCAGCTACGCGGCGGCGTTCGCCCTGGCGGGCGCCCTTTGCCTCGTCTCCGCCGGCCTCGCGATCTACCTGCAATGGCGGCTCCCACCGACCGACGTCGCCCGCGCCTGAACCGGGGAAAGAGCAGGGTCGCCTCAAGCCCGCCCCATAAGAAGACGAATATCTGCTCCGCTCGCTCTTCCGCGATCGTCTCGACCGGCTGGACGGCATGCGCAGAGCCATCACTCGGTAGCCGCGTAGCGGCGGGAAATAGCGCCGGCGCGCGATCGAGAGGCCCGTGCGGGAGAGAGCAGGAAGCGAGGAGCGTGATCGGACGCGCTCCCTGCTCCCTGCTCCCTGCTCCTCGCTCCCCGCTCCCCGCTCCCCTACCGAAGTCCGACGATTTTCCCGTCGACCAGGTCCATCCGATGAGCCTGCGGATCCGCGGGGAGGCCCGGCATGCGCAGGATGTCGCCGAGAAGCGGCACGACGAAGCCGGCGCCGGCCGCGACGACGATGCCCCGCACCGTGATCTTGAATCCGTCCGGCCGCCCGGTGATGCGCGGATCGTCCGTCAGCGACGTCGGCGTCTTCGCGACGCACAGCGGAAGCCGGTGGTAGCCGAACTCCGTGAGTCGCTTCAGGTCGCGCTCCGCCTGCTTGCTGTAGACGACCGCCGCGGCGCCGTACATGTACTTCGCCACGCGCTCCATCTTGATCTTCAGTGGATCGTCAAGGTCGTAAAGCGGCTTGTACGGCTTCGCGTGCCGTTCGCCCTGCTCGACGACCGCGTCCGCAAGGTCGAGCGCCCCCTGCCCGCCTGACGCGAAATGATCGGCGACGGCGAAGGACACGCCGAGTGACTCGGCCGACCGGCGCACCACCTCGATTTCCTCCTCGCTGTCGCTGGCGAAGCGGTTGAGGGCCACGACGGGCCGCTCACCGAAGGTCTGGATGCTCTCGACGTGCTTGTGCAGGTTCGCGAGCCCCCGCTCGACCGCGTCGGGATCGGACGCGGCGATCGCGTCCGTCGCGACGCCGCCGTGCCGCTTCAGCGCACGGACGGTCGCGACCAGCACCACGGCCGCCGTGTCGAGTCCGGCCGACCGGCACTTGATATCGAAGAACTTCTCGGCCCCGAGATCGAAGCCGAAACCCGCTTCCGTGACGACCCAGTCGGCGTGGGCGAGCGCCATCTTGGTTGCGATCACCGAGTTGCAGCCGTGCGCGATGTTGGCGAACGGTCCGCCGTGGATCAGCGCGGGGACGCCTTCGCAGGTCTGCACGAGGTTCGGCATCATCGCGTCGCGCAGCAGCACCATCATCGCGCCCACCGCCTTCAGGTCTTCCGCGGTCACCGGCGTGCCGTCGTGCGTCAACGCGATCAGCAGCCTGGAGAGGCGCCGGCGCAGATCATCCACATCCTCCGCCAGGCAGAGCGCCGCCATGACCTCGGACGCGGGCGTGATGTCGAACCCGGTCTCGCGCGGCACGCCCTGGAGCGTTCCGCCCAGGCCGATGACGACATGGCGCAGAGACCGGTCATTGATGTCGACGACCCGGCGCCACAGCACGCGCCGCGCATCGATGCCCAGCTCGTTGCCCTGGTAGATGTGGTTGTCCACCAGCGACGCAAGCAGGTTGTGCGCGGCGGATATCGCGTGAAAGTCGCCGTTGAAGTGCAGGTTGATGTCGTCCTGCGGGACGACGATCGACCGCCCGCCGCCCGTCGCGCCGCCCTTCATTCCGAAGGTCGGGCCGAGCGACGGTTCGCGCAGTGCCAGGCAGGTGCGCCGGCCACGCAAGGCGAGCCCCTGGGCGAGGCCGATCGACGTCGTCGTCTTGCCTTCGCCTGCGCTCGTCGGCGTGATCGCCGACACGAGCACGAGGCGCCCCGGGGCGCGTCCGGAATCGCGCGCCTCGAGACGAATCTTCGCCCGTCCTTCCCCGTAGGTCATCAGGTGCGCAGGATTGATGCCGAGTGCTTTCGCGACCTCCGAGATGGGCAGAGTCATTGGCTGTTCCGTCTATTGCGACTGTCTCTCATGGTTCATTTCGGTTCGCCGCGCCTCCAAAATAGCACAAACGGCCTGAATGAACGGAACGAGCCTGAGCCGCAACGCTCAGGAAGAATCTAACGCGGGCTTCGCCCGCAAGTCGGAAAGTCAAAGGTCAAAGGTCAAAGGTCAAAGGTCGAAGGTCGAAAGTCGAAAGAACCTGACACCGTCCGACCTTGGACCTTGGACCTTGGACCTTGGACATTCGACATTCGACATTCGACATTCGACATTCGACATTCAACTTCTCGTCACCGTGACGAGAAGTGATGGCGGAAGAGTCTACAGCCAGCCCGTGACCCGCGCCAGCAGCCGGCAGTACTCGACGAAGTTCGGCCAGGAGACGTCGGGCGGCACGCCGTGATCACATCCCGGGATGTATCCGCCCGCCTCGATGACCGGACGCACGCGCTCGATTTCGCGCGCGAGGGTCTCGCCGCCCTCGGCGATGGCGCGCTTGTCGACGCCGCCGCGCCAGGCCATCGCCGAGCCGAAGCGCCTTCGATAGGCGCCGAGGTCGTTGCCGGCGGCAACCTCGAGCGGCGAGTTGCAGTTGACGCCCGCCTCGATCCACACCGGCACCAGCTCGCCGACGTGACCGTCCGAATCGATCTCGAAGATCGGTACGCCGGCGCGGGCGCAGATCGACTTCCAGCACTGCCAGCAGGGCAGGAGGAAGCTGCGGGCCATGTCGGGCCCGATCATCGGCTTCAGCTTGTAGGCCATGTCTTCGTTGATCGTGACGAGGTCCGGCACGAAGTCCTGGAACACCCGCTCGAGCATGCGCGCCACAAAGTCTTGCCAGAAATCGATCATCTCGCGCACGAAGGAAGGATCGTCATGGAACAGCATGCAGAGCGCCTCGAACCCCACCCATTCCCGAAGCTGCCAAAACGGTCCCGAGAATGAGAGCCCCCCCACGTAGTCGCGCTCCTGCAGCAGCGCGCACCGTTCGTAATAGTCCGACGGGAACCGGTCAGGATCGTCCGGGTCATACCGACGGGCCATGTCCGGCCATTGCTCGCGCGATTCGACGGGCAGCTTGAGCCAGGTCCGCGTGACGAAGTCGGGCGCGCCGCGCAGGTAGGTCGCATCGAACCGGTCGGAGATCTCGCAGACGTTGCCCTTCCAGTCCTGCACGATGATCGTCCCGCCGGGCCGATGCATCAGCGTCTTCTCTTCGAACTCGGGGATCATCGTGAAGCTGACGCCATCCGTGACGCGAAGCATCGGGCGCGTCGCCTCGTCGAACGGCATGCCGATCAGGCGGCGGACGTACTCGTGATAGTCACGAACCTCCTCCGGAAGCCCCTGCCGCCGCCATGCGGCCAGCGTGGACTCCCGGCCGCTGCCCGGCACGAACGGGATCCGGTCCGGCCGCTCGAAGCGGAGGGTCGCGATGAATTGTTGTCGTTCGTTCATCATGATGAATTCTCACCCGGCGCCGGACGCGGAGGGCGGGTGACCGATCACCGACCGCTCGGGTCGCCGGTGACGCCGGCTCGGAAGACCACGATCAGCAGTAGCAGCGCTGCAAAGTCCCGCCGACGGACATCCGTGCGACGTGCGCCAGTGGCGAAGGTGATCCGGGTGGGCGCGACAATCAAAATACATATTAGTCCTCTTAGTTTCGCCGGCAAGGCCCGGCCCGGTGATTTCCGGTCGGACCTACGGCAGCGCCAGCATGTCGATGTAACGCGACTCGAAATGGGGATCGAGGTTGAGCTCCACGATCTCCATGGTTTTGCCGATCCGCTCCAGCTCATCGAGGACGGACGCGTCGAGCAGCGAGACGAACGCGCCGGCGAGGGACGTGTTTCCGACGAGCTGTACCTGCCCGGGCACGAAGCCGGGAAGCAGGCCGCAGTCGATGGCCGCTTCGACGTTCATATACATGCCGAACCCGCCCGCGAGATACAGCGTCCGGACGTCGGTGGCGGCCAGGCCGAGCCGATCGAGCAGCGTGCCGATGCCCGCGGCGATCGCGGCCTTCGCCTGGAGCAGCGCCGCGATGTCCGGCTCGGTCACGAACTGGGTCCGGTCCTCCTCGCCCCGGGCCAGGAGGAGCCCGCGACCGTACTCGCCGTGGTCGACCCATTCGGCGTCCTTCGGCAGAGCTTCCTCGAATCGGCCCGTCGGACCGAGCAGGCCGATCCGCCGCCCTTCGGCGAGCACGTCGATGTAGGCCGTGCCGCAGAGCCCTTCCGGCGCGCCGCCACCGATCGTCTCGACCGCCACGCCGAAGGGATCGGTCTCGAATCGCACGCGGCTGATCGCCCCGTCGCCTGCCCGGATCCCGCACGCCAGCCCCGCGCCCTCGAACGCAGGTCCCGCGGCCGTGGCGCATCCGAGCAGCCGATCACCGCACCGTGCGACAATCTCCCCGTTCGTCCCGACGTCGACGAGCAGGCACGGCCCCTCGTCGTACGCGAGTCCGGTGGCCAGCACGCCGGCGCACACATCGGCGCCGATGTACGCCGCGGCGCCCGGCAAAAGGTGCACCGGAACGCCTCCTTTTTCGCCGGCCGCAGTCCCGTCACCACGTGGTCGCGGCAGATCGATTTCTTCGTCCGTCAGGACGCGATGCTCGAGGAAGTCCGGCGTGAACGGCGCGAGGCCCATGGGAGCCGGATCCACGCCCGCAAGCAGGTGCAGCATTGTCGTGTTGCCCGCGACCGTGACGGCGCGGAGATGATCGCCCGTAACCGCCGCACGACCCATCGCCTGCTCGAGCAGCGGGCCGAGCGTGTCGTCGACGATCGCACGCTGCAACACCGCGACGCTCGACGGATCGGTCGTGCACAGGTTGATCCGGGTCAGGACGTTGTCGCCCAGCTTCGACTGCGCGTTGAACGACGACGCCTTGCCGACGATCCGGCCGGTCGACAGATCCACGAGCAGCAGCGCGACGGTCGTCGTGCCGACGTCGATCGCGGCCCCGATCGTCCGTTCGTCGGATCCGGCGAGCGGATCGTGCGCCCAGGACACGTTCAGCTTGAACTGGTCGACCACCGCGGGGCGCTGGGCGAGCAGCGAGCGCGCCGGGATGCGGATCGTCACGCCGTCACCGTCGAGCCGATGGGCGCATCCGCGCAGCCGAACCGGCGCCTGGTCGGCCTCCACACGCGTGCCGCTCTCGACCTCACGCAACGTCCCCGAGACGAGATCGACGAGACATCCGTCGCAAATCCCCCGCTGGCCGCACCGGGTGTTGAGTGACATCTCCGCGCTTCGGAGCACGTCCGCGATCGACCGGTGCGCGGCGGTGCCATCAACCCCGACCGTCCTGTTCCGATCGCCGACGATCACGTGGAGGTCCATTGAGGACAAGTCTATCCCGCATTCGTGCCGGCGCCAACCTAAAGGGAGTTCCACATCTTGACATTTTTCCGAGCCCGTGTAGAATTGGTGCGTCGGGCTGATCGGAGGCTGCGTGCCGGCCGGCCCGGGCCCGCTCTCGATCGGGCCCGTCTTCGCTCGACCGCCCCCCGACTGCCTGGAGAGAACACGAGCCCTGCGCACCGCGAGCGCTCGGGCAACGCTTTCAGTTCCGCAACCCGAACGAACCGTGGCGTGCAGAAAGGGGACCACCGCCGGAGGTGAGCGGGCTGGCGATCGGTGACCACGCTCAAAGGACGATTGAGATGCAACGCCTCACCCATCTTCCCGGATCACCTCTTCGAACCGCATTGTTCGCGTCCGCCCTCTCGACGCTCCCCGTGCTTGCCCATGCCGACCTCATCGAAACGTGGAACGACCCGCGCGATCTCAACCACGGATGGCAGTACTGGGCACCTGGCATCAGCCTCGACACGCGCCCCGGCGCCGCGGGTCAGAGCCAGGACGCCGCCTGGGCCGCGACCGGCGGCGTCGGCGACAGCGGGTTCATCAGCTCGCCCGACCTGCTCGTGTCGCCTCCGCGCGACGACTGGGAAGCGCTGTGGGGCCGCTTCTGGCCCGCGTACCAGGCGCCGCCCGATCGCGTCGACGACGTCGACCTCACCGGCGAGGCGATCGAGATCAGCGTGAACGACCTGGGGACGGGCATGGCGCCGTGGATCGCGCAGAACTCGTCGTTGCGGCTGTTCATCGGCGAGTGGGACGCGGGCCCGACGCCCGACCCCGGAGACGATCTTTACGTCTTCTACGAGCACGCGTCGGATATCGCGGTCGGCCATGGTCAGTGGATCGAGACGCGCTTCGACGTCGGCACGAACGACGACTGGACCGTCATCGAGCACAACTACGGTCCATCGGACCAGGATGCTTTCGACAACCGGCCGCCGGAAAGCCTCTACCCGAGCCCGCAGCAATGGGGTTTCACGTTCGCCTCATTCGGCATCACCACGCCGCCGGCCGGCGGGCGCCTGGGCTTCGACGACCTGATCATTCCCGAGCCCTCGCCGCTGGGTCTGCTCGGTTTCGGCCTGATCATCGTGCTGTTGTCGACCTGGCGCCCTCACCGCACACACGCAACGACTGGAAATGGAGAACCAACATGACACGCTTCATCATGGCCACTTCCGCGGCGGCCCTGGTCGCGCTCGGCGCGTCGCCCTCCCGGGCCGACAGCCTCTTCATCGTGGACTCGTTCTTCGACGTGTTCACCGACCTGACCCAGGGACCGCCGTACCCTTCCGACCCGCTGATTCGAATCAGGACGGAAGCCGACGAATCGGGCGATCCGGTTCCCACCGAGGAGATCACGCTCAACTACACCGACGCCAACGATCCGGGTCTGCCGATGCGGCTCGTCGCGTCCGATTCGGGTGGCGGCCCCGGCCTTTTCGGGATCGACTCGTTCTTCGACGTCTTCTACGACATCGACATCGCCGCGCAGTTCCCCGGCAGCAGCACGGTCGCGATGCGCTTCGGCTTCGAGGCGCCCTCGACGTCGAACGTCCCCCGCGATCTCATCGCAACGCCACAGGTCCTGTTCACCGACAGCTTCTTCGACGTGTTCTTCGACGTCACGGTGACCGACGTCGACAACCGGGCCGATCGCCAGCGGCACCAGTTGCACGGGACCGCGGCGAACGGGCTTCGGCTGCGAAACGTGCTCATTACCGATGCGGGGCCGGGCGTCTCGGACAGCTTCTTCGACGTGTTCGTCGAGATCGATCTGCCCGGCCTGCTCCTGATCGATCCCGCGGTCGAGCCGGTCATGAGCATGCAGATGAACGCCCAACTGATCCCCGAGCCCGCGACCGCATGCGTGGTCATTGCCGGAGCCTTCGCAGCCGCAAGGTGTCGCCCCACTCGCTCGCGCCGCTGACGCTCGGAAGTGTCAAGGGCCGAAACGCGACGGCTTCACGGCCGCCGACCTTCGACTTGCGACTTGCGACCTTCGACTCTCGACTACCGACCTTCCGACCGAGTCCGGCGCCCTCAGCCCATGTACGCGCTGATGAAGTCGACGGCCAGGCCGACGGTCTGCACCTGCAGCGCGACCTCGCCGTCCATCTCGATGTCGAATTCGGCCTCGAAGGCGGCCACCAGCTCGACGGACTGCGTGCTCTCCGCCCCGAGATCGAAGACGAAGTTGCTCTCGGGGCTCACCATGTCCTCGTCCACGGCCAGCACCTCGCAGACCACCTTCACGACGCGCTGCTCGACTTCGCCTCTATCCATAACGATCCTCGCTACTCGTTAGTCGCTACTCGAATTCTTACGTCGGCCACGGCGCACCCGACGTGCGACGGACCGACCATCAGCGGGTTGATGTCCATCTCGGCGATTCGATCGAAGTCGTCGACAAGCTGTCCGAGACGGACCAGGCACTGTTCGATCGTATCAATATCGGCGCGCTCAGCGCCACGGGCCCCCTCGAGGATGCGCCGCGCCTTCACTTGCCGCACCATCCGGCAGGCCGTCTCTCGATCCACCGGTGCGAGTGCGAACGTCACGTCCTCGAACACCTCCACGAAGACGCCGCCGAAACCGAACATGGCGACGGCGCCGAAATCGGCATCGCGCCGTGCTCCGAGAATCACCTCGTGTCCCGCGGGGATCATCGGCCGGACGATCACGCCGTCGACGACCGCCTCGGGCTGCACGTCCGCGATGTGATCGACCATGCTCCGAAAAGCGGTGCGGACCGTCTCGGCATCGGCCAGGTCGAGCGCGACGCCCTTCACGTCGAACTTGTGCACGATCTGCGGGCTGACGACGCGCAGCACCACCGGGTAGCCGATCGCATCCGCCGCCGCGACCGCCTCGTCGGCGTCACGGCAGAAGTGGTGCCGCGGCACGGGAAACCCGTAGGCCTCGAGCACGCCGAGCGCTCTATGCTCGGGGAGGTAGCCATCCGGCGCGACGTCGATGACGGCCGCGGCCGCCGCACGGTCG
>NYZC01000118.1 GCA_002686995.1 Phycisphaeraceae bacterium | reverse complement strand
GCCGATAACTGCGTGAGTCCCGATGCTGATCACCCGCAGAATCGCGCTATCCGTTGTCACGCCGAGCCGAGAGGCGGGTTCCTGGGCGCCGGGATGCAATCCGCGCCGCGTCGGGTCGATCTATTAGGTTGAATGCGTGCGGTCCCGTCCGGCGCGGTCGTATCGCTGCGCGACGGGATCGAGATCGGGAGGCACCGGGGTGAATCCGTCGGCGGGCGTCTTCGTCTTTCTCTGCGTCATGTCCGTGCTTTGCTGGCGCCTGGGCGACCGGCTGGGCCGGGAGCCGGATCGCCGTGCGCAGGTCTGGCTTGGGGTGGCGCTGCTGCTGCTGCTCGTCTGGGGCTGGCTCGCGCACAACCCGTCGATCGCCGTGGAGGCGTTGCCGGTCGCGCTGCTGTACTACCTCGAGGGCACCGCGGCGGTGCCGGTGTTCATGTTCATCGTCGGGCACGCGTGGGCGCGGAGCCGGCTGCCGCGTCAGCGCCGCGCAAGCGCGCTGGCCGGTCTTCTCGGCATCGTCTACTTCCTGCATGGTGGCCTGTGGCTGATCCAGTCGACACCCGAAACCTTCGCGGATCACGTGGACGACGGCATCGTGCGCCAGAGCAGCGGCTTCTCCTGCGTCCCCGCGGCCTGCGCCACGGCGCTCCGCCATTTGGGCGTGCACGCGACCGAAACGGAGTTGGCGCGGCTCACCGAGGCGCGCCCGGGCTCCGGATCCACCCTCATTCGCGCGACGCGGGCGCTCGAGCTGAAGCTGGCCGGCACCGGGATTCACGCCGAGGTGCTCGAGCCCAGCGTCCGTCAGCTCTCGGCGGTGGCACCGCCGGTGCTCACGCCGATCCGCGGCGAAGTCGGGCGCGAGCACATGGTCGTCATCACTCGTGTCGCGGACCAGGGAGCCTGGCTGGCCGATCCCATGCAGGGACACGTCTTCGTGCCGCACGAGCAGTGGGACGAGATGTACACGCGCCGCGTGATCGCTTTCGTACGTTAGACGCCTGGGTGTAACCTCTCCGCGCGGTGGCGAGAAGTCCAAGGTCCAGGGTCGCGACGTGACTGATCAAGCTCTTCGCCTATCATGGAGGCCCTGCAGATCCACGGAGCTTCCTGCATGACCGCGACCGTCGAAATGATCATCGGTGAGGAGAAGGTGCAGGCCCGATCGGGCGCCACGTTCGACGTGATCAATCCCGCCACCGAGCAGGTGCAGGCCACGGCCCCCGAGGCGGACCAGGCCGACGTCGACCGCGCCGTCGATCAGGCGCGCAAGGCGTTCGACGAGGGCCCGTGGCCGAAGATGACGCCGGGTGAGCGAGGCAGGCTTCTCTACCGTTACACCGAGCTCATCGAGCGCGAGAACGACGCGCTGGGTCGACTCGACACCGAGGACATGGGCAAGCCGATCACTCATTCGACGCAGCACGACGCGCCGGCCGCGGCCGATTTCATACGGTTCTGCGCAGGGCTCTGCGACAAGCTGCGCGGCAGCCAGATTCCCTACGGCGCGAGCAAGCACATCTACCTGCTTCGTGAGCCGGTTGGGGTCGTCGCGGGCATCCTGCCCTGGAACTTCCCGCTCGTCATGGCGGCGCAGAAGGTCGGCCCGGCGCTCGCCTGCGGCAACGTGATCATTCTGAAGCCCGCCGAGCAGTCGCCGCGTTCGGCCGTGCTGCTCGGCGAGCTTGCACTGGAGGCGGGCATTCCGCCGGGCGTCGTCAACGTCGTGACCGGGCAGGGGGCCACGGGCGCCGTGCTCGTGTCGCACCCGAAGGTCGACAAGATCTCGTTCACCGGCTCGACCGAGGTGGGGCGCAGCATCATGCACGCGGCGGCCGAGCAGATCCGCAAGGTCACGCTCGAACTGGGGGGCAAGACCGCGAACATCGTCTGCGCCGACGCCGACGTCGACGCGGCGCTCGCGGCGACGGCGTTCACCTGCTCCTACAACAGCGGGCAGATCTGCACGACGGGCTCGCGTCTCGTGATCCACCGAAAGCTCCACGACGGCTTCCTCGACGAGCTGACGTCGCGCCTCGGGAAGCTCAAGGTCGGCGATCCGCTCGAGTCGGACACGAAGCTGGGCCCGCTCGTCTCCCGCGAGCAGCACGAGAAGGTGAGGGGCTACGTCGAGGTCGGAAGCCGGCAGTACACGCCCATCGTCTGCGGCAACGGGGCGTCGGCGCAGGATCGCGGCTACTACGTCGACCCCACGATTTTCGACCACGTCGACCCGGACGCGCAGATCGCGCAGGAGGAGATCTTCGGGCCGGTGCTGTCGGTCATCGATTTCGACGACGAGCGCGAGGCGATCGAGATCGCCAACCGGACCAGCTACGGCCTGGCCGCGGCGCTCTGGACGAACGACCTGAGCCAGGCGCACCGCATGGCCGCCGCGATCGACAGCAGTTTCGTCTGGATCAACTGCACGAACTTCTGGGGGCCGTCGATTCCCTACGAGGGGCATCGGCAGAGCGGCGTCGGCGTCGACATGGGCGTCGAGCTGTACGAGTCGTACACGAAGATCAAGAACGTGATCATCGATCTCGACAACACGCCGAACCCGTGGGCGACGTCGTGAAGCGCGTCCTTTCGGGCATCCAGCCTTCGGGCCAGCTGCACCTGGGCAACTACGCGGGGGCCATCCGCCAGTTCGTCGAGATGCAGCGCGACCACGAGATGTACATCTTCGTGGCGTCGTACCACGCGCTGACCTCGTCGCGCGACGCCGAGGCGCTGCGGGCCAACATCCGCCAGGTCGTCATCGACTACCTCGCGTTCGGTCTCGATCCGGCGCATTGCAGTCTCTACGCGCAGCACGACGTGCCGGAGGTGACGGAGCTGGCGTGGCTGCTCGGGTGCGTGTGCCCCAAGCACATGATGGACAAGGCGACGAGCTACAAGGACAAGATCGCGCGCGGCCTGTCGGCGTCGATCGGCCTCTACACCTATCCCGTGCTCCAGGCCGCCGACATCCTCTCGGTCGACCCCGACGTCGTGCCCGTCGGCAAGGACCAGGTGCAGCACTGCGAGATCACGCGAGACCTCGCCCAGGCCTTCAACCGTCATTACGGCGAGGTCTTCAAGGTGCCGGACTACCGGCTGCGCGACGACGCGGACGTCGTGCCGGGCATCGACGGCGAAAAGATGTCCAAGAGCTACGGCAACGACATCGACCCGTTCATGGAAGAGAAGCCGCTGCGCAAGCGCGTCATGAAGATCACGACCGACTCGACGCCCGTGGATCAGCCGAAGGATCCGCAGTCGTGCACGGTGTTTCGCATCTTCCGCTCGATCGCCGGTCGCGACGATCCGCGAACGGCCGAGCTCGAGGCCCGCTACCGCGCGCCCGGTCTCGGCTACGGTGAAGCGAAGCAGTCACTGTTCGAGCTCATCCTCGACCATTTCGCCGCGGCGCGGCAGCGCCGCAGCGCGCTGACCGACGATCCCGGCTACGTCGAGCAGGTCCTGAAAGACGGCGCCGCCGCGGCCCGCGCCCGCGCGCGGGAGGTGGTTGATCGCGCCCGCGCCGCGGTAGGTCTTTAGCTCCCATTCCCGTTCCCGTACCCGTTCCCGTACCCGTTCCCGACCGCCTGCGTCGAGTCGAGCGCAGCGAGGCGCAAGCCATCACCTTGGCGGGCGGGAAGGGGAGTGGGAACGGGGAGCGGGGAGCTAAGCGCTCAGCGCCGTTCGGTTCTCTCCGTCACCGAGATCGAGATGGTCGTCCGACGGCACCGGCTGGTCGTTGCCGACCTTCTCGATGAACATCTGCCAGGTCTGCCGTTCGTACTCGAGAAGGCGGATGGCTTCGTCGATCTTCGTGACGTTCTTCTCGACGTTGGCGTCGACGAGCAGGCGGTAGATGTACGTGTACAGGGCCGACATCTTCTCGCACAGCTCGGGGGCGATCTCGTGGTTCAGGCTCGTGGACAGCTCGAGCACGATCTTCTGGGCGCGGACGAGGCTCTCGAAGCCGTCCTCGATCCGCTCGGCCTCGACGGCCTCGCGTCCCTTGCGGGTGAAGCGAATCGCACCGTCGAAGAGCATCAGCCGCAGCTGCTGCGGGCTGGAGGTCATCACCTTGGTGCGGAGATAGGAGTTGGCGGCAGGATTCTTGCTCATCGTCCGTCCGGGCCCCGGCTCTCGGAAGGCGTCGGTAGATGTATCGGTCACTTTCGATTCGCGACCTTACAGAGGAGCCGGCGACGTCCGATAGGCAGGGCGAGGGTCGGCGGGCGATCCGGCGTCAGGCCGCCATGGCATTCGACCCGCGGGCTGACGCCGCGCGGTACGTCGGCGCTCCCTGCACTGGCGTACCCCCGGCGTCAGCCGGGGGTGACCCCAGAGCCTGCTACCCGCTGTTCACACCGAGCTGGAATGACGACGGCGCCAGCGACTGCAGGCTCGCCAGCGCCGAGCTCTGGCTCTGAAGCTGGGCCAGCACCCGCTCCATCGACAGAAACTGCGCCTCGAGCCTTGCCCGCTTCGCCGCGATCTGGTCGTCAATCTGCTCGATCCGCTGCTCGCCCAGGCTGATCTGGTCCTGCAGCGCGTCGGTCCGCAGCTGAATGCTGCCCGACGTCCCGTCGGTCAGGCCGTCGAGCAGCTCTTCGAACCGCGCTCCGATCCCGCCCGCCGTGACGACCGTGTTGCCGTCGACGTCCGTCTCGGTCTCGCGGAACGTGAACACCGAGTCCACGCCGTCGCGGTCCAGCTCGAGCGCCGACTGGAACCGCGCCTGGTCGAACTCGAGCTTGGCTCCCGAGCCGACCGTGATGCCGATCTGCGCCAGCGTCGTGAACTGACCGGTCAGCTCGCTGTTGCGCGAGTTGACCATTCGGAACACCGCGCCCCGCAGAGAGACCAGCGTGCTGTCGCCCAGCAGCAGGCCGCGCTCCTCGGTCTCGACGTCGTACCGGTCGTAGTTGTTGATCGTGTCGACGAGGTTGTTGAAGTTGTCGACGAAGCTCTGCGCCGACTCCGTGACCGCGCTGTCGTTACGGTTGATCACGACGTCCACCACCGTGTCCGACGTGCCCTTCAGATCGATCGTCGTGCCGGGAATCACCGTCGTCAGCGAGTTGCTCGACGACGTGATCGCGATCCCTTTCGCCGGATCGCTTGACCCGAAGAACACGACGCCGTTGCGGCCCTCGGACAGCGTCGCCGCCTGGAAGTCCAGGGCGCCGTCGTCGAACACGAACGCGCCGGCCCGCCCCGAACGCTCCGCGGTCAGGTTGATGCGGAACGGCGCGGTCTGCGAGCCGTCGTTGATGATCGTGGCCGCGACGTCCAGTCCCGCTTCGTTGATCGTCTGCACGACGTCCTCGAGCGTGTCGGTGGCGCTCACGCTGATCGTGCGCTCGAAGCTTCCGTCGAGGTCGTCGCCGGCGTTGGTCGCCTCGCCGAGCAGCCCGAGGTCGGCGGCCGTGGTCGACCCGCTCTCCTCGACCTTCAGCTTCACGATGCCGGGGCCCGTGTCCTCGAGGAGTATGCCGTCGCCGTTGTCATTGATCCGCGCGTTGGTCAGCAGGCCCTTGCTGTTGATCTCCGCGAGCACGTCTCCGATCGTCACCTCATTGCCCTGGGTGAGATCGACGGTGGCGGAGGTGCCGGCCGAGTCGGTGATGACGAACTGGCCGCGCGAGATGCCGGTGCCGCCGTGAAGCGACGCCAGTGCCGTGCGCGACGAGATGTACTGGTACTGCAGGTTCCCGCTGTCCACCTCGTCGGCGCTGTAGCTGCCCGTCAGGTTCAGGTCGACGGCGGCCGTGCCGCTGACGTCGGCGATGATCAGGTCCGAGGCGGTGCTTCCGGTCTGGTCGGTCAGCAGCAGCCCGTTGCCGGCCTGGTTCAGCGCCGCGGTCACGTCGGCGCCGGAGGCGTTGATCCGGTCGACGATCTGCTGGATCGACAACGCGGTCGAGATGTCGACGTTCGTGCTGCTGCCCAGCCGGTTGGTGATGCTGATGACGCCGAGGCCGGCGCCGGATCCGCCGTTGAGGTTCGTGACCAGCTTCGAGTTGAGCGTGGCGATGACGCGCTGGCCGTCGATCACGCCGTCGGCGTTCGTGTCGGAAAGCAGGATGCCCAGGTCGGCCGCGGCGGTGGAGCTGTTCAGCGCGGTGACCTGGAAGGTCGAGCCCGTGTCGGGCCCGGTGTCGGTGAGCTTCAGCCCGGTCCCGGCGGCGTCGACCTCGGCGGTGACCACGCCGCCGCTGGCGGTCGAGATGGCGTCCGTGACGTCGCCGATCGTCGTCGCCCCGGTCAGGTCGACGTCGTACGTCGCGCCGCTGCGGGTCTGGATGCGAAAGTGATTGGGCGTCGACTGGATCGCCACGCCCTGGTTGTCGTTGAGAATCGTGAGCGAGCTGTTGGCGCCGATGAGGTTGATCTGGTTGCCGGTCAGCACGTCGCCGACCGCGGTGGCGTCGAGACCGAGCGACGCCGTCGTCCCGCTGGTTCCGGCCACGTCCGAGACCGCGAGGTTCGTAGTGGTCGAGCCCGACGTGTCGGTGAGCACCAGGCGGTCGTCGCTGATCGAGGCGGTGACCTGGATCGTGCCGGCGCCGTTGATCTTCTCCAGGGCGTCGTTGATCGTCAGCGCGCGGCTGAGGTCGATCTCGGCCGAGGTGCCCGATCGGTCGGTGATCCGGATCCGTCCCCGGGTGACGCCGTCGCCACCGTTGAGCACGGCGAACTCGGTGTCGGTGTCGAGGCGGGCATCGCCGAACTCGAAGGTCAGGCTTCCGGCCCCGATCGGGTTGACGTCCTGGTCGGCGAACCCCTTCGTGATGACCTGCTGCGTGGTGACGAGCCGGTCGACGAGGAAGCTGTAGGTACCCGGCGTCGCGCTCGCGGTGGAGGTCGCCTCGAGCACGGCGTCGTTGCTCGTCGATGCCGACGTCTGGCTGAAGACGCGGTCGGTGCGGAAGCTCGAGACCGAGAGCTCGAGGGCCAGCAGCTTGGCGCTGACGTCCTGGAACGCGATCTGCTGCGATTGCAGCACGGCGTTGCGCTGCTCGATGAGCAGCTTCGGCCGCTCCTCGATCTGCATCAGCTGGTCGATGATGTCCGCGGTCGGAAGTCCGCTGATCAGTCCGACACCGCTGGTGATCTGACCCATGGGGTTGCGCCTCCGGGCTCAGTGCGTGCGCCATCCGCGCGTCGCCCGCGTGCAATCGCGGCGCGAGCATTTCTTTTAGTCGTCAAGAATGCCCCCGGGATGCAGCGGGCGTCGCCGCAGACCGGACCCGTGGCGCCGCCGCGGGCGGCTTATCGGTCGCGCTGATGGGGTTATCGACACGCGGCGACGCGGTGCATTAGACTCTTCGGGGGTAACTTCTCGTCACGGGGGCGAGAGGTCGAAGGCCGAAGGTCCAAGGTCCAAGGTCGAAGGTCCAAGGTCGAAGGTCCAAAGCGGACTTGGCCTTTCGACCTGCGGGAGAAGCCCGCGTTGGGGATTCAGGGCCGCGTTCGGGGGGGCGGGTTCCGGGAACCGGGGAAGTGTAAGTGGACGTTCGAATCCCGGACCCTGGGGTACGTCAGCCCAGTGGAGTTCGAGAATATGGTCCTCTGACGCGTGTTGGGTGTCCGCTCTTCATGGGCAACCCCAGGGTCTGAATCCCTACTTCATCCCAAGGCGCTCCATCACCTGCTGCAGGTCCGACCAGACGCGACGGCGATTGTCCTCCGTGTACGAGCGCAGCAGGTAGGCCGGATGAAACGTCGGCATCACCGGCACCTGCGGGCCGGTCGGCAGCAGGCCGTCGTAGGTCGCCCAGGTGCCGCGCAGCCGCGTGATGCCGAGCTTCGTGTCGAGGATCAGCTTCGTCGCGGGCCCGCCCAGCGTGATGATGGCGTCGGGCCGGATCCCCTGGATCTGCCGGCGCAGGTAGGGTTCGCACGCGTCCACCTCGGCGGGGGTCGGCGCGCGGTTGTTCGGCGGTCGGCACTTCACCACGTTGGCGATGAAGACCTGTTCGCGTTCGAGACCCATCGCCGCGATCTGCTTGTTCAGAAGCTCGCCGGCGCGCCCTACGAACGGGCGACCCTGCTCGTCCTCGTTCTGGCCGGGGCCTTCGCCGATGAACATGATCCGCGCATCGGGATCGCCTTCGCCGAAGACGGTGCGCGTGCGGCCTTCCGAGAGCGGGCATTTCGTGCAGCAGGAAACCTCGTCGCGGTCCATCTGCTCCAGAAGCTGCTGGCGCGCGGCGCGATCGAGCTCGGGCGCGGCGGACCAGGGGGAGCCGGTCGGCACGGCGCCCGAAGGCTCCGTGCTTGCGGTCGTTGAATCGGTCGGCGCGGCGGCGGCGGGAGCGGGCGCCGGCTCGGCCGTCTCGTCGAGCGGCGGCGGGGCGGCCGCTTCACCCTGCGGGACGCTGGCGATGCCCAGAAGCTGGTCGGTTTGAACGTGCTGTCGCGCGATGCGCATCCGCCGGTTCGGGTCGGTCTCGCTCATCGAAGCATCGTATCAGGCCGCGCCGTCGGCGGATCGAACGGTGCCACCAGGGGCTCGATCCGCTGGAGCGTGCGACTGCCGATCCCCGCGATGCTGCCGAGATCGTCGAGGCGCTCGAAGGGACCGTGCGCGTCGCGATGACGAATCATTCTGGCCGCGAGCGTCGGACCGATGCCCGGCAGAAGGCACAGGTCGCCGGCGCCAGCGCGATTCACGTCGATTACGAAACCGGTGCGCCGCGGCGCGCCGTACGCGCGGTGGACCGGCCGGCTCCAGGCGACGGCGATCGTCACGGTCAGCATGACGGCCGCGAACACGACACACGAGAATGTCTTGGCGTTCAGTTCGGACATCCCCGATCGCAGATACAGGATGCAGTTCCGTGTCGCGATGCTCCAGCGACGTTCACACTGAGACCTTGACAGGTTACCTGAAACGTTCGGGTCTTCGGTGTTCGGTCACCCACGCCGGAGAGGTGCTCGACATCACGCGCATGCTCCGCACCCCTGGCGTTCGGTGGGCGACCATCTCCACTCGAATCAGAAACCGGAAATGATCACGCTACCGAGTCCTGGAGGCTGCGCCGAAAGTTGACGAGGCGCCGGAAGGCGCCCTTCGGCTGCTGATCCTCGCTCACCAGACCGGCCATCGGAAGCTCGATGTCGTCGTGATCGACCAGGTCGTGCCAGGCCACCGAGTCGACGTGCGGCTTGCTCAGCGCGATCTTGAACAGCGCCTCGAGCCAGTGGCTCTGCACCTGCACGGACCAGGGCTTGCGCCAGTAGCCGCAGTTGGGGTCGATCGGGTCGGAAGCGTCCGGCGGGGCGCGCATGATCTGCGTGACCATCTCGCTGGGCACGGCGATCGTGAGCGTGATCGGCTTGCCGAGGTGCGAGAACTGGTCGAGCATGCAGCTGATCTGCATCAGGTCGCGCGTGTACTGTCCGGGAAGCGCCTGGCCCATGAGCAGCTTGATCGAGAACCCGTCGAAGTTGACCGCGCTCTGTACGAGCAGGTCGGCATACATGAGCGGGGGGATCGAACGCTGATTGTCCCCGTAGTATTCGCCGAACGGCTGGCGCAGCTCGACGAGCACCTTGGCGTTCGGCTGGCGCTCCTTGATCAGCAACGTCGACATCCTCGTCAGATCCATGATCTGGTCGAAGTTGAACGAGAAGTTGCTGTTGACGTGCAGACCGGACACGACGTTCCAGGTCGCGATGACGCCGCCGTAGCGCTTGACCACTCGATCGATGTGCTCGTAGATCAGGTCGCGCAGCGTGTCGTAGTCGTGCTCCCAGATGTAGAGCCAGTCCGGCAGCGCGTGCGACTCGAAGTTCACGACCGGTCCGGCGACGACGGGGATCCGCTCGCGGTCCACCCATTCGACCCAGTTATCCGAGTCCGACCACTGGTAGTCGCTCTCCTCCGGCGCCATGCGGCGCCACGAAAGGGGCAGGTGCACGAAGTCGAAGTTCGCGGCGAGCCCCGCGCGGATGCGCTCGCCGTTGCTTGCAGTGTGGACGCCGCAGCCGATGGGATAGCGCGGCATGCCGCGGTTGGACTTGCGCTTCTCGAGCAGCAGCACGGCGTGGGCCAGGGCCAGCTCCTCGCTGCCGTCGATCGCGTTGATCAGGCTCTCCTGGGCGAGCTTTTCGGCGCGCTCGGACTCGGTGTCCTGGAAGTTCACGGCCTCGATGAACAGCTTGCGGCCTCGATCGGCCCGGCGTGCCGCGGGGTGCTCCGTGGGCAGATCGAACAGGTTCCAGTCCTCGAGCTTCGTGTAGAGCTGCATCAGCTGATGGCGGGCCAGCTCGAGGTTCAGAAGGTAGGGGGCCTCCCGCTCGGGGAGGAGGCAGGTCTGGACCGTCAGCTCGCCGCACTCTCCCACGCGATGCTGCAGGGCGAGCGCAGCCAGACCACTCTCACGTTTTTCGCACTGAATCACGCGATCGTGGTACGAGATTTCAGCGCGCATCGCGTTACCGTCAGAGCCGATCAGGTAAGCGTTGCGCAAATCCCAGTCGTCGGCCGTCTGGCCGTTGTCCAAAACACGAAACTTCAGCATGCGAACTCGCGATGCCGCTTGCGGCTGGCTTCATAATCGAATGAATGAGATGCGAGCCCACGTCGGGCTCGCCGGGCGATGGCCACTTCAGCCGCGCGTCATGGCCTCACCTTTGGTTCCGTCAGCCGAGTGTCCCGGAGGGTAAGAACTTATGCAAAATTCCTGCGATGAATGTTTCCGGTCCCATTATCTATGGTCGAGCACTCGGCTTCCGTCGGCTCGTACCTGATTATTGCACAGCCGGAGGGGGGAGACAAGGTGGCGGGAATGGGGAAATCAGCCCTTCCTGCGAGGATGGCGGGTCTGGAGGCGGCCGACGCGGATTCAGTCGGGGATGAAGGCAAGGATCACGGCGGCGAGCGTGATCAGCCACATGGCCACGGCGATGATCACCTTGCCGATCGTGCCCCAGAGCCGGCCGATGGCGGCGCCGCGGCCACCCTCGATCGCCTCGGCCGACGTTCGTCCCGCGTGGACGTCGCCGAGGTAAGAGCCGATTCCTGCTCCCGCGCAGGCGCCGATGAGTGTCCCTACGACGATGATCGGGATGAGGAACGTGCACACGATCGCCCCCACGACGCCCCCGATGAGCGATCCCACGGCGGCCCTGCGGGTGGCGCCCGCCTTGCGCGCGCCGTGGGCCGACGCCAGGAACTCGATCAGCTCGCCGACTCCCGCCAGGGCCAGCAGGACAGCCACCCAGAGCCAGCCGATCTCCGTCGCCGGCCAGAGAGCCATCGCCGCGGTCGCGACGACGATCAGCCAGGTTCCAGGCAGCTGGAGCATCACCAGCACGACACCCGCCGCGTTGACCAGGAGCAGGACCACGAGGAGCAGCATGATGAGCACGGCAAGCATCGGGAGATTCTAGATTTCTGATCCGGTTTTTGCGATTGATTGTAAATCGCTGCGAATAAATGATGTAAGGCGGGATGGGCGGGGGCCAATGAGAAATCGCGATTCGGGGGTGCATGACGGCTGACGCGGGCATGATTCAGATTGCTCCAGAGGATTGGGTGGCTGGGGTCGAGCGCAGCAAGCCACTCTTCGAACAAT
>NYZC01000117.1 GCA_002686995.1 Phycisphaeraceae bacterium | reverse complement strand
CGTACTTGCTCGGCGCCAGGAGCTAGACCTCACGCAGCTCGACGTGTGGCAGGCCGGCGGACCGTCGAACACAACGCTTACGAAGATTGAGAACGCGGAGATCGACACCCTGACTCGCACGACGGCGCGCAAGCTCGACGCCGGGCTGCAATGGGTGGCGGGTAGCGCGAAGGGCGTCTATGAGTCGGGAGCCGCGCCGAGGCCCATCGCGGCCGCGCTCCGAGGGATGAGCCAGCGGGGCGCACGCTGGCTGATGGATCAGATCGAGAGTGCCGAGGTGCCTGCGGAGACGCGGGCGGAACTCCTCGAAGTGCTCCGAGAGAGGGGCACCGCATGAGCGACGAGACGCCCCCTCCAGTAGCACCGCCCGGTCAGGCGGCGTAGGAACCAGAGACCGGGCGGTGCTAGAGACAACACTAGGCCCGTCACCCCTTGTTGGGGTGACGGGCCTAGTTTCTTTCGCGGGCGCTCAGATCGTGGGTAAAGCCACGATTCGTCGGCGCCGCCCCCTAGCCTTCGTCCCAGTCGGCCCGCGTGATAGAGCTCGCGGCCATCTCGGAGATAGCGGGTTCATGGATTATGTCTGATCGGACTTTCACCCTTTCGGCTTGCGGTCTCGTCACGTCGCTGGCGTGGGCGCTTGTGGGGGGCGCTTGTGGGGGCGTTTCTCATCGTGGGGTCAACCCAGTTTGGGATTCTGGCGTGCGCGTCTAGTGCTTTGGCTGCGACGTGTTCGGTGCGCGGGTTCTGTGTCCAGTTGGGCAGGAACATGCAGGCCGCGTTTGAGTTGGGCAAGGAGGCTGGGCGCAGTGAGGCCCGCCTCGAGGGGCGACCATTGTCGCGGGTCTAGCCGAGCTGGCCCATCGCCTGCCGCACCACTTCGCCCGACACCACATGCCCGCGAGGGCCCTGGCCGGACAGGATGCGGTCGACGTTGGTCAGCACGTCCGCGTTCAGCCCGCCGATCATGCCGCCATAGGTGCCGATCGTGGTCGAGATGTCTTCGTGTCCGATGTAACGCTGAATCTCGATCGCGGTCGCACCACCGGCAGCGAGCACCGCCACGGCCATGTGTCGCAGCCAGTGAGGTGTCGGCTTCCGCTCCCCCAGGTCGGCGGCCTCGAGGATGCCGGGCCATGTGTTGCGGAGGAACGTGTTTTGTCGCCAGTAGCCTCCGCGGCTGTTGGTGAACACGTAGTCGCCGGGTGCTTTGCCAACGATCCGACGCCGCAGCATCGTTCTTGCCTCAGAATTGGGTACGGGCACGCGGCGGAACCCAGCCCACGACTTCGCGGCATCCTCGACGAGCACCTGGCCGTTGTCGATGACGCGGAAGACGCGGGTGACGTTGACGTGCATCGCCTCGCCGTCGTCTTCGATGTCGCGCACCGCTAACGCCGCGGCCTCGGACCAGCGCCAGCCGAGCGAACCCAGGAACAGGATGAGGTCGCGGGCGTCAGGGTTGCGATCCTCGGCCGCGCCCAGCATCGCCCGCCACTCGGGGACGGTCGTGCCCTTCGGCGGCTTCTTCGCAGCCCGAGGCATCTCAGTCTCGGTGCAGGGGTTGTCGTCGACCAGGCGCCGCGTCTTCGCCTTGCCCCACTTGAAGATCGAGTGCAGCACCATGTGACGGTCAGCCACGGACTTCGGCGCGAGGGTCTTCGCCATGTGGTCGACCCACTTCTGCACGTCCGCCTCGTCGATGCTCGAGGCGGCACGGTGGCCGAACCACGGCTTGATCCAGTTGCCGTAGTCGCGGCGGTAGTCGTTGAGGGTGCGTTGGGTGACCCGCGACTCCTGCCATTCGAGGTAGCCGGCCGCTAGTTCGTCGACCGTGACCCCTTGCGGCTGGTCGTCAGTCAACAGCTCCGTCAACGCCCGGTCGGGGCCCATCGCCTCGACGAGCTTGCGGAACTTCTCGGCGCTGCGGGCGTCCCCGAAAGTGCGTGAGGTCTGCCGGTTTCCGTGCCGGTAGAGCACCGCCCAGGTGCGTTCACCGGACTTCGTGACCCGTTCACGGACGCTCGCCATGACCCCAACCTAACTGGTGAATGTTGACGGCCGGTTGACAGAGGTTCGGCGCCCGGTCTGGTCTGTTCTGTTTTGGCTGGTCAGGAGCGGTTTTCATGTGGCACCCCCAACGGGATTCGAAAGTGTTGGCAACCCCGCCTAGAGGGGGGTGCTGAGCGTGGTTCGGAGCAGTTGGGAGCACTTCAAAACCCCCCGAAATGACCCCGCGCGTTGACACGTCAACAGCGGCGCGGTCCCGTTGGCGCTTGACAGCGAGCAGATGTGCCCACTCAACCCCCTTGACAGGTGTGTACACAGTCCCGCACACTGGACCCATGACCACCACCGACGCGAAGACGCTCGACCGCATGGCCGAGAGGCTGCTCAAGCGGATCGACACCTACTGGACCAAGTTCGAGGAGACCGGCGAGCAGCGTTACGCCGAGATCGCCTCCGAGGCCGACCGTATGTACCTGCGCGTCAAGGCGGCCTTGTCGTGAGCGGAGACCCGATGACCGAGCCCAAGACCGACCTGGACGAGAACGTGATTCGCGTCAGGATTGAGACGCTGCGGGCGCAGCGTGACTGGTTCCGCGCCGTGGATATGGCGATCGCTGCCGACCACTGCGAGGAGGCCGCAATCGGCTGGGAGGGGTCGCTGCTCGACCTCCAGCGCAACCAGGAGCGCGCCTGCGCCTGGGCCGACTACCGCAAGGACCACGGCGTCCACGTCAACGACATCACCATCGCACACAGGGCGTTCCTGGCGGGCTGGCAGGCCGCGGTCGAGGGTGACCAGTCGAGCGTGCTCCGATGAGCGAGCAGAAGTGCGCGGAGTGCTTCTACGGCCCCGCGACTGGCGACCTGATCGCTCCATGCAAGCAGCATCGAGTGGGGCAGGACGTCCCTCTGCGCGAGGCCGCGGCGTGGCTCGCCGAGGGTCTCGCCTACCCCATCGACTTCTCGATCGAGCCGAACTGCCCCATGCCCCATGCGCTCTGGAGTGCACTCGTGGATCACGTCCACGCTGACAAGTCCGGCAAGTGGCACGGCAACGCGCTCGACCGCGAAGACACTGAGTCGTGGCTGGCGGACGAGGCGGGTCGCGACATCCACGCCCCCGCCACTCCGGCCGAACCGACCTGATGGTCAACCAGCGTGGCGAGGGCATGGTCCAGCGCACTTACTGGATACACCGCGACACGATTCGAGCAGCCCAAGCCAAGGCGGCCGCGACCGGCACCAACCTCTCGGCCGTCATTCGTGAACACCTCGAGCGTTATATGAAGGAAGGACATGAGTGAGTCCGTCGCGCGTACCCTGTAACGAAAGAACCCCCCGGCCGCGTCCACGACCGAGGGGCAAGCCGAGCTGATAGGAGCCCGACATGAGCAACGATACCGCCGCTGTCTTGTTCGCCGCTGTGACTGCTGCCGAGGACCGTGCGCGCGCTAACCATGTGGCGGGCATCTGCCACCTCGACGAGTGGTCCTGCACGTTCTGCGAAGATGGGGAGGGGTCGTGAGTGCTGAGCAGACCGCCGAGAAAGACCGGATGCACCTCTACCCCCACCCGAGGTGCGCCTGCGGGGAGACTATCGAGCCGGGCACCTTGCAGGAGGCGGCAGGCCGCGACATCGGGTGCTGCTGGCTGCACGGCGAGGTGACCGTCCACTGGAACGCCGAGCGCCGCGACATTCCGGCCGGAGAGAACGGAGAGACCAATGAATGAGCCCACGAGTCCTCGCGCCGAAAAAGACGGGGTTCGGCTGACCGGCGCGGAACGCGAGTGGATCGCGCTGACGATCTTGGATGCGGTAGCCGAGCGCAGTGCCGAGGACGCTTCACGGCTCATCGAAGCCCGCATCGAGACGCTGATCGCTCGCCGCATCGCCCCTGTTCAGGCGGTGCTTGACGACGACACTGCACGCCGTCGCGCTTGCGCCGAGTCCTGCGACTGCCCGTGCGCCTACAAGGACTGCTACGAGTGCGGGAAGTGGCACAACTGCATCCATACCCCGCTCAACGCGGTCCGCGACGCTCTGCGCATTCCGGCCGAACAGTCCTGAACCACAAGTGCGCCCCCGTCCCCACTGACGGGTCCGGGGGCGTCCTTATGGAACCTGTTGAACGGGCGTGTTCATCTTTGCTGAACGCACGCTCAGACTGAACGTTAGAGCTCGAGCGACACGACGAATGGCCGGTGGTCGAATCCGTCGAGGCGTTTGAGTGGCTGTGCGGGTCCAGCGTTCACACCGCGCCCGGATAGGTGCCAGTCGATGATTCGGCCGCGGAAGGTGCCGGCGTCGGGGAGTCGTCCGTGCCAGGCTGCGGCGTATCGGCGGAACGTGTGGTCGGCCCATTCTTGGACCCATCGGCGGCGCAGGTTGAGGTTGACGTCACCGACGATGACGACGCGGCGGTTCTGTTCGGCTGCGAGTCGTTTGAGTCCCCGCACAGCGTCGGCGTGGACTGAGGTGGGCGTGCCTCGCTGCCATCCGTTGCGCCCCTCAACGCGGGCGGGCAGGTGGGTGACGATGAACGTGACGGGCCGATACCTGGGGTGCAGGTCGATCTTCGCCCAGGTTGCGGTGACCTTCTTGCCGCTCGAGAGTCGCCGGTTGGTGAGTGGCCCGGCGCCGTCTTCCTTGATGTCGCCGCGAGTCAATACGGCACATTCCGCTCCCCGTGGTTGTGCGAGCTGCCACCCGTTCGCCTTCGCCCAGTCGCGCACGGCCTGCACGTTGCGGGCCTCGGTGAGTGTGATGACGTGCGCCTTCACTGCGAGGTAGTTAAGCGCGGCCGTCCACTCGTGGGGCTTGGCGTCGTAGCGGCCACTGAGGTGACAGTGGCGCACCCGGACCATGATGGTCAGTCCAGTCGTTCGCTGTTGGTCAGCGACGGACCAGCCTGCGACGTGAGCGCATCCGACCCGACACTGGTCAGCAGCGACAGGATCAGGCCACCAAGCGCGAACCCACCGACCTCACCCCACGACACGGCGAGGGCGTCGAACTGGTCGGCGCCGATGACGAGGATCGCGGACTGTGCGGCGGTCTTGATGGCGCGCTCACCAGCGGCCTGCCAGAACGTGCGGCTGTAGATGCTCATGCGGTCTCCTCGTTGTCGAGCGCGGCCAGGATGTCCTCGAGGTCAGCGCGGGTTGCGTTGCCCTTCTTGACGAGCTTGGTGACCTTGGATCGGATGGCGGCGTTCTGTCGCTGCGCCTTCGCCTGGTTCTTGAGGATCGAGTCGATGCCGTCCTGAATGTCGTCGAGCTGGTCTGCGTATGAAGCCATCGGGTCCTCCTGCGGTGGGGTGGTGACGAGCGGGTAGGGGCGCCATTCGTAGTCGGCGCCGTTGTTGCTGAGTCCGTTGCGCCCGTCGAGGTATTGGCGCCACTGGTAGGCGGCCCCGGATGCGAGCGGGGAGTCGGCGCCGAGCACGAGGTGGATGTGGGGGTCCATGCCGTGTCGGGAGTCGCGTCGCCAGGCAGCGGCACCCATCTCGCGCAGGACGCGGATGAGGCGGTTCTGCTGGTCAGCGGTGAGGTCCCAGACGCGTAAATCTAGGCAGCCGGCCTGGTCGTGGTAGCCAGCGGAGGCCGATGCGCCACCGCCATTACGGGCCATGAACGCGCCCTGAATGATGGTGGGGCGGAACCCGAGCCGGCTACAGACACGCTCCCACCAGTCGGCCATATAGGCGGTCATGTAGATGCCGCGGCCGGA
This sequence comes from Phycisphaeraceae bacterium, assembly GCA_002686995.1. Taxonomy (GTDB): domain Bacteria; phylum Planctomycetota; class Phycisphaerae; order Phycisphaerales; family Phycisphaeraceae; genus NYZC01. Next base: position 34,808 of record NYZC01000117.1, on the reverse strand, counting down.
TGAGTCGGTGCCGCGGTATTGCACGCTGTAGTCGCTCACGGGCCTGCCTCCTGGTCGGGTTCGGCTTGCACAGCGGCTTCCATCGCCCGCCACGCAGCGGTCGATTCGGCGCGGGTGACGACGCGCTCAACCTGGGCAGCCTCGAGCTTGTCGAGGCGTTCGCCGTGGTCGATCTGTTCGTCCTCGAGGTCACCCAGTCGGCGACCCTGGTCGGCGAGCGTCACGAGGGCTTGTTCGACGGTTGCCATGCGCTGCCCGATCCCTGGGAGCGCGGGGGCTATCTCGCGGCCCGTGATGGAGTCGGTGATGGGTTCGCGGCCGAGGATGGCGTCACGGACGGCGGTGGCTTCTTTGCGGCCCGCTTCGATGCGCGGCTTGAGTACCTTCACCCAGAACGCACCGACCGCGCCGAGAAGTGTGGTGACACCGACTGCTATGGCGATCAGTTCTTGGACGCCGGTCATAGGCGCGTGTCTCCTCCGCGCTAGGGGCCGACTACCAGCAGGCGGTCGGCTTGGGGTTTGATTCGGACAGCACCGTCGCGGGGCCAATCCGCGTGGGGTGTTAGGCCCGCCCCGTCTCCGGGGCGGGCTGCCCGTGGTGTGGTCTTTCCTTGCCGTAGGGCTAGGCGCCGGTCACCAAGCCGTGAGCGCAGCGCGCTTCCAACCCGTCGCGGTCTTGACGTAGACGTAGTTGGCGTCCCAGCACCACGTACCCGTGTTCCCGAACGAGTCAGCGGAGCTGGTGGGGGTGCGGGCGGTGGTGATGCGGAGGTTGTCGCCCATGACCCGCAGGGGGTTGTCGGCGGGCTGGGTGCCGTCCGCGCCGGGACCGAAGTCGCCCCTTGCGCTGGAGACGGACTGGGTGCCCTTGACGTTGCGGGTGCCTGTGATGTCGCGCAGGGCCGTGAGGTCGCCCTGGTGGGTGACGGCGAGCACGATGGACGACGACAGAGGCGAGGCGTCGTGGAACACGACCTGGTAGACGCCGGTGTTGTTGACGCGAATGTCGTAGCGGTCGTCGGCGGTGATGTTGGTCAGGTCGCTCGACTTGTTCACCAACGCTACGACGGGCATGGAGCCCTGCGCCGAGGTCTTGCCGGGCGCGGACTGCACGACCACGGCCGGCTGCCCACCATAGCCAAAGCCGGTGTTCCATGACGGGTTCGCGGTGGCGAGGCGCTTCTGGTCGAAGATGGCGAATCCGATGCGTGCCTGGTTGGTGAACAAGCGGTCGGTGACGACGCGGGTAAACATGCCCAGTCGGGACGTGAGTCGACGGAATCCGCCCTGCACGGCGGCGAGGTCGCCGTCGACCTCGACGTTGCCCGGCACGGCGAGCCCGGTCGCGGGCTGTGCCTCGTCGGGCGCCCATCCCTCGGTGTAGCCGACGCGCCACACCTCCTGGCCGTTTGCGTAGTCGATGCCGGAGAACCACAGCCGGAAGTAGTCGGCGCCGTCGCGGCTCTCCCACAGGCCGGTGGTGCGGTAGATGTTGCGGGTCGAGACGCCACGGGCGTCGAGGATGGGGGCGGTGGCGAACGTCCACGACGCACCGCTGTTCGAGGATCGGCCGAGCCTGATCTCGGAGCCGGTGTCGGGCGCCTCGGAGGTGCCCACGCCCCCGTAGGTCTGGAGCAGCATGAACCAGTTACCTGCGCCCGCGTTGATGACGTCGAGGTGCCCGAACGGGGTGGGGCCTCCGGTCAGGGTGACCGCAGAGGGCGCCGACCATGTGGCGCCGTCCGCAGAGGTGCGCTTCTCGATGGCGTTGAAGTTCTTGGAAGAGAACATGAGGAACTGTGTGCCGTCGTGGACGACCGCAGGCGACAGGATGAGGTTGTTGCTCGGGTTGCCGGTCGAGATTTCGATGACCAGCGACGGCGCCGACCAGGTGGAGCCGTTGGTCGAGGTGATCCGCCAGATTTTCTCGTAGCCGGGGCCGTACTCGCGTCCGTAGACGTGCATGGTGCCGGAGACGAGCACCATGTCGGGGTCGGAGAAGGTGCCGCCGCTGGTGGGCGGCGTCATCAACGGGGCGGGTGCGCCGGGGGCGGGTACCCAGTTTGCGCCGTCCGTCGAGGCGAACAGGGTGGGGTTCTCCTCGGCGGTGGTGGTGTTGGTGTACGGGGTCACCACCAGCCAGTAGCGGTAGCCGTTCCAGCCGCTCACGCCCGCGTCCACGATGTCGGGGTGGACCGCCTGGGCGTCGTGCGAGTAGGGGGTTTCGAGGTACAGCGCCGAGGTGACGAGCGGGGAACGGGGGACGCCCGCGAGGTCGCCGCGCCGCGCCCCAGCAGAAGCCTCGCCGCCCTGCACAAACGAGGCCGAAAGCGCGGAACTGAACTGGCTGCTCGGGTTGTTCGCGACGGCGGTCATCTGCCCGTCGCTGGTGCCGAGGTCGGACAGCACGAGGGCGTCTGCGGCGTCGCGTGCAGCCTCGGCTCCTGCGCGTGCGGTCTCGGCGGCGGTGACCTTCGTGTCGAGCTGCTGCGTCACGGTCGTCAGGTACTCGGCCGGGACGGTCTGCTCCACGTCGAGCGCGGTCAGCAGCCCCGACGTGGTGATCGTGAACGGGCCGATCGCAACGGTCTGACGCTGCCGGGTCGCCGCGTTCACGTAGTCGATGTGAAACGTGGTCTGCCACGACGCCGGGTTCGCGTCGACACCGGGCGCCCAAGTGGTTGCGGACACGGCACCATCAGCGGCGAGAGTGACGGTGCCGCCACCCAGACGGATCTCGCCCGTCGACTTGTCGCTGATCCGGTTCTTCTCGGCGTTCGTGGTGAGGTAGACCTTGGTGCGCCGCGGGTCGTAGTTGCCCCCGATGTAGTCGCTGAGGTTGAACGTAGTTGTGACTTCGGTGAGCATGGCGGTCCTTTGCGTGGCGGGGCCGGGGCGGGGTGCGCTATTGAGTTGTCAAGGTCGCGGCAGTCAAGCCGGGGCGAGTGGGTCGGGTGGCGGATACTCGGGTGCGGGCATCGGGTCGCCGAGTGCGAACGCGCGCAGGATGTCGAACCCGTTGAGCAGGTCGGCGGAGTCGACGGCACGCAGCCAACGACGACGCTCGAGTTCGGTGTCGTCGCGGGTGGTGAGCCATTCGCGCACCGCCAGCTCGTTGGCCGCAGTCAGGGTCTCGGCGAACCAGACAGCCCCCTGCGGCTCCACAGCCGCACATGGGATGAGCGTGAGGGAGGCGGCGTTGACGTTCTCCACGTTCACCCGCGGACGAACCAGACGCGCCTCGATGCGATACGGCTCGGTCACGATGCAGTCGCCCCCGCCCCAGGATTCGGATTCAGATTCGTGAAGCGCGACGGCACCGTTGCGATGATGTCGGCGAGGTTCCGGGCAGCGAGACCCAGCGGCGAGAGGGTGATCTGTCCACTGCCAGCCTCGTAGTCGGTGGCCCCCACGATCACGTCGAAGGATGCCCGCGCGACCCGCTCAGGGGTCTGCACGCCCATGAAGCGCACCATGTGACCCGCGCGCTCCTCGGCCAGCGACACCCGCTGCCCACCGATCGTGCGGTACTGGTCAGCGGTGACGGTGATGCTGTTGGCGAAGGAGAGCCGGGCACCGCCCTTGTCGAGCACGCCCTGGGCCACCCGCATCGCCTCCGCTGGCAGGTGCAGGCCACGCTCGCGGAGGTCGATGAAGTAGTCCGACCGGCCGTAGAGTTCGGCGGCGTCTTCGTCGGCGGCGGTCACGGTGTCGGTGGCGTCGGGGACAGGCGGAGTGCCCGACACCGACGACACGTAGAGCACCGTCACATGTGTCATGAAGTCCTCGTCGGCGCGACCGATCACGCCCACGCCCGGCACCACGTAGCGGGTCGGGGTCGTCGGGTCGGCCTCGAACCGCAGCGCCCCATCGGCTCGCACCGTGGCGCGCTTGCTGTCCGCGGTGGCTGCCGTGGTGACCGCCTCGTGGAGGTAGCCGCCAGGGGTGTCGGTCGGCTGAGCAGGCGGGGCACTGGCGTTGACGTAGGTGAATCCCGCGCCGTTGGCGATGGCGGTGTTCAGGTCGGTGTTCAGGTTGCCCGAGAGTGCGAGCAGGTGGTGGGTGTCGTTGATGAAACCCGCCGCGTAACACTCCGACGACGCGGCCCCGTCCTCAGTGAGTCGCCCCACCCACACACGGTTCACGCCGTGGAAAATCTCCACCACAGCGCCACGGATCAGCACCGGGTGAGCCAGCGCCGACTGACGCTGCGAGATCGACCACGACGCCTCCAGACAGCCACCGTCAGCACCGTGGCGGTACTTCACGCCCGAGATGTGCGTGAACGTGTGTAACCAGCGCCCACCGACGCGGATACGCACCACCTCAAGCCGCCGGGTGAGTCAACCAGCGAGCATGACCCTCAAGCTCAACCTGGGCATCAAGAGCAGTCGACGTCACCACAAACACCTGATTGCTCCCCCCCGTGAAGTAATGCTCATCCCAGTTCGACAGCGCACCATCCACACCGAACGAGTCGGTGCGGTCGACAGCGTTACCCACGTAGCAGGCCGGGTTGGGCCGGTCGACGGTCGGCGCATCAAGCCAGACGCGCTTGCGGGTGCCGACCGCGATGGCCGACAGGTGAGCCGTGCCGTCGTCGGGCATGGGGAACGCCCACACCTCGTCAACGCGGGGGTCGGACCCGGACAAGTCGGGGCGCTGCACAGAAATCTGTACAGTCGCACTCGACCCCTCCGGCACCTCGTGCGGCGGCAGGGTCATCGAACCCAGCGAGTAGATCGGCATCCCGGCCGAGTCCGCAGCCAGCAGGACGCTCGAGGCGCGCCCCACCACCGTCGTGCCGACCGCGAAGCCGTCGACAAGTAGTGCTGCACTCACGACCCAGTTCGCCTCATCTGCACGCATAACGATCTGGTGAGGCCCGCGGCCAAGGGCCGAGACTGGCACGACGAAAGTGCGGGAAGCTGCATTCCACCTCCGGCCCGACACATAGGCGGGCTCGTCGGCCGTGCTGCTCTGCGTGTACGGCGACAGGGCGGGCGATGACGTCAGGGACAAGGTGGGGGAGGTGTAGACCAGCACATTGCCGAGCCCAGAGGTTGCGTGACTCACCTCGAGTGAAGCGGGCGTGCGAGCGGAGCCGGGCACATCAATCGTGACCGACTTCTGCCGCAGCGTGCCCGTGAAGGGCGCCTGGTTCGAGCGGACGATCTTGTCGATGTAGAAGGTGCCGCTAGGCGAAGCGCCCTGATATGTCGACGCAGCGGGAGGCTCTAGGCGGAACTCGGTAACCGAAGTGTCGGAGCACAGGTAAGTCGTTTCAAAGGGGCCATTCCACTGGGACTCGGGAAACTGCTTGAGGCCAAGATTGGGCATAATCGTGCCATCCGCGCGGGATTGGCTGCCATAGTAGGAGTAAACGCCCATCTCGGGGTTAAAGCGCCAGCGAACCGTAAGGAACGGCGTATCGGACATGTCCACGGGCGTCGCGGGCCTGTAAACCAATGCGGGGCTCTCGCTGGTATACCCGCGCAGTATGCCGATGCTGACCTCACTGCCGCTCTGATCGAAAGCGTCAGTGAGTGCGCCACCGGGACGGTCCTGCTGGTGCCAGCCCGTCCGCGCCGTCGCGTCGTTGATCGTGACCGTCGTCGGCACCGCACCAGACGTCACGCCCGCAGCAGTGAACGGCTCCACCGACCGCGCGAACGGCAGGGCGGGCCACGTGATGTCGAACAGCCGCACCGCAGCCTCATCCATCGCCCGGCTGCGACGCTCCACGATCTGCGCCCGGAACGTCTCATAGACAGCCGAAGCCGCATACCCGTCGCCCGGGTCGAGCGTCAGGATGTTTCGCGACTTCTCGCACTCGCGAGCCAGTAACGCCGCCGACTCGTCCACGTCACGCAGGTCGGAACCCTCGACCATGACAGTCCGAGTCACCTCGCGGTTGTCGGTCGTGTTGCTGGTGACGATCCGGCCGTCACGCAGCGCCGAGATCATGTCCTGATAGACGTTCACCGCCACACCGTCGTCACCCTCGTCGATGAGGATGGAGAATGGGTAAGCGGTCAGGTCGAGGTCGCCGAACGTGATGCGCGGGCTGAGGCTCACGCCGCCCCCTTCCGTCTGCGCTGGCCGCTAGAGGCCGCGCCATTGATTTCCTTGCCGACGCCCTTGGGCAGCGACTCGAGGGCCTTGCGAATCGCGCGCAACTCGTCGAGCTGGCGGTCGAGCTTCTTGCCGTAGACGTCACTCGCGACATTGCGACCGAGACCAGCAGCGGAGGCGTTCACGACCCCGAACCCGGTAGCCGCGATCTGCGCCTGCCCCTTGGGGCCTGACGCCAGGTCGAGGATGAGCGGCAGGTTGCCCGACGAGAACAGTTGCGCGATGAACTTGCCGTCGATGCCCCACTTGCGGAGCTGGGACAGGGCGCCCTTCACGGCGCGGAGGTCGGCCAGGCTGCCCATCGCGCCCTTGATGAAGTCCGAGCCCGTCGCCGACTGGAACAGGTCGGGGGTGAACGCCTGAGCCACCGACGAAGCCAGCGAGTCGAACTCCGACTTGATGGTCTGCACGCTGGACTTCACGCGGTCGAGCTGTGACTCGAGGGCGTCGGCGATCTTGCCGACGACCATCTTGGTCGCCCCAGCGGGCTTGTCGCCACCATCGGCGATGCCCTTGGCGAGCGCATCCATGAGGCGCTTACCGGCGCCGCCGTTGTTCCACGAGGTCAGCGGCCCCTCCTTGACGGGGGAGCCGGGCAGGAAGCCCTTGATCTTGGAGCCGACGCTGCCCATTGCGCTACCCAGGGCGGCCAGCTTCGACAGCACGCCGTCAATGAGCCCTTGAATGAGGAGCTGCCCCTTGGCGTACAGATAGGAACCGAGGTCGCCGAGCGCGGACGATGCGCGACTTGGGAGCGACTTGAAGAAGCCGACCGCCTTGTCGACGCCGACCCGGATAGCGGCGGCCATGCCCTCCATCGCCGCCCTGGCGATGCCCACGAGCGCCTTGAGTCCAGCAGACAGGACGGTCTGTGCGACATTGGCGAGCTGACGCACGATCCCGACGACGACATCCTTGGCGCCCGAGACGATCTGCTTGATGCCGTTCCATGCCGCGGACCAGTCGCCGCGCATGATCGCCGAGACGGTCTTGAAGATGCCCGCGATGACATTGAGGGCGCCGCCGATGATCTGCTGAGTGTTCCGCAGCGCCGTCGTGGCGTAACGAACGATGTCCTGCCCAAAAGTGTTCCACAGCTTCGTCGCAATCGTCACGGCGTCGCGGATGATGCTCTTGATGTTCTCGGCCCACTTGCCGGCGTCACCAGCGGAGCCGTTGAAGAAGCCCGCGACGACCGTGCGGATCTTCTCGAAGGCGGGTCCGAAGTTCGTGGAGATGTAGCCGCCCAGCTTGGTCAGAGCAGGGAGTGCCGTGGTGTTGAGGTAGGTGAAGAACTGAGTGGCGATCGGCAGTAGCGCCGTGCCGATCTCGGTCTTGAGGTCGGACAGGGACGCTGACAGGATGCGCTGCTGGTTCGCCAGGCCGCCCGAGGTGCGCTGAAAGTCGCCCTGTGCGTCAGAGGTCTGCTTGTAGATGGCAGCCTGCGCGGCGAGCACCTTCTGCTGCGGCGTGAGTGCCTGAGAGGTGGTCTCGATCAGGCCGAGCTTGAGGGCTTCCTGACGCAACGTCGCGTCGTCGAGGAGCACGCCGTACTGACGCATCGGCTCAGCCTCGCCACGCAGCGCAGCACCGATCGCCTCGACCGCCTGCTCGGGGCTGGTGTTGTTGAACGACGCCAAGTCGGTCGCGAGGCCCGTGAAGTCCGTAGAGAACTTCGCTAGGTCGTTCCCCGACAGGCCGGCAGCCTTACCGAACGTGCCGAAGGTCGCCGAAGCATTCAGCACCTCGAGGCGGGTCTGGCCCAGCGCCTTCGCGCCCTTGCCGGCGAAGTTCTGCACCGCCGACGCGCCCTTGCCGAAGATCGCCTCGATCTTCGTCCCGGCCTCGTTCAGATCCGACGCCTGGTCGACCGCTCCCTTGAGGTAGCCCGCAACCGCAGCGCCCACACCGACCGCGGCCGCCGCGGCGAACACCTTGCCGAAGCCAGAGCCGATGCGCTTGCCTGCACCATTGACCTCGCCAGCCACCCCATAGGACAGCCGCGAGCCAAAGCCCTTCATGCTGGGTGCGATAGACACGAAAGCGGAAGCGATCTCAGCCACGGAACACCTCCGGTTGCTTTACTCTGAAGCGCATGACACGCGCATGGATTGCCGCACTAGTGCTCCCGCTCACAGCCTGCGGAGGTAGCGACGCCGCCAACGACCCCGAGGCCGTCAACGCCGCGGCACAGGAGCAGGCCGACCGCTTCTCGTCCGGGGACTTCGCGGGCGCCTGGGAGATGTGGACCGACGACGCCAAGGCCGCCGTGCCCCAAGAGGCATACGTCGAATACTCGGAGGCGTGCGCCGGCACGGGGATGCCGCTCGAGGCGGGCCAGGTGCGCATCGAGGACGAAGGCGAGGCTGTCGTGCGGATCAGCCTCGGTAAGTTCGCCCAGTCCTACTCGATGGCCTATGAGGGCGACGAGTGGCGGTGGGTGCCCACCGACGACACCCTCGACAGTCTCGCCGAAGGTGCAGACGCCGCGATCGAGAACGCCACCACCGAAGGCACCTGCGCCTAGACCGGAATGACCCCGGCGCGAGCATCCGCCAGGATGCCCTTGACCTGAGCCACCGTGCGACCCGCCGCGTTGCCGTACCGAGTCGTGTCCTTCGCGGACTTCCCGGGGCGCATCGTGTGCGGCTTCGGGGTCTTCTTGCTGTTCACCGCGTGCTCAAGGTCAAAGATGTCCATGAGCAGCAGCGCCTCGCGTGACACCGGGTAGTCCCAGCCCTGCGAGGAAGCGAACAGCATCGAGGCCGGGTCTTTATGAAGCAGGACCGCGAGGCGTATCGCCTCGTCCCACGGCATCCCGGCGCCGATCGCGCTGACCGGCATCCCGAAGCGGGATCGCCAGTCGTAGTCGAAAGCGGGGCGGTGCTCGTCGATCAGGCCGACGAGCCAGAGGATTCCCCCACGCTCACGCCCGAGTGAGACTGCCAAGCGGAGAAGAATGCTGCCGTCTCAGGCAGGTCCATCTCGTCGAGAATCGCCATCTCGGGTGAGTCCTCGCCGCAGACCTCCTCGACCAGCGCGAACGTCTGCTCGGCCTCGTCGAGCTTACGAAGACGACGCGCTCGACCGAACGTCATCAGCGACTGGAACGCCGGCAGCTCGACACGCTTGCCGGACTTGAACTCGTAGACGAACGTGGACGACTCGTGGTCCTGCGGGGTGGTGCTCATGTGTGCTCCTTGCGCGGAAGGGGGCGCGGGGTGATGGAGTCCCCCAGCCCGGACCCCGCGCGGGCCGGGCTGGGGGCGTCTATCAGGACTTCAGAGCGGTCAGCCAGCTCTTGAAGTTGTAGCCAGCGGTGTTGTCGCGTTCGAGGTCGAGCGTGACGTTGTAGCCGATGGCGTCGGTGCTGGTCAGGGAGATTTCGCCGATGCTGGCGACGACCGGCTGCGGGGCGTAGATACGCACCAGCTCGGCACCGTCCACGACATCGAGGATCACGGGCACGGGGTCGCGGACCTGCTCGACGTCGAACTCGAACGAGCCCTCGGAGATGGTCTGGGTGACCGTCACGCCGAACACGAACTCGACGACCTCGAGCTTCGTCTCAATCAGGGTGAGCGAGATCTGCGGGTTGTCGTCACTGGTGGAGCGAACGACCCGAACCTTGGCGCCGTTCTGTCAGGCGCGGATCGGGGTCGCGTCGCCAGCGTCGGGCATCGTCAGGGTGACGCCATCCTCGGAGACATAGCCGAGGTCGTCGTAACCAGTCAGCGCCGAAGCGGTGCCAGTGGGGGCAGTGGCGCCACCGGTGAGGTCTGCATAGACCGCGCCAGTCACCGCAACGCGGACGTTGCTAGCAGAGAGGGCCATGAGGGGCCGTCCTTTCGGGGTTGGGTGGTGCGGCGCGGTGCCGCATTACTCGCCGGGCGCGGACGGCGAAGACTTGGGGGTTACTTGTCGTCGGCAGGCTTGGACTTCGGGGCCTTGACCTCGACCCAGCCCTGCGACGTGAACGGCTCGGCGTGGTCGGCGTCGACCTCAACCTCGTGGTCAGTGGTGGGGTGCTTGAGCTTCACAACGCTTCTCCTCGGAGATGGAACTCGAGCAGGGCATAGCGCAACGCCTGCCCCGACTCCTCGGCGACCTCGTAAGGCCCGGACAAGATCTCGGCGCGCAGAATGCGGTCATCCCACGCGGACAGCGACGGGGCGAGCGCCAGAACCAGGCGCGCCAGGTCGGTCGCCTTCTGGTCCGTCTCATCCCACACCCGGACCCGGATGCGGGGACGGTCGCGGACGCCGTTCGAGGCGCCGCCATCACGGTTCAGGATCAACATGCGCGGCCGGCGAGTCGACGGCACCGAGCGGGACACGTACACGTCGGCGGCAGCGTGTGCCGCCAGGGCGCCACGGAACGCGCCCGTCAACACCAGCTCGGCGTCAGGGAACAGGATCGGAGCAGGCTGCCACGTCATCAAGAACCGCCCGCTGCGTCGATAGAACGAGCCAAGACACCGCTACGGGCCTCAACGATGTGCGCGTACGGCACAGCGGCCACAACGCGCGCCACAGCGCGGTCAGTAGTCGCCTGCTCGATGTGCAACGACGCCTGATAGGCGCCAGTGTCAACCGGGGCCTGCGACTTCGCCTCAGCGAGCACCCGAGCCGCACGCTCAGTCACGAACGCGCGAGTGCCGCCCGAGTTCAAAACCTCACGGAACGGGCCGCCGTAGTTCACTTTCACGCGAGACGACATCAGCCCTCCCACAGCTTTAACGGGATAACCAGACCCGGCGCCCAGCCAGTGAACGGCGAGCGCCAATCCTGCGGACGGCCCACCACGTCGAACGTCAAGCCGCGGACCACCAGACGGTCACCCGAGAGAACATCCGAGCCAGTCGGGGCGTACACCTCGGGCGTTGTCACCACGGGAGTGCGCCCAGCCTCGACCGGCTCGAGCGAGCCGCCAGGGTTGAACGCACAGCCAGGGATCGCCAGCGAGTCAGGAGCAGACCAGTCGGTCGACGTTGGCTCACCGGAGTAGGGGTCAACCACCGCCGTCCCACGAAGCCGCGTGACAGTCTCACCGTGCGCGAACATCAGTAGGCGTCACTATCGGGCAACTCGAAGATCGGAACCCCCGCGATATCGACGCCACACGAGCAGTAGGTGCCGCCCATCTCCAACGCACACCACGGCAGATGAGCCGAGGTGCCGCGGTGAGGCAGAATCGAGAAGGCGCCCGACGAGTTCTCGGTGCCGCTCGCACAGATCTCCTGCAACCCCTCGATCTCCGAAGGCCACAGGTTGTAGCCGGTGCGCTGGCGAGTGTCCACAGACATCGCGAACGGCCCGGCACTCTGCTGGGTGTAGGTGCCGGCGCCAGACTCAATCCAACGCTTCACGGCACCCATCAGGATCAGCTTCGCCTCAGCCAACTGGTCGGCAGACGGGGCGGGCTTCTCCGCCTCGGCGCCATCCCAGGTGAGGCAGGGGGCGACCCGTGACGCCTTAGCGTTAGCGCCGGCAATCATTGCCGCGACCATCTCGTCCGACTGTAGAGCGGTCGGCAGGTCGCCCACGGTGATGATTACGGCCACGGGTCACCCCCTCCTATCACTTCTCGGACTTGCGGGGAGACGCCTTCTTGGTCGGCGCCTTTGCGGGCGCCGCCTCGTCAGCAGCAACCCATTCGCCACCCAGCCGGGCGGCCGTCTCATCACTGCACGAGACGACCGCGCCGGTCTGACTGTTGCGAAGACGAGGCATCAGACCTCGGTCACCGCGTCGGTGACCTTGGCGAAGGCGTTCAGGTCAGCGATGCCCCAGCCGTAGACAACCTCGGCGCGGAAGGCGACCTGGTTGTTGCGCTTGAGGTCGCCACCACCGTCCGGGTCGCCGTAGCGGATGACCTCGAGGCCGATCTGCTTCTGCACGCCCCAGCGGATCGCCGAGAAGTCACCCACGAAGCCGATGACGTTGGTCGCGGCAGCAGCCACGCCCACAGCGCCGACCGTGTTGGACACCGACGCGCGGTGACCATCCAGCTCGGAGGTCCCGAGCCCGAGGCGGAAGTTCGGGTAGAGCTTCTGCTCGGAGTTGGCGCCACGCAGGGCCGAGAACTTCGCGGCGTAAACCGGGTCCAGGGCGATGTCACGGGGGACGTAGCCGTCGGCGAGAACGAGCGCGTCAGCGGCGTCGAGGCTCACGTAGGGCTTCTGCGCGCCGGCACCCGTGCCGACGTACTCAACCGAGTTGGTGGTGTCGGTCAGGCCGCCGTTCATGGCGGTCACGACGGCACCCGTGGCGGGGTTGATCTCGTGGAACACGCCGAAGTCCAGGGCGCGCGAGAGGGCCGGCTGGATGAGAGCCAGGATCTCGTCGACGACCTCGAGCTGACGGTCCTCGTCAGCCCACAGGACCTCCTCGTTCATGCGGAGGGTCTTGTGGAACTTGAACGGCTTGACGGACTTCGTGGTGGGGGTGATCGTCGAGGCGCCCTTCTGGGCGCCCTCCCCGACGTACTCGGCCTCGCCGATGTCGAAGGTCCACGACTCGCCCTCGCCGAACGTCATGGGGGTCTGGCCGGACAGGCTGGCGACGCAGGAACCGTTGCCGATCTTGCCGAGCCACGGCTCGAGCTTCTGCTTGGGGATCGAGAGAGATCCAGTTGCGAGCGAAACCATGATGGCTTCCTTTCAGGTTATTCCGCGGAGAAGAGCTGACGCACGAACTCGCGGTCAGCGCCCTCGCCAGCGGCGGACGGGTTGTTGCCCTCGCGGGGCACTTGATTGCCGTTCTTCTTGCGGTCGGCGGTGCGTTCGGCGAGACGCTTGGCCTGCTTGGTCAAGGTCTCCTCGTCCGCGCCAGTGAGGAAAAGTGCGATGTCGTCGGCGTCAGTGATGCCGTGCTCGGCGGCAACGCGCAGGCGAGTTGACTCGCCGCGAAGAGTCGCCAGTTCGGCAGTGAGTTCCGCGATCTGGGCCTGCGCCTTCTCGGCGTCGGTCTGGTTGGCCTGCTCGATCTCGTCGAGCCGGGCCGCCTTCTCCCGCAGGTCGCCGTAGTCCGCGTACTTCGACGTGGCGCGCTTGACGCGCTCCCCGACGATGCGGTTGAGGTCGTCCTGCGAAGTGATCGGGGTGAACTCGTCAGCGGCGGGCGTCTCTCCGCTGTCATTACCGCCCTCGGGCGCCTCGGACATGCTTCCTCCATCACCGCCGATTGACCGCTCGGCGTAGGCGTAGCCCCGGTGTTGCCGGGGTGGTCTCAGTGAGTGGCGATCCACTCGCGGGCGCGGGCGTAATCCGCCTCATAGCGATCCGATCCGTCATTGCGGGCGGACTTCACGTAGTCCTTGACCTTGATCGGTTCTGCGCCCTTGAGGATCGGATAGGCCGAGCAGTTGCAGTTGTCGTGACTGGCGAAGTCGGCGGTGGCTTGGCTATACAGCTCGTCGCGGCCGATCAACATGGCGCAGAACGCGCACTCGCCAGACCCGATGCGCTTCCAGCCCGTCGAGGCTGGGTCTGCGACACTCGAGCGGGTCACGGTGCCACGGGAGTAGTTCGCGATCCGGCGCTGCATCCCGCCGAGGATCAACGCCTCGAACGCAGTCAGATCCGTCGCCTGGGACTTCGCCCAACCGACCAGCGACTGAGCGCCCACGTCATCGAAGTCCGCGGGGATCGCCGTGAACGAGCCGCCCACGCCAGCCTTCTCGCGGGCCTCGTCATACCAGTTCGCAGCCAGCACCGCAGCAGCCGAACCGTAGGTCTGGATCAGCGCCGGCAGGATGTCCCGCAGCGCCACCTCAGCCTCCGCGGCATTGGACACCTGGCGCCACAACAGCGCCAGATCCGCAGCCGCATAGGACCGAATCAGGCCCTGCACACCATCGCGGAGATCAAGCCCCGGCAGCGTCGGCATCAGCCTGGTTCGCAGCAGTCGACCTCAGCAGCTCGAGCACACCCGAACCCTGCGCGCGGCGACGATCCGCCAACGCGCGACGGATCTGGTCCTCAGTGAGCCCCATCAGCTCCATGCCGACCTCTGTCTCAGCCAGCCACGGCAGCTTGTCGACAACCTTCGTGCCCGCATCCGCAGCCGCAGCACGCGAAACGTGCATGTGGTTGCGCCAACGGGGCCGAAGGTCGAGGTCGTCAGGCAGGTCGTCGCCGTTCAGCATCGCCAGGGCGCGCGTCACCGACGACGACACGTCCGGGGACCAGCCATCGGTCGTCTGCTCAGCCTCAGCGATCAGGTCATCCCGCGACGCCAGCAGCGCCTCCGCGCTCGTCGGGTTCGCGTCACCGATCAGGCCAAGCTCGCCCACGGGAATGCCCGTCTCGCCCGAGAACATCTGCGCCAACATGCGAAGGTGCGCGTTCTGGGGTTCCGGGGACTGTCCGTTGAACTGCTTGACGTCCGCTCGAGCCAGAGCGTCAGACGGGGCGTCGGCATCGTCACCCACAGCCCACACCGCATCCCACGCCGCCTGCCACGCAGCCTTCGGAGACCCGTCAGCGTTGCGGAAAGCCTGCTCGGTCGCACCCAGCAGCACGTAACGAGGCAGGCTGTACGCCTCACCGTTCACGTCCGCACGGATCATCGCCGCCAGGGCCTGCAAGTGGATCGACATGACCGCGCGAGAGATGCGCGAGGAGCCGAACGGGCGCCCCACGCGGGGCTTGTAGCGCAGCGGGTCCACAGGGACGCCGTAACGGTGCTCGCGGCGCTCCACGAGCCACTTCCCGGCGACCTTCGTCATCGTGACGTTCAGGTTCGGGAGGTACATGACCATCCCGACCGGCTCGCCGTCGTCATCCATGTCCGTGATCGACAAGAACGATCGGATCGCGCGACGGCGCACATCCCACACGCCCGTCGCCGTCGAAGCGTCACGCGCATTGATGAGAACCGCAGGCTCATCGGCCTGCGTGTCACCCTGCGTCGTCACCAGCCACGACACCGCATGGATCAGCGACGACACGCCACCCTGCGACAGCTCGCTCGTCAGCCGGTTCGACGTCATGAGGTCATTGAGACCCAACGCGCCCAGGTCGTTGCCCGACACGTCATAGAAACCATCAAGGTTGCAGCGACGGTTCAGCTTGTCGACAGCGATCGACGACCAGCCCAAGACGAAACGACGACGGCGCACCACCTCGGGCACCGCCTGCCCCATCAGGGACCGCTCAGAGTTCTTCATGTCATAGAACGCCGTGCGGAGGTTGTTGCGAGTGCGCTTAGCGCGCCACTGCACCACCAGCTCGTCGAGCAGATTCTGCTCAGTCGGGTTCAGATCGGGGATGCGGATCAAGTTCTGCACTATCCGGTCACCACCCTTCGTCCGGCTGGCCGGTCAGTTGTTTGCGGTTTCTGCTTGGTCATTGATGCCGCCAATCGCGCGAGCGTCACGGCGACTAAGGGGTGGATGAAGACCGCTGGGTCGCGCCTGTCGTAACCCCAGCCGCCAGCGGTACCGATCGGGCGCTTGCGTGCGCCCTCGCGAGCCTCGTCGACCGACACCTGGCCGGCGTGAGTCAAACGGCCCGCCTCCACGTCGGAAGCGACCAAGCCACAGGCGCGGGCCATGTCAGTCGGGCCGCCCGAATAGACCTTCACGCCGCGAGACTTCAACGCCGGGATCATCGAAGCGGCAGGTGACATCGAGTCAATGAACACCGGCATACGACGCCCAGCACGAGCGGCAACCCACTCGACCGCGGCAGGCTCATCGACACCAGCCCAGACCTCCTCGACATGCGCCGAAGTGTCCTCGAGCCAACACGCGCCCACCGAGATCTCCCGGCCATGCGACATGTCCACAGCCATGCCGGCCGGGCGCTTGTCGGCAGACGGGCCCACATCCACGCCAGCAGCCCACAAGGGGCCGTTGATCGGGGAGAACTGCCGCGAGAACTCGTCATAGATGCCCAGCGCCTCGCGGTTCCACGAGTCGTCGTTCTTGAGCTTCTTGCGGAGACGAAGCATCGCCCGCTCCGTCGTGCGGTGCGGGAAAGACGGGTTAGCCTCACGCCACGCCTTGCGGTCCATCGGATCGCAGCCACGCTTCGCGCTCGTCTCGATATACAGCGTCGCATCAGACTCGCCGTCGAGTGCTTCCTGCCGGAACAGCAAGAACGTCTCGCCAGGGTCCTTCGGTCGCGGCGGAGTACCCATCAAGAAGAACAACGGATTAGGTGCCACGTTCTGCGTCGCGGCCATGTCCTCCATGACCGCCTCAGTCATGATCTGGCCCTCGTCGCACACCAGCACGTCAACACCCGTGAAGCCACGGCCGAAACCAGACTCGCGAGCACCGAACAAGATCCGCGAGCCGTTCGCAAACAGGATCTTCTCGTCACCCTTGCCGCGCAGAACCTGCTTCACATGCGAAGCCACCGTGGGGCGCTGCGACATCGAATCGAACTGCGCGAACGTCTCCGCAGCCGTCGTCTTCCGGTGCGCCGTCCAGATGACCGTCAAACCCGGCTCCGTCAGACACAGCGAATAGATGATGCACGCGATCAGATACGTCTTGCCGACCTGGCGCGGGATGCTCAACATCACCGTGTCAGACGCATACGAGCCATCCGCACGCTTCGCCAGAATCAGTCGGCCAGCGCCATCCTGCCAACCATCGAAACCCCAACCGAGGCGGTGGCAAGTGTCGCGAACCTTCGGCCACCCCGTCGAAGCGATGCCAGTCGGAGCGACGACATGGCGAGCCACCTCCGACAACGGGCGCCGATCAGTAGCCGGTGCCGTCCCAGGCTTCATCGCGGGTCTGTGCCACCACCGAACGGTCCTCATCCTCGACCGAACGGCGCGACTCCTCAGCAGAGATCAAAGAGTTGAGCTTGTTGAGTTCGTTGCTGAACTGGGGGCGAGTGTTCTCCGCAGCCGTCGCCAACGACTCCGCAATGATCCGACGCTGAGCCTTCATGATCGCCAGAACATCACCCAGCTCCACAGCCTCGAGCAGCGTCGGAGGAACCTCCCGCTCAGCCTCAGAAACGACCCGCAGGTCAGTCTTACGCGCCATCAGGTCACCTCCAACGAGGTTGAGGGGGGAGGGGGGGAGGTTCGGGGGGAGGATGTCCGTATGACGGGAGGCGGAAGGGCCGTGGCGGGTGGGGGGACCTCCCCCCGGTCACCAGACTCGATCGGTGACGAAGACTCGCGGCGCCTCGATGGGCTCGGCGTAATCGGTGGGGGTGGTGTTCCACTTCGCGCGGTTGCAGGAGCGGTGGGCCGGCTGGCAGTTCTCTGCCGCGTCGGCGCCACCTTTGTCGATCGGAATGATGTGATCGACTTGCGCGGACATCGGATCGGGATAGGCCACGGTGTAGTCGATGGCCTGCTCGCAGATGCCGCAGGGTAGGCCGAGTCGGGCGTACTTGGTTCGGAGTCTCTTGCGTAGCGCGTCGTCTCGTGGGGCGAGGCTCACGTCGTTGTCACCTCGCGTTCTGCTCGAGGCTGCGACCACCAGCGGGTCGGGGTGGCGGGTGGCATGGGGTGGCCTGGGTGGTGGCGTGGGGTAGCCGGTGGGGGCTAGCTACTCGGTGGGGTGGGTGGCCTGCTCAGATCACGCATCCGCATCCACGACCAGGCCAGCAGCCGCACAGCTCACACTCGGTGCTGACAGTTCGGGCAGCACCCGTCGACCGCATCGCATGTGACCTTCGAGCCCCCGCATCCGCAGCGCCATTGGGCGTCGCAGGTGCAGTCTTGGCGGCCTGAGCAGATGGTGGGCAAGTCATTGCCCCGTCTTCACAGGAACGCCATGTCGGACCAGCCGAGCGGCGAGTGGTCACCCACGAGATAGGCGAGGATGCCTGAGCGTGAGTAGCGGCCGGTCATGTCGGTGAGCCACTTGCTGCCACCGTCGAGGCTGGGTGCTTGGAACACTGAGCAGCTACCCATGTCCCAGGCGGCGAAGTGGTGGCGGTGTGCGGTCTGCCAGATGCGTGCGGCGTGTGCGTCTGCGTCGCCTCTGACTTGGCCGTTGAGCCACTTCTCGAACCCGCTGGCGTCGTTGCCGGGGATCTTGTGGCCGTGGTTGAATGCCATCGGTACGCCGTTGATCGTCGGGTAGACGGTCATCTGGTCGTG
This sequence comes from Phycisphaeraceae bacterium, assembly GCA_002686995.1. Classification (GTDB taxonomy): domain Bacteria; phylum Planctomycetota; class Phycisphaerae; order Phycisphaerales; family Phycisphaeraceae; genus NYZC01. Next base: position 16,591 of record NYZC01000117.1, on the reverse strand, counting down.
GGGGATGGTCCATTCGACGTGTGCGAACTCGGGCCGGTCGAGCACGCGGCGCAGGGTTTCGGCGAGGAAGCCGCCTGCATTGTCGCTGTCGCTGGTCTGGTTCTTGGCGCCACCCATGCGCCCGAACTCGCCATGATTACAGAGGACGGACACGAAGCGGGCGCGGTCTGCTCGGGGGAACAGGTGCTTGGCGTACTGCTCCCACACGTCGAGCACGAAGTTCATTTGCTGGCGGTGGTTGAGTTCGACGGTGAACATCTGGGCGGCGTAGTTGCCGGCGCAGTTCTCCATCGGGTCGCCGTTGTTGACGAGCACGATCTCGCCGATGTGGTAGTCGTCGGACATGCGGTCGAGCCAGCGGGTGACGTTCTCGAGGCCGTCGTGGAGTCGCTGCTGGGTGGCTGCGACGCCGCCGCCCTCGGACTTGCCGCCTTGGATGTCGGCGAGGTTGATGACCGCAGCGACGGGCGTGTCAGAATCCTTGCGCTTCCGCGAGGATTCTGACGGCACCTTCCACTTGCGGACCTCGGCCCGGCGTGCGGCGATCTCGTCGTCGGAGAGCCGCGCCTTGGCTTTGCGGGTGAACCGTGCGCTGTACGAGTAGAGCTGCACGATGTCGCGGGTGCCGTCGTCGAGGCCCTTGGACTGCTGCCAGGTCGACATGCGCACGGTGTCGTCTGCGACCTCAAACTCGTCGGGATCGAGACGGAAGATGGTGAAGATGTGGGACCAGTCACCGTTGGTGATGGGCGACTCGACGGTGACGTTCTCGAAGGTGCCGCCATCGGACTCGACGGTGACGCGGCCCTTGAGTGACTGCTCCTCGATGGTGCCGACGTGGCGGGCGCGGAGCTTGGCCTCGATGTCGTCGAGGCTCACCGCAGCGACTCGTTCGCCAGGCAGCCGCGTTGGGCGTGGCGACTCAGGGTGCTCTCGTTGATCGTTGGCTCGTCTGGGTCGTCGGCGAGTTCGCGGGCGATGTCCTTGAACTTGAGCCCTCGGTTGCGGAGTAGGCGGCGCAGGCGTTCGGCCCATTCGTCGCCGCGTTCTGCCATGTGGTGACAGACGGTGCAGGTCTTGTGGGGTACGCCCGTGACTAGCTTCTGCTCGATGTCTGCGAGGGCCATGCGGGTTCCTCTCGGCGGCGCCCGCTGTTGAGGGGGGCGGCGGCGGATGGGGTGATGGGTGCTGCTGTGCGCGTTCATTCGCACATTGGGGCGTTATGCGGTGATGCGCGTCATTCCGAGCCGAGGGTGATGTTCGGCGGGATTAACAGTTCGGTTCCGTCTGTGGCGGTAATCCGATAACCGGGCCGCTCGAAGCAGGCGCAGGGTCGGCTCTCGGGTGTCCAGTCGGGGTGCGGGGGCTGCGAGTCGTGGCGGCTCATCGCAGGGCCGCCTTGGCCTCGCGCCGTTCGCGTCGGCGAGCCCGGCGCTTGACGGCACTCACGGCCCCGGCTCGCTGGGTCCAGCAGTATCGGTGTCGCCAGCGAGTCAGGGCGTCGTATTCGTCGCCTGTTCGCATCTGCCGACGACCCATGCCCTGCACTGTCTGGTCGCTCATGCGAGTGCCTTGTATTCGGCGATCTTGTCGAGCGTGGCGTCGATGTCGGCGTGGATCTCGGCGCGTCGTCGGGCGCTGTCGTAGCCGCGGGGTTCGATCGCTGCGTGTTCGTGCATGGCGTACCGCGCGTATGCCTCTAAGAACTCAAGGGCCTGGGTGTTGTCGATTGCGCCGGCCATGTCACTCGTCGTCCCACAGGTCGTTCACGGGCCGTTCGGTGAGTTCAGCAACCCGGAGCATGGCGCCGCGTTCGAGCCAGTTGAGGCCGTCGCTGCTGACTTGCCGCACGGACACTTCGCCGTCGCTGTCGATGACCTTGAGGAGCACGACGGCCCCGGCGATGAGTTCACCGTCGTCGGGTGAGTGGCACACACCGAGGGCGTCGAGGAGCTGGCCGATGGGTTCCATGCTGGCCTCCATGTGGCCTCGGTAAGCCTGAACCGCTGGTGGTGGCTGCACGGCGCCGTAGTCACCACCAGCGGCAGGGTTCACAGGTTCACTCGTGCGGGTGCCGGAACCTGCAAGGGTTGACGACCGGGCTCACTCGGCAGGGATCGCTCTAGGCGTGTGTGGTCTGCGGTGGCGCGGCCGATCGTGGGACGCAAAACCCCCGGCGCCGCGTGGGGCACTTCCGGGGGCTGCGTGGGTGTGGGGGGACGACGAATCGTCCTAACCCGTGTGACAGTGTGTCATAGATTGCTCTTGCGCGCAAACCGGGGATGGTTTAGAACGCGCGCGCGGGGTCGGTCAGGTTCGGTCGGGTTGCCAGGTGTGTCGTCGAATGAACCGCTCGGCCCCACGTCGAGTCAGGAACACGTCTGTCCAGATGGGCCCGAGCCCGCGCATCCCGTCGCCCGCGACTCGCCAGCGGAATAGTCGAGCATCGCGACACTCGATCCGAAACTGGTCACTCCCGGCGTGCTGGCTCATCACGCCGACTCCCCGAAGTCGATGGCGTCCTGACCTCCGTCGTCGCGGCAGCCCTGGGTGACGGTGCGGAGACGGTTGGCGGAAACCTCGGCGTAATGCTCCGACATCTCGACCCCGATGAAACGGTGGCCCGCCTCAAGTGCGGCAACGCCTGTCGTCGCCGACCCAGCAAAGGGGTCTAGGACGACCGAGCCCGCGGGGATCAGGGTTAGCAGGTCCGAGATCACCCCCACCGGCTTCTCGGTGAGGTGGACGCGCCTACTGCTGGTGGGTGGTGTGTGTCGCAGCACGGTCGAGGGGTACACGTCCTGGGGGCTGGAGTGCGGCCCGTTGGTTGCCCACACGACGTACTCGACGTGGTTTCGGAACCTGCCCTTGACTGGTCGGCCGATGCCCTTGTCCCAGACGGCGACGGCACGCCACACGAGCCCCGCGGCCTGCACGGCGTCGGTGGTGGTGGGGAGTTGGCGCCAGTCGGTGAACACGGCGAAGGTGCCACCAGGCTTGAGGATGCGCTGGCACTCGGTCATCCAGATCGACGACCAGACGAGGTACCCGCGCTGGTCACGGGTGTCGCCAGTGAAACCGGCGTAGGTGCTCGTGGGCGCCTTGCTGGAGCCGTCCGAGTTCTGCGACCACCCCCGGTACTTCTTCTCGGCTGGCTGCTGTCGGTCGCCGCGCATTGCGCCGCCCGATGAGTACGGGGGGTCAGTGATGACGGCATCGACGCTGGCGGTTGGCAGTTCGCGCAGAGTCGCAAGCGCCTCGGCGTTGTGAAGCGTGGCCCGCTCGTCTTCGTAGTAAGGCGTGGTCATCCGGCTTTCCTGTCTGTGGTGTCGGGTGCAGCGTCTTTGGCGAGCAGGGTGATGGCGTCCCCGACCCGATACAGCGGGCGGCCGTCGATGTGGCCTTTGGCGGTGATCCGGCCACGCTCAGCCCACTTGCGGACACGGGCGGCGTTGAGTGGTGCCGCGCCGAGCCAGGACACGGATCGGGCGAGCGTGGATGCGTCGGCGAGGCGATCCTCGGCGGCCTCGAGCAGCCACGCCCGACGAGCCCCCACGTCATAGACGGACGCGCACACGGGGCACTTGACGTCGCCCCGGTCGGCGAGGGCGTACAGGTCGGCGCCACACTCGACGGTCTCGACCTCGGCGTTGCAGGGTCCCGCGTACCACTTGTCGGGCCGCGTATCGATCGCCTTGTGGCACTTGGCGACAGCGTCGGTGATTTCGTCGATGGCGTCGGGGCCGATGTCGAGGAGCGTGAGGCCATCCACGCGCCACATCAGGTAGCGACTCATCGCGGGCAACGTGTCGTTGGGGAGGCCGGGATATGGCGAGCTGTTCCGCACATCGGTCTCAGCACAGAACTTCACCCAAGCGACCATGATCGCGCGCAGGTGGGCCCTAGCGTCACTCGCACCCCACGAGACCGGCGACGGGCGTTCAGCGGGCTTCTTGCCACCCTTCCCGCCACCCACACGCCGATAGTCGATGCCGGCGACCTTCGTGGTCGATGTTTCCAGCTCCTCGTCCAACCAGGGCACGTCACCGAGGGCTTTGAACATTTCGTCGGCGCAGGTGTCGCAGGTGTAGGCGTTGTTCCGGGTTGGTCGCCCGCAGCGGCAGTCGTTGTCACTCATCGCGCCTCCTTGGCGTCGCTGGTCTTAGCGGCCGGAGTGACCTGTTGCATACGCTGGCGAGCGCATCGCGTCGAGCCGTCGGCCACCTTGATGGACAGGTGACCAGCGCACTCGCGCCAGAACGTCGAGGTCGACTGGTACATCGAGGGTGCCCAGCGGTGGGGTCCATGCGGCTGCGTCTGCCCGCACCACTGACCCGCGAGGTTCTGCGCCTTCTCGGCGGTCACTGGTTGCTCCTCTCGGCCGGAGTGGCGCGAAGCGCGGTCTCGCACTCGTCGCAGTCGCAGCCGAACCTCGGGGAGATCCGTCGCATCTGCGCGGACTGCTCAACGAACCGCTTGTCGGTCACTCCACAGCGGGCGCAGTGGTGGCGGCGGTTCACGTCGAGCCAGAAGAATCGGTGGCCGAGCAGGCGGCACCGGACCTTCGGCTTCGCGCCTTTCTCGGCGGTCTGCGGTGTCTCACTCATCGGTGTCCCCTTCGTCAGCCAGGGCGGCGCGGAGGTCATCGTGGGCCAGTTGCGCGGCGTCCACGACTCCCCGCGTGTATTCGGTCGCCCACTCGGGAACGGCAATCGCTCCGGCGTAGTCGCTCACCAGCGCCTCGATCCGCGCGACCTTGGCTTCGGCTGCCTCGGCGCGCGCGGTGACAGCAGCGAGGCGGTCGGTGACGTGACGGTTCAGCACGCCCCCGGCGCAGGTTCCGCAGCAGTCGAGCGCGTTGTTGAAGTCGCGCAGTAGCTCGCTCATCGCTCCTCCTCGAACGGGTTGTCGGCGCGCTCTAGGTCGCTTTCGTTGTCGTGTACGCCGCGCAGGTAGCCGACCTCCCACGCGACTGCCTCACGTTCGCGGACGGCGCGCGTGTGCCAGTGGGGTGCGTTCGAGTCGCAGGTGCAGCCGGTGGTGGTCATGGCGTCTCCTCGCGGTACGGGTTTTGCAGGGCCAGGTCGTCGGCGCCGAAGTCGTGCAGCCAGCCAGCACCCTCGGCGTCGTCGATGCACGCATCCCACGCCTCCGCCTGCGCTTGCCGGATCAGCTTGCGGACGGCGGGGTCGTGGTGCGTCCAGGCGGTCATCGCTCGTCACTTCCCTCGGGACCGAAAGAGCGGATCACCACTCGTACTCACCGGCCACGATGACCGCCGTCCCACCGTCGAGCCGCACGCCGTAGACCGCCAGGCCGCAGTCACCGGACTCGGCGACGTGCATCCACGTCCCGGCGTGCATCTCGAAGACGCCGCCCTTGTAGCCACCGAAGTCCAGTCCGTCGGCGAGGTCGAGTGCCTTGACCATCTCCTCCGCCGTTACGGGCTCGGCGATGGTCACGTCAGCGACTGCCGGGTCGGGGTCGTAGTCGGGGTGCGCGGTGTACCTGTTGACGCGGGTCTCGTAGTCGTCGCGGTGCCGCTTGGCGCCGATCGCCAGGCGCTCGTACATGCCCCGGTAGGAGGCGAGCGAGGCGGGCGGCTGGCCGTTGACGGTGACGGGCGTTGAGAGCGGCAGCATCTGGAGCGCCGCGCGCAGTTCGCCGAGGGTCATGATCTTCTGGCGGCGGGCGCTCTCGTCGCCCATCGCTCCTGCGGCCTGTGCAAGCCAGTTCATCGGTTCTCCTGTCGGTCGGCCCAGAGGGTCAGCTCGTGGGCGAGATTGCGGGCGCCAGCGGCGTCGAACTGGCCGCGCTGGTAGGACCAGAAGGTCAGGTGGCGGCCCATGTCGGTGAACACGGCGATTGCCTGACTGTCGGGCTCGCCGAGGGCTATGTGGCCGCGCGGGCGATTGCTCTCGGCGCCCACCACGTCGACAAGGGGTAGGTCGTCGGCCGCGTAGGCGCTCATGCCGTCACCTCACTCGTGGGCAAAGGGCTGGTCTCAGGTGCGTCACTCATCGCTCACTCCTGTTGTCGAGTCGTCCGCTGTCGGTGTCGTAGAGGGCGCGGTGGGATGCGGCGGCGTCCTCGGCCCAGGTGGTGTCGGACTCGCGAGGGACGGTCGCGCACTCAAGGCACAGCGGCCCGTGCCCGATGAACTTGCAGACACCGCACTTTGGGCAGGGCCAGCAGTAGGACCAGGGCTCGTCATGGTCGAGGTTCGGGTGGTCGCACTCGCGCACCGGCTCGACCTCACCCCGCTCAGCGAGCGCCTGGGTGATGGCGGCGGCAACGTGGGCGGCGTGGCTGGGCTCGGTTCGCACGAGATAGCACCGGGCGCCGCACTGGCAGGTAGCGAACGTGGTCTTGCGCTCGCCGTCCCAGTACGTGCCCCCGACGCAGACGTGTTCGGTCAGTACGCGCTTGATCAGCGCCTCGGTGGTGCTGCTCATGTGGTTCTCCTTGTGATGGGTGCGGCGTGGTGCCGGGTGGTGGATCATGCGGTGTCGACGTGGCGGGCCTGGGTGAGTTCGCGCATGTTGCGACGAGTTAGCTCGGGAGTGGCGGGCGGCTCATAAGTGCCGTTCATGATCGACAGGCGGGTCTCGCGATACCAGCGGCTATAGACAGCCGGGTCATCGGCGGCACCCTGCGGAGGCGAAGGCATGTCCGTGTGCGACAGGCGATCGGCTCGGACCCGCTTAACTTCGCCGATGACGTGCGCCGGCATCAGCCAGTCGTTGGTCTTCCGGTAGTGCGCGATCACGGCATCCCGGCAGTCACCGAACGGCAGGCCCTCGAGCGCGACCGCCCACGCCTTCGCTGCATCCGGGTCGGGCTTGCGGTTGTCGAATGCTGCTGCGATGCCGAGGAGAGCTGCGGCTTCCTGCTGGTTCATCGTCCTCCGCCGATCTGTCGGATGTCTTCGTGCTGGTCGCCGAGGTCCGCGGCGAGCTGGAGCCACTGGGATGCGCGCGACTGGCGTGGCTGCTGAGCGCGTGACTCCTCGGCGGCCTGCAAGCGCATCTGGTCGAACTTGGCTCGGAGCTTCTGCATCGACATGACGTTCGGGCGCCAGAACCGTGCGCGGTCGCTCTCGCCTCGCTGGCACCAGTCGATGGCTCGGATCACTTCATCCTCGGTGCGGCCGTCGAGGTCGAGCATCCGGCGAGCCTCAGTCAGCCAGCTCTTGGTGATGGCTGGTCGCTTGCTGCCGTTCTCCTCGACCGCTTCGGCGAGGTAGTCGCAGATCCGAATGATGTCGGGTCGAGCGTCGGACTGGCCTACTTCCTCGTTAGAGGAAGTAGTAAGGGGATCGGGTACGGGTACGGGGGGAATCGGGGCCGATTCGCCCCCCCCGATCGGGTCATCGTCGGGTGCCCCATCGGGCTCCCGATCGGGTACCCGATGGCAGAACTCACAGTCGGGGTCGCTGATCCCGCGGTCGAGGTGCCAACGCTTGTGGTTGCCGCGCAGGCCAGCCTCGTGCTCCTTCGCTCGCTTGGCCGCCGTCACTGCGGCCGATGGCTGGAATCGTGCCCAGTCGTGGAACCTCCACCCCGGCTCGCCCTCGTGAGTGTCGGGGTTCCAGAATCCTGCGGCGACCAGTCGAGTCGCGTCAGCCTTGGTGCCCCAGCGAGACAGCACGTCCTCGGGTATGAAGCCGTCTGTCTCGTTGTCCATCGACCACGACCCGGCGAGGACCCAGACGCCCATCGCGGCGCGGCCAGCCTTGCGCGACTTGCGGTGGTCGTGCAGCTTGTCATCAACCTTAAACCACATCGCCGCCACCTCCCCGCTTGAGCAGTCCGTGGCGAATGAGTGCCTGGTCGTAGGAGTCGCACATCAGTTCGTTACACGTCACGCACTGGCCGTCGTAGTCCTCGTCCTCGAAGACCTCGATAGGCATTCGGCAGTACCGGCACTGGTCAATGCGGGCTTCGCGGGGGCTTGGGTAGGCGCAGAAGTCGTCCCTGACCTGGTTGACCAGCTCGCGCGTGGGCGGCAGTCCGGCCTTGCCGAGGTTGCAGTCCCAGCAGGCGGCGACGAGGTTCCACGGATCATTCGTCCCGCCAAGGCTGACGGGGATGACGTGATCGACGTGGAGCACCTTGAGGCCGAGCGAGGCTGGTACGCCGCAGTAGTAGCAGGCGAAGTTGCAGCGGCGAAGGATGTCGAATCGGAGGCCGGCGCTGATCTGTTCGCGGGGCTCTCGCTTGCGTCGTCCGGGTGATGAATCCTCGGGTGGTGGTGGCATAATGTCAGCCACGGCTTGCACTTCCTCTCATCCAGGTGGTGCGGTCGAGCCCCGGCTTGGTGTTACCAGCACCAGTCGGGGCGCTTCCGATTTTACCACGCGCGCGCCCGCGTGATACGTGCCCGGCGTTGGTGGTGTCAAGGGTCCTCACGACGCCCACCGCCCCTGCCTTGCGCGCACATGCTGGGCGGCAACGAGCGCGGAGTATTCGCGGTTGAGGCCGTTGCGGGCGCACCACTTCTCGAACGCCTCACGGTTGACCTTGAGGATCGCCAGGATCTCGGTGAGCCCGTGGCCGCGGTCGATGTAGTCGCGCACGAGGTCGACGCGCTCGGCGGGCCGGTACTGCCAGTTGGTCGGCTGCTCGTCCTCGTCGTCGATGTCGTCCCAGGCGAGCGGCGGGGGCCATCCCATGCGGGCGGCGTGGCGCTTGGCGCGGGTGACGCCGGGCGAGGATGCGGCGGGGGCGATGAGCATGAGGCGCCGGTACAGCCAGTCGACGTCCTTGAAGGTGCTGACCCACACGTACTCGGTGCGGGCGAATCCGTAGATCGTTTTGAAGCTCATGCGCCCTTCGGACGCTTCGGCCATCTTGGGGACTGACCAGCCGATCGCCTGCAACGCTTGGATGCGGCGCATCACTCGCCAGGTGGGGACGCGGCGGTCGATGCCTTGGATGGCATCGAGCTTGCGGCGCTTGTCGTAGGCGAGTTTGGCTTTGCGGCAGCATTCGCGGCGGCATCCGGCGACGTGCCCAGCGGGGGTGCCGTGCCTTTTGTCGTCACGCCGCATCGCTGTCACCGGCCTTCTCGCGGGCTCGCTTGGTGGAGGCGACGGACTGGATGTTGCGGCAGATGCGGCAGACGATTCGGCCGGTGGTTTCGCTAATGTAGGCGTGGTCTTCGCGGCTGTGTCCGTTGACGCAGGTTGGTCGGGCTTCGTTTTCGCGCATCCGGTCGGAGTAGGCGCCGCGTGCGTTGTGGCGTGCGGCTCGGTTCCGTTCGCGGCGCTTGGCGGCTGGGTCGTAGAGGTCACCAGCCCAGATGCCTTCGAACTCGTGGAGGTCGCCGTTGGGGTCGCTGTCACGGAAGGCGCGGCATTCGGTGTAGACGGGGCAGCGGGTGAGGCAGATCGTTTGGGCGTCTTGGATGTTGACGGGGTTGTCGACGGCGAGGAAGCGGCTGTCGTTGACGCATGGGGCCTGGTCCATCCAGGCGGTCGGGTCGTCCTTCATGCCGCACCGCCCAGGATCATCTCGGTCAGCGTCTCGGCGTCGGGCTGGCCGGCAACGAACCGCGCCACCAGACCAGCGGCGTCCGGGTCCATCACGATCGGGCCGTTCTTGTCGACGCGGCGGATCAGTTCAGCGTTCGATGGCATGTCAGTAACCGGCTTCCTTGAGTAGTTGCATGAATGTGGCGCCCGAGACGACGGCGTATCCGTCCTCGGCGCGGGTCTTGCCGCGGCGTTTGATCCACGCGACGGCGATGGGTGCGTTGTCGTTGATGGCCTCGGCGGTCGCTTCGTCGAGTGCGGCTGCGAGGTTGATGGCCTTCGTGTTCTTCGCCTCGATCACGACCCCAGGCACCCCAGCTACGTCGCCGCGGTCTTTGCTGCCTGCGAGTCGTCGGCGTTCGGCGTGGGGCCAACCGGCAGTGATGAGGGCGGTGACGATCGCGGACTCCCACGACGTGCCGGCCTTCTTCGCGCTGGCCCGGTTGCGGCTCACTCGTCGTCACCCCCGCAGTCCGCTTGTGCGTTGTCGACGATCGCGGCCAGGGTCAGCAGCCACGACGCGATGAGGGCCCTCACTGGACTGGCCTCTCGGGACCGAAAGACTCGTCGGCGCTGGGGTTGATCCACAGCACCTCGGAGCGGGTCTTGCCGCCAGCACTCGCACCTCGCGCGTGGACGTTGCGGTAGATTCGCGTCCACCCGGCCTCGTCCAGCACGTCATAGAGCGGCGTCTCGTAACCGCTGAGCACGACGCGGCCCTGCAAGGTGAGTGCCAGGCCGACCATCTGCTCGTGGTGGTCGTTGCTCATCTCGTGCTTGTAGGCGTTGAGCGACATGCGCCTGGTCTCGCCCGGATAGGGCGGATCGAGATAGAAGGTCGTCTCGGGGCTGTCGTACTCGCGCATGACGGCGAGGGCGTCGCGGTTCTCGATCTGCACGCGCGCCAGTCGCTCATGCCAGGTGTCGATGAACGCGACCTTGCGCCACCACTGTGCGGTGTTGTTGCCCATGCCGCCCGAGAGGCGCTGTCCCTTGGACTTCGCCCACCGCCCGAGGGTGGGGTAGGTGCCGCCAAATCCCTGGTTCATGCCGACGAAGAACGCGAGGGCGCGGTCGTGGGGGTCGGTGCTGGTGGGGTCGTTGAGAACGTCCACGGCGTGCTCGTATTCGGCGCGCGAGTGCAGGGTGAGCGTGGCGCGACGGTTCAGCTCATCAGGGTCGTCGCGCAGCACTCGGAACAGGTTGGTGAGGTCGCCGTGCAGGTCGTTGTAGACCTCGATCGGCGCTGCGGGCTTGGTGAACAGGACGCTGCCAGCGCCGCCGTAGGGCTCGACGTAGGTCTGGTGCTCGGGGAGGTGGGCGGCCACCCATCCCGAGATGTGCCCCTTGCCGCCAAACCAGGCGACCGGCCCGGACTGGGAGCGCGGTGGGGTGGGCTCAACCTCGAACAAGGCGGTCATCGCGCACCGTCCTTCGTGGGCGTAAGACTGGTTTTCACAGCGCACCCCACGCTTCGACGAGGTGCCGCAGGGTTCCGGTGGCGCCGTCGAACCAGGCGCCGAATAGGGCGGCGGCGGTGACGCGGATCATGCGGCACCCCCAGCCATCTCGGCCTCGATCTCGGCCAGGCGGGCGGTCGCTCGGTCGCGCACCGTCACGCCGTCAACCGGCACGTCGAGCAGGTTGCGAGCGTGTGCCCGGTTGCCCCACTCGCGAACCTCGGCCTCGGTGGTGGCGTCGGCGAGAGCGGACACGACCTGGGCGGCGAGGTCGTGGGCCTCCAACTGGCGGTCGATGTCGTCAGCGGGAGGCAGCGGGTCGACGGTGTGGGCCTTCCTCTTGCCGCGCGTCTCGGTGAGCGAGGCAGTGAACGGCTTGTCGATGTGGCTGATCCGTGAGACCCGGATGCCTCCCACACGATCGCGGCCGAACATGATGGTGGGGTCGCCGTACAGTTCGGCGCGTCGACCCACCCACTCGGTTGCGTCGTCACCCCAGGCGGCAACGAGGAGCTTGAGGACGGTCACCGCTGGTCGCCACACGCGCTTGTCTTCCTCGATGGCGATGTCGTACTGCTGCTCTTTAGTGCCTGCGGTGACCCCGGCGATGGTGACGACACGGGTCACGCCGCCCAGGAAGTCCTCGAAGTTCAGTTGGTCTGTCTTCTTCTCGATGGTGACTCTCATGCGAGTTTCAGCTCCACGGTGTCGAAGTTGATCCGCTCGGTGGCGGGAAGGTTGGTGACGGCCTGCTCGTAGCGGGCGGTCATTTCCCAGGCGGCGCGCTCGAACTCGCGGACGGCCTCCCGGATGGCGTCGTGCCACTTCGGGTCGGGCAGGACGCGCTTGACGAACAGCGGCATCCCCGCGACGTAGGACACGAAGTCGAGCCAGTCGCGGCCGGACACGAGAAGGCCGGCCTGACATTGGGCGAGGTAGTAGGACGGAACCTCACCGGAGAGGATCGTGCTGAGGTGACCCTTGCTCCTCGGGGCCTTAATCTCGATCAGCCCATCCGTGCCCACCAGGCCATCGGGTGAGTAACCGAGCGTTCCCCAGTCCTCGTCGAGCCGCATGAACCCGACCTCGACGGCCTGCTGGTAGTGGGCGGAGTAGATGTCGCGGGCGAACGGTTCCGCGTCACAGCCCCTCCACATGTCGGCCGTCATGGGGGTGTCTTCGGTCCAGCCCGTGATCCGCTCAGCCACCAACGTCGCGGTGACTGCCCGTGCGGTGTCGTTGTTGGCGACCTTGCCGGTGGGGGTGAGGAGCTTGCCGACAACCGAAGCCGTGACGATGCCGCGGCGTGCGTCGTGCCACGCCTCGGTTCCTTGCTCGAGGTCGTCGAGGATGGTGAGGCTCACGACGCCACCGCCTGCGGGAACTCGGCGGCGCAATCGAGGCACGATCCAGGGGCGCAATCGTCACAGACGGAATCCCCGTGCTCACAGTAATTCACCGGCCACACTCCGGCGAGGTGAACCTTCACCCCGCATGTGCTGCACGATGAGCAGCAGTCGTTGAGAGTCATCGCAGTTCCTCGTTGTCGCGTCGTCGGTCGGCGAGGGTTTCGCCCCACGCCATGAGTTCGGGGTCGTGGTAGTCGCGGGGTCCGTTCGGGTTGACGCCGATACGGAGGAGGGCGGCGTACAGGTCGATGAGGGTCACGACGGGTCACCGCCTTGGGGATCGAAAGACTCGATCGGGGTCATGCCGACTCCTCCTCGTTGAGCAGGTCGAACAGGCCGCCGTCGTCCCCGGTCGCCTTGACGGCAGCTACGGGGTCGCGGCGTCGGTGGATGCGCTGCTGGATGAGCGGCAGGTAGTCGGCTTCGCGTTCGATGGCGACACAGCGGAAGCCCTCGAGGATGCACGCTTCGACGGTGGTCCCGCTGCCGGCGAATGGCTCGAGGACGGTCCCACCCTCCGGTGTCACGAGCCGCACGAGCCACCGCATGATGCTCAGCGGCTTCACGGTGGGGTGGGCGATGCCGTCGACCCGGACGCGCTCGGATGCGTCGGCCTTGGCGACGTAGAAGAACCGGGATGCGCCGCCACTGTCGGCGGGGGTGTTGCGGGCGGTCTCATACCCGCTCGCGGCGTCCTGCCCGTAGGTCTCGCGCTCGCCCTTCGGTTTGGTCCCGGCGAGCATCTTGCCGCTCGTCAGGGTGCCGCTCTGCTCGTCGAGCACGTCAGCCTGGGACTCGTCGAGCACGACGTTGGCAGGCCAGCGGCCCTTGGCGTTGTAGGTCGCCTGCTCGTGTGTCGCGCTGAATCCCGAACCGCCAATCCCGCCCATGCCTGCGGTGGCAGCGGACTGGCGCTGTAGGCGGCTGGGGTCGAAGGCGCTATCCAGAGATGTCCGACACCCGTCGATGTTGAGCGCCCCTGTCCCGTGCGCCAGGACGTTCGCGGCGACGGTTCCGGCGAGGGGCTTCCGGCCCATGACGATCGGCTCGAACGCGGGCTTGAGCGCCGTGCCCCATCCGGTACGGTCGCCGTTCTCGTCGAGCAGGTTGTGGGACTTGGGGAAGCCTGACCCGTAGAGCCATGCGAGCGAGTCGCGCATCTCGAACCCTGCATCCTCGACCGCGCAGGCGAGACGGTGCCAGGTGCGAGTGCCGCCGAAGGCGAGCATGTGCCCGCCAGGCTTGAGGACGCGCAGACACTCGCGGGACCATGCCTCGCACCACTCCTGAAAAGGGCGACCAGCGACGCGCACTGAGTCGACGCCGGACGCCAGGTAGGGGCCGGCGCTGGTCGAGTGCCCCTGGCCGCGCTCCGTCAGCTCATCGGCGCGCTCAGTGAGGACGCGGGCGCCGCGGCCGGTGCGGTACTCGGGTGAGGTTCGGGACGTGCGCCCGAACGCATTGTCGCGCCCCACGTCGTTCGGGTTGAGCGAGCGCCGGAAGCCGTCAGCCCCGTCCCACTCCTTGCCCATGAACTCAAGGCCGTAGGGAGGGTCGGTGACCACGGCATCCACGGACATGTCCGGGAGGGCGTGGAGGACGTCGAGACAGTCCCCGTGGTGGAGGGTCACGAGGTCGTCCTGGTGGTGGACCGCGCTCATCGAGCATCACCACAGAACGAGCACTCGGACGGGTCGGCGTAACCAGACTCGCCACACGCGGAGCACGTATCGCCACGCACCGCCGGGACGTAGGGGTTGAGCCGTTCGATCGGGTGCGTGGGGTCTACCCGCTGGATGTTGTGCTGGTTCGCGCAGGCGGTGAAGCCCTCATTCCATGCGCGCGCCGCTGCAACATGCTCGCCGTGGGCATTGCATGACATGCAGCACCCGCCAGGCTGGAGGAAGCACGCGAGGGCTGTGCTCAGGCAGTGGGGGCACCGCACTCGCTCGCCGGCGCTCATCGGGCGCTCCTCTCGGTCAGGCCATTCGTGGGCGTAAGTGCGGTGTGCTCGTTCATCGCTTGCCCTCCACCCAGTCGCGCAACCTGTCGTCGGTGAGGTTCCGGGCGGCTTCGTTGGCGGCGATGATGTCGAGGATGGGGCCGTAGTCGGGGGCGGGCTTCGTGAGCGCGATCGCCTGGTCGATCTCGGCGTCGGTCTGGGCCATGAGGGCTTCGTAGTCGCCGCGGGTCAGGTCGATAGAGCCGTTCGGGGTGAGCTGCCCGTAGGTGTAGACGGGCTCGAGGAGTCGACGCTCAACCCAGCGGGTGACGACGATCCCACCGGCAGCAATCGCGGCCAGGAACCAGACGAACGGGGACGTGAGAAGACTCGTCATCGGACAGCCCTCCCCACGAGCGCGAGGACAGCGGTGACGATGAACGCCACGGCAACGAACACGGCGACGATCTGCACGGGGGTCATGGCTGCACCCGCAGATCCACGGTCGGGAACCAAAACTCGATGCGGGCCGCAGCCATCACGGCCATCTCGCGGGGAGTCATGCCGTCACTTCCGCGGGCAGCTCGGCGGAGAACGTGGTGTTACCGACACGGAGGTAAGCGCGGCTGCTGTCAACCTCGATCGAAAGACCGGGCTGACTCCAAGCCATCGCCTCAAGGGTGTCGACCGACACCTCGACGAATGATCTGCTGGTCATTGGGTATCCTTTGCTTGCTACTAGCGGGCGGGTCGGGGCTGTGATGGGTGCCGGCCCGCCCGTGGTGGTTAGTTGTGGTGGGGCTTCCCGATGCGGCGTGCGACCGACAGGCAGACCTCGCCAGCCAGACGGGCTGAGAAGTAGGCGGCGGCGTGAAGGGCGGTCATCACGACGCCTTCCGTGCGCTGCGGCTGGTGAGCCCCGTCGACTTCGTGGGGGCCTTCACTCCGGCCTCGCTGCGGCTGCGGATGATCTCGGCGATCTGGTCGTCGGTGAACCGAACCTCGAAGCGGCCCAGTCGGACGTGCGGCCACTTCTGCTGGGCGCGGAGTTGAGCGACCCGCTTGGCCCCGCCGTCGAGGTTCAGGATCTCGGCGAGGTCTTCCTCGGTCTTGAGCTGGTTCATGCGGTCCTCCTGGGTGGGGATGCCAGCAGGTCGGCGTACTGGCGGCGCAGGCGTTCGTGGGTGGAGCGGAGAGAGAGGTTGTTGGGGTCGTTGCGAAGCGCGATCCCTGCGTGCTTGCTGGCCTCAGCCAGTTCGGCGAGCTCGGATGCGTATGCGGCCAGCACTTCGCGCTCTCGCCTATCTGCGGCGCGCTCTGCGGCGGCGGCGCGGTAGCGAACGCGCTGCGCCTCAACCTGGGCGTCTACCGAACGACCCAGGCCCTGCGAGTAGGACCCGCTGCGTGCGCGGGGAACCTTCTGCCCCGCTGTGCGTTCGAGGTAGGCGAGCGCATTGGCGAGCCCGCGGTGATCGCTCGGGGTCGAAGGGAGGCGGCATCTTTCGCCGTTTTCGTGCAGAAGGACGACGTGGCCGCGCCCGTCCGAAGTGGTTTCGAGCGACCATCCGATGCAACGGACCCGCTCGACCAGATCGCGAACCTCGGCGTTCACGTCGCAGTCCGCCAGTCGGTGTGTCGCTTGCCGCGGACGAGCATCAGGTCGCCGCGCTTCTTGGCGAAGGCAAGGAACTCGTCTGCGATGAACTGCTCGGCATCCTTGCGTCGCCACGCGCGCCACTCGTGGAGGAGCCGCAACGCCTGGTTGGGGCTGACCGCGTAGCCGTCGCCGAGCAGTACGCCAACGGCATCCCTGACCCACTTGCGGGGAATCTTGCGCTGGAGGCTGTCAGCACTTACTCCGTCACCCAGGAGCACCGGGGCCTCTTGGACCGTCCGTGTCGGCGGACTCATGCCGCCTCCATGCGCTTGCGGCGGTCGTGGCTGGGCGTGTAGTCGACGATGAGGGAACCGGCCGCGAGGCCGAAGACCTGCTCGAGCGCCGACAACACCTCGGCAGAGGCGCCGCGGTGGCCGCCTTCGATGAGCGACAAGGAGCCGGCGCTGAACGGCTTGTCGATGATGGATGCGAGCTGGTCGGCGACCTGGGCCTGCGTGAGCCTGTGCGACTTGCGGAGGTCGGCCAGTCCGATGCGGGGCGGGGTCACCCCCTCGCGCTGGTTGGCGTACTCAATCTTGGACATGTACCTAAGTTAAGGCAGAGTTCAGGATGAGTCAAGGCGAATCG
>NYZC01000116.1 GCA_002686995.1 Phycisphaeraceae bacterium | reverse complement strand
GGCCTCGAGGTCGAGCGGTTCGGCACCGTGCCGATCGACCTCGACGAGATCATGCTCGAGCTTCTGCAGCGGCGCCATGCGCCGAACGGCAAGGTGCGCACGCTGGATCAGCTTCTGCCGGAGCTGCGCGCCCACCGCAAGCGCGCGCGCACGATCGTCTTCACCAACGGCTGCTTCGACATCCTGCACGCCGGGCATATCAGCTATCTGCGCCAGGCGCGGCGCCACGGCGACCTGATGGTCGTCGCGGTCAACAGCGACGCGTCCATCCGGCGCATCAAGGGCGCCGGCCGCCCGGTCAACAGCGCCGCGGATCGGCTCATGGTGCTCAGCGAGCTGGAAAGCATCGACTATCTCGTCGAGTTCGACGAGAACACGCCGATGAAGCTCATCCGATCGATCCGGCCGGATGTCCTGGTCAAGGGCGGCGACTACAAGCGCAGCGAGGTCGTCGGCGGCGACTGGGTGCGCCGCCACGGCGGACGCATCGAGCTGGTCGACCTGATCCGCGGTCGCAGCACGACGAACGTGATCCGCCAGATCCGGAAATAGTCGCCTGCGCGCGGAGAAGGGAGTAGAACCACGGATCCGCCGAAGGCGGATGCATGGACACGATGAATCCGGCGAACCGCGCGGCGTAAGCCCGCGGGTCGGATGTTAGCCCGTCCTGTACCGAACGGACCGTTCGCCGCGTGTCAACCGCATCGGCTGATTGAGGCCGTCATGGCATTCGACCCGCGGGCTTACGCCGGCTTACGCCGCGCGGTTCGCCGACCACCCGTGCGCGTGCTGCGGTCGACCGATGCGAGCCTATCTCAGCGTCCAGCCGCCGTCCGCGAACAGCGCGGTGCCCGTAACGTAGGAAGACTCCGCGCATGCGAGAAACAGCGCGGCGTTCGCCATCTCGCGCGGCTCGCCCAGGCGCGCGATGCCCATCTGCTCGCACTGCCTTTCGGCGAGGGCCGGATCCTCTTCGATGCGCTTTAACTCGGTCTCGGTTCGGATCCAGCCCGGGCAGAGCGCGTTGACGCGGATGTGATCCTTCATGTAATCGATGGCCATCGAGCGCGTGAGCTGGTTGACCGCACCCTTGCACGCGAGGTACGCCGCGCCTTTCGGCCAGCCGATGACGCTGCCCACGGACGACACGTTCACGATGGTGCCGCCGCCGCGCTGACGCATGTGAGGG
Source organism: Phycisphaeraceae bacterium (assembly GCA_002686995.1). Lineage (GTDB taxonomy): Bacteria > Planctomycetota > Phycisphaerae > Phycisphaerales > Phycisphaeraceae > NYZC01. Next base: position 16,087 of record NYZC01000116.1, on the reverse strand, counting down.
ATCGACCGCTTCGACATGTAGTAGACGCTGCGCAGGTCGGTCCGAACCTGCGACTCCCAGTCGTCGACCGACAGCCGCTCGACGTCCCGGTCCGGGCCGTGCGCCCCGATGACGTCCGCCGCGTTGTTGACGAGCACGTCGAGGCCGCCGAACCGCCCGACGGTGTCGGCCACGAGCCGATCCATCTCACCGTCGTCGGTGACGTCGCAGCGCTGGCCCATCGCGTCGAAGCCGCGCTCGCACAGCCCGTGCGCGATCGCCTCGGCCCGCTCGGCCCGGCGCCCGCAGACCACCACGCTGGCGCCCTGCTCGGCGAACAGCTCGGCGATCGCCGCGCCGATGCCCGCGGTCGAGCCGGTGACGATGCAAACCTTGTCCTGGAGCCTGCCTTCGGTCATCCCAGCATTTCCATCACCACCCGCCGGAACAACCCGCGCGGCGCCGCCGTGCCCGTCCACAGCTCGAACTGCGCGGCCGCCTGGCGCACGAACATGTCGACGCCCGAGATGATCTCGCAGCCGTCGGCGCGGGCCTCGCGGAGCAGGCGCGTCTCGACCGGGTTGTAGATCGTGTCGAACACCACGGTGCCCGCGCCCCAGCCGCGCGGTCGCTCATCCGGCAGCGGTGTCCCGTCGGTCTGCGGATGCATGCCGATCGGCGTGCAGTTGATGTAGATCCGGCAGCACGAGTCGCAAAGCTTCTCGAGCCGCGCCGCGACGACCTTGCCCGGCTCGTCGGCGCACTGCGCGGCGAGCGCTTCCGCCTTCTCGAACGTGCGGTTGTAGACGACGACCGTCGCGCCGTGATGGGCAAAGCCCGCCACGACCGCGCGGGCCGCGCCGCCGGCCCCGATCACGGCGACGCGCTCGCCCGCAAGTCCGTCGCGCGTGCATTGCAGCCGGTCGCACACCGCGTCCAGCGCCGCGGCGTAGTCGGTGTTCGACGCCGACAGCGCGCCGTCGACTGCGACCGCGAGCGTGTTCGCGGCGCCGATGCGCTCGGCCAGCGGCTCGACCTCTCCGCCGGCTTCGCGCACGAAGCGCAGGAGGTTCTCCTTGTGCGGAATCGTGACCGAGGCGCCGGAGAAGTGCAGCCCCTCGAGCCCGAGCCACGACGCCACGGTCGCCTTGAACGACTCGTACGACGCGTCGATGCGCAACGGCAGGTAGATGCCGTCGTATCCCGTGTCTCCGAATCCCGCGTTGTGGATCGCGGGGCTCATCGAGTGGCCGACGGGATCGCCGATCACGCCGTAGACGCGCGTCTCCTCGTTGATCGCGTCCCACCGGTAGAGCTGCTTGAGCTGCGGCACCGTCGGCTGCCCGGCGGCGGTGGCGGCGCCGGCGTCGAGGCACGCGAACGTCAGCAGCGCGCCGAACTTGCGCGCGAGCACCCGCGACGCAAGGCCGTCCTCGCCCATGCACAGCGCAATCGTCGGCTTGTGCCGCTGGGCGATGATCTCGAACGCCTCGAGGTTGTCGCGGATCGTCCGCGCCATCCATGCCACCTTGATGACCCGGCACAGCGGCGCGGCCGCCATCGCCTCGATCCGCTGGTAGAGGTCGATCGGCCGCGACTCGAAGTCGTGGCTCGAGAAGATCAGCCCCGTGCTCGTCGGGCGCAACTGCCCGGGATGGTCGACCACCTGCGCCGCCGCGCGGCGCAGGTCCGGCGTCCTCTGGATCGCGGCCAGCTCGAGGTCGATGTACGACGGCGGCCGCGCCGTGTCCGCCAACCCTTCCAGGAGGCGCAGGCGGGTCGCCTCGTCTCCGGAGAACGCGCCGCCTTCCCAGTCGGGGCGGCAGGTGATGATGCAGGGCAGCGCCGATCGCTCGGCAAGCACCGCGACGAGATCCGGACGGTCCGTGAAGGCGTCGATGCGGAACTCGACGAGATCGGCGCCCTGCTCGGCCGCGAGCGCCGCGCCGGCCAGCGCCTGGTCGAGGTTCTGCACCATGATGGATACGGCGAGGTGGGTCATGACGTCCGGCGGCCGCAGTATAAAGCTTCGTCCGACGGTGCGACCGTGGAGCTGTCAGAGCGGGGGGCGCGTCATCGAGGCCCGTCCGCGACGGGTCGAAAGTCCAAGGTCAAAGGTCGAAAGTCCAAGGTCGAAAGTCCGAAGCGCGGACCTTCAGCACCTGCGCCCGGGTCCGTCCGCCAGCCGCCGCAGCCCGCACCCCTGCCCCTCCGAGGTGCATGACAGCTGTCGCGGGTCCCTTTGGAATCGTTCGCCGAGTGGGTGGCTGGGGTCGAGCGCAGCCACCGCTATCCTCTGGAGCAGTCCGAATCATGCCCGCGTCAGCCGTCATGCGCCCGCCCCTCCGCGACCTTCGACCTTCGACTTTCGACCTTCGACCTCTGGCAGTACGCTGTGCGATTCATGCCGCGCGCCGCGCCCATCGACGCGATTCACCCCGACAGCCGCCACGAGCGCGACGTGACGCATTTCATCGCGCCGCCCTACGACGTGCTCGATGCCGACTCGAAGGCCGCGCTGATCGAGGCCGGCGGCACGAACATCGTCGAGGTCGACCTGCCTCACCTGCCGCCGAAGACCGTCGGTCCCGACGAGACCTACGAGCAGGCCGGCACGCATTTTCGACGCTGGCAGAGTGAAGGCGTGCTGCGACGGGGCGAGCGCCCGGCGCTGTTCGCTTATCGCCAGACGTTCGACGGCGTCGATCACCAGCGCGTGCAGCGACTGGGGCTGTTCGTCAACCTGCGTCTCCAGCCGTTCGGCCCCGGCGCCGACGGGTACGGCGGCATCTTCCAGCACGAGCAGACGTTTGCGGCGCCGAAGGAGGACCGGCTGAAGCTGATGCGGGCGACCCGCGCCCAGCTGTCGCCCATCTTCGGCTTCTTCGACGACCCGGAGGGGGCGATCGGGACGATGATCGACCGCGCCACCGCGGCGCCGCCCACGATGTGCGGCCACACCTCCGGCGACGGGGTGCTGCACGAGGTGTGGCGCATCGACGCGGCGCAAGCCGTGGCCGCCCTGGTCGACGCGCTCGGCCCGCGGGACGTGTTCATCGCCGACGGCCACCATCGCTATACGACCGCCCTGGACTACCGGCGCGGCCTCGGCGACGACCTCGACCCCGGCCATCCTGCGAACCAGTGCCTGTTCGTGCTCGTGGCGATGCAGGATCCAGGCATGATCGTCCGACCGACGCACCGGGTCGTGGCCGGGGTGGCGACGGACAGCGCCGCCGACGTGGTGCGCCGGTGCGGCGGCGGGATCCGCCTGCGGGCCTTTCCGCGACACGGCGGCGAATCCACCCTGACCGCCCTCGAGAGACTCGAAAGGGCACTGCCTTCGGCCGGACCGCACGCGATCGGGCTGGTTCTGCCCGCCGACCCGCGGCAACCGCTCGCCGTCCTCACCACGGCCGGAGAGGACCCGCTGGCCGGCCGTTTCGCCGACCGCCCCGATTCCTGGCGCACCCTCGACGTCGTGCTGCTGCAGCACCTGATCGTCGAGCCGCTCGTCACGGAGGACGCCACCGGCCACCACTGGTCCTTCCCCCACACGCTGGACCGCCTCGCCCGCGACGTCGACGACGGGGATTTTCAGATGGGGCTGATCATGCAGCCGACACCCCTTGAGCGGGTCAGGCAGGTCAGCGAAGCAGGCGACGTCATGCCGCAGAAGAGCACTTTCTTCTATCCGAAGCTCGCCACCGGCCTGGTGATTCATCCCCTGGGCGACTGACCGGATCGTTTAGAATAGCCGCCTTCAATGGGCTCCATGGGCAAACAGCAACCGAACAAGACCTCGGACGAGGAGCTGGTCCGGCAGAACCGCCAGGGACGTCAGGAGGCGTTCACCGAGATCGTCAAGCGTTACGAGCAGGAGCTTTACCACTTCCTGGTGCGTTTTATGGGAAGTCGGCCGGCCGCCGAGGACGTCTTCCAGGACACCTTTCTCCAGGTCCACCGCTCCCTGGACACCTTTCAGCTCGAACGCCGGTTCAAACCGTGGCTTTTTACGATTGCGGCGAACAAGGCCCGGGACCACCTGCGTAGAAACAAGCGTCGTGCGGCATCTCAGCTGTCCGCACCCATCCAAGCCGGCGGTGAGGAGGACCGTCAGTTCCTCGACCTGATGCAGAGCGATCTGCCTCTGCCGGCCGACGAGGCTTCGAAGCGGGAGATTCAACAACGGGTTCGGGACGTCATCGAGGACCTGCCCGAACATCTGCGTGAGATACTGGTGCTGGCGTACTTTCACCAGTTACCGTACAAAGAGATCGCCGGGATTCTTGACATCCCGCTCGGGACGGTCAAGAGTCGTCTACATTCCGCGGTGGGAACGTTCGCAGAATGCTGGCGCCGGTTGATGGGCGATCAGGACGAGTCAGCGGAGTGATTTATCGTGAAATCCCCCTGCAGGTCCGAACCGAAGCGTCACCACCGAGGTAGTGAGTAGGCAATGCCGCCCGAACAAGATTCCAGGATCGTACAGCTCAGCCCCGAGGACGGCGTCGCGCTCGACGCGATGCTCGCCGCCCGCCGCGGCGAGGGCGCCGCGCCGCTGTCCCCCGAGCAGGCCGAACGGGCCGTCCGGGTCGAGCAAGTGCTCCAGTTACTGGACCACGACCACGTCGAGGATCCCCCGGCGAGCCTGGTCGAGCGCACGTTGGCACGGGTCAACGAGGACCGCCAGGCTCTCCGCTTCGCCCGGCAGGTCGAGGCGCTGTCGGCGCCGGCGACGACGTTCGGGTGGTACGAGCTGGGCGCCCTGGCCGCGGCCCTGCTGATCATGTCAGGCCTCGCGATCCCGATGCTGTCGAAGCACCGCGGGGACGCCGATCGCGTCGCCTGCTCCTCCGGCCTCCAGGCCGCCGGCGCAGCCTTCCACGCCTACGCCGCCGACAACCAGGGCATGCTGCCGCGCTACAAGGTGGCGCCGGGCCATACCTGGTACCATGTCGGCCTCGGGCTCGACCCCGACGGCAACGCCACCTCGAACTCGCAGAACCTCCGCCTGATCATCCGGCGACGCTACATCGACCCCCGCACGCTCTCGTGTACGGGCAACCCGAACGCCCCGAAGAGCTTCTCCGCCGACGCAATCGACTGGAAGAGCCACGATCAGGTCCCCTACAGCTACCAGAACATGATCGTGCGGTGGATCCCGAACGTCGAGCGCTACGCCCACCGCCCCCTCCTCGCCGACAAGAACCCCCTGCTCATCATTCTCCCCGGCAAGCCGCTCGTGATGCGGACGAATGATTTCTCCAGGTCCAGCGCCGCGCATCAGGGTGGGCAGAACGTGCTGCGAACGGAAGGCTCGGTGGCATGGCATACGAGCCCGGATATCGACGACGACAACATCTGGACCCCGCGCGGCGTCCTCGACGAGATCGTCGGCAACGAAACCCCCGCCGGCCCCGACGACTCCCATCTCACGCCGTAAGGCATGTTTGATTCCTGATTGCTGAGTTTCGATTGGGGTCAGCGATCGTCTTTCCAGAAGCCGATCGTCGACTGCATGATCCGCTCGCGCAGCGCGCGGGCGGCGGTGCCCTGGTTGCTTTGCGCGCGCAGGTCGTCGCGGTTGGCCAGGCAGAAGCGGCAACCCAGGACGCCGAGGTGGAACGCGACGTAGTCGCGCCAGGGGGGCTCGAGGGCGCCGAGCTCGAACGAGCCGATCGTGCTTCGCTTGGGACAGCTCAGGCGCCGCGCCTCCCAGATCCGGGTCAGCAGGTCGACGGGCACGTCGAACTCGTCGAGCGCGCCGCGATTCGCCCCGTCGGCGCCGAGATCCCGGCGGATGCGCTGCAGCCACCGGTGCTTGAGCAGGGCGACCCGCTTCGGGTCGATGCCGACGCGCTCGGCCGCCGCCTGGTTGCGCACCTGCGCGTAGAAGATCAGGTCCGCGACCTCGAGGTCGCGGAGGCGCTCCTCCTGCTTCAGCTCGCCGATCAGGTTGCTCAGCGCGCCGCCGAGCGCTTCGTATCGGCCCTGGTGATCCTCCTCCCGGCGCGCGTACCAGCTCGCCGTCGGCTCGTGACCGGCGACGTCGGCGGCCGCATCGCCGCCGTCCTGGTCGTGCATCAGGCACAGACGCGGAGCCGACCCGCGGAACACGTCGACGATGCGCCGGCGCAGGATGCCGAACAGCCACGTCTCGATCCCGGCCTCGCCCCGGAACGACCCAAGCCCCTGCAGAAAGCTCAGGAAGGTCTCCTGCACGGCGTCCTCGGCCTCCGTGCGGTCGCGCATCTGGCCGCGCGCGAACGACAGCAGCCGCCCCTGATAGCGCTGCAACAGCTGCGACCAGCCGTCCGAGCTGCCCTGTCGCATCTGCTCGAGCAGGTATCGATCGGCTTCGGAAAGGGAGGATTTCGAGGTCCGGTCTTCGATGGAGTCTCAACCGGTCGAAGTGCATGCGGTGATCAGGGGACGGTGAGAATTGTACTCGTCAGCCGGGGAGCCGAAGAGTCGGAAAGTCGGAAGGGCGCAACCGGTGCTCCGCGGGCCGGAATAGCCACAAAAAGCCACAAGAAGCCACGAAAAGCGGAAACATACGATCCCGACTTCGCGGACCGACAGTTGATCGGCGGATTCGTCAGCGGCACCCACGAATTTCTTCGTTCTTTTTTTGCTTTTCGTGGCTTTTCATCGCTATTCGTGGCTATGAATCCGCGGCCGACCTTCCGACCTTTCGACTCCGCCCCTCACCATCTGAGACTCAGCACGAAGAGCAGCCCGCCAGCGATGATCACGAAGCTCGCGATCCGCAGCGCCCATTCGTAGTACCCCTTCGTGGCCATGTTCAGGAACAGGTAGATCACGACGATGCAGCCGACCAGCGCGACCAGCGAAAACCCCGTCACGAACAGCGACGCCCGATGCCGGTGCTGCGCTCCGCGCAGGTTGTTGAGCACCTGGACCAGCCCGTCGTTCCCCGGATCGACGAGGATCGCCGCGCGCCAGACGTCGCCGTACGGACGGCTGAGGCGCTGGACGAATCGGTCCGCCACCATCCTGCCGCCGCGCATCTCCGCGGCGAGGCGCAGCGCGAGGTCATCGGGGAGCGTGACCGAGCCATAGGCCCCGACAGGCGTTCCCGCGGATTTCATCGTGTCCGCCAACAGGCGCCCCGCCGTATCGCATGCGTCCTGCTCGGCCTGCGCGGCGCTGTTGGCGAAGCCCTGCGATCGGGCGATCAGCCACGGACGGCGCGTCAAGGCGCTGAACCGCGTGTAGTCGCTGAGCCAGAGCTTTTCAAGAAACCGGGTGTCGACGGACGCGGAGCCGGACGAACCCTCAACGATCGCGCGCAGCGCGCCGCCGACGGTTTCGACCCCGTGGCCCGAACGCGTCAACGAGTAGCTCGGAATCCGGAGCCGGATCGAAACGATCCGCGGACCGGGCGGCATCGAAGTCGCACTCAGGACCCTGGTATCCGGCAGCGCCTTGCGAAGGACTTCGGACAGGTCGGCCGCCGCCTCGGCGGGGATCGTCGATCGCCGGTCGACCCGGCCCGATCTCCCCGCCACTTGCTCCTGGGCGATCTGGAACACCTCCGGCGGCGCTTCGCCCGCCACGTCCTTCAGCAAGATCAGTGTCCTGCGCCCGAGCGCCTGCGCCGCCACGCGAACCGAGGGATAGGTGTCCGCGTCGAACTGCTCGTCGACCTCGTTGAGCCAGGCGGGCGCGCTGACCGGCTCGATCATCTGACGGCGCTGCGCGACCTGGTACGAATAGCTCATCACCTCGCGGTCGACCTCTGCATGGTGCAATTGCACCGCCCGCGCCCTCATCGACACGAGCAGCAGCACGAGAAGCGCCGCCACACCGCACATGGACAGGGCGGTCACGGTGAACACCCGGCGCGCGGTCGTCGAGCCCGGCAGCAGCCGCACGGACAGCACGGCGACGCCGGCCGCGAAGATCACGAGCAGAAACAGCAGCGCGAGCGGAAAGAACATGACTGTCATGCTTCGACCTCCTCGGGCGGCGGGGCGCCGACGACGATCCGTCGCCGCGGCGGCCAGGCGAGAAGCAGGAAGCCGCCGAGGTAGCACAGTGCGGCAGCGATGACCAGCTCGGACTCGCTGCGGTCCATGAAGATCTCGATCGCCGGACCGATCCCCCCGCCGTTCAGCAGCGTGACGATCTGGGTCCAGTCGGTGCGGTCCATCCCTTCGACGAGGCACCCGAACCCGGCGAGCAGCCCGACCCCGCCGAGGACGACGCGCAGCATGTGAAGGACGCCCGCTCCGCGCCGCGCCGCCATCAGCATCACGACCGAAACCAGCAGCAGGACATACATGACGACCGTGCCGATCCGGTGCACCAGCTGCGGCCACTCGGCGTAACCGAACGCGTCGGTGATGTCCCGGCTCTTGACGATCTCGTCGAACAGGCCGGCGCCCGCCGCGCCCGGCAGATCCAGTGCGAGGAACAGCCCCAGCGCCGCGGAAACGCCCAGCATCACGGCACCGAGCACGGACAGACCGGTGCTGGCGGGACCCGGGCGCCACACGACGCCCGAGAGCGCGGAGGATGGCGACGACCCGTCACCCGTCGCAACGACGCGCGAGGCCTTCGGCGGCGGCAGGCGATCCAGCTTGATCTCGCTCGGATCGTTCCACATCACCACCCGACGGCCCTGCTTGTCGTGGAAGTGACCCACCGCGATCAGCACGAGGTCGATGATCTGTCCGACCATCAGCAGCCCGCCGGTGAGCAGCCAGAGGATCCCGGTGCCGATCTTGCCGACGTAGAAGCGGTGCAGGCCCGCTACCGGGATGACCACGGGCGCCATGCCGAGCAGCAGCGCGATGAGCCTGCGGTGCGGCGAGATGTGATCGGGCAAGCCGGTTGGGATCTCCGCAGACATCGCCGCCGGCTGTGGCGACGGCGCCGCTGGCTCGGAACCGCCGACCACCGCCGCCGGCACGGGTTTCGGCGTCTCGGGCCGCTCGGGTCGTCCCGACGCGCGCGGCATGATACGGCGGTAGTAGGGGCTCACGATCTGGACGGTGAGCACCGTGCCTGCCAGGACCCCGACCGCGAGGTGCGTGGCGCCGCCGAACACGAGCGCGCAGACGTACGCGACCAGCCCGGCGAGCAGCGCCTGGACCAGGGAGACGCGATCGGAGCGCTTCGGCGACAGCAAGCCCGGCCAGGACATGATCAACATCGCCGCGCCGATCGACAGCAGGGTCCACCTGGGCCCGATGTGACCACGCCAGGCGACGTCGTGGGTCAACGCGCAGAACACCAGAAGCGGGATCACGCACATGATCGCGGCGACGCACGCGATGCCGCCGGTCGCGAGACGCTTGAGAAAGATCGACTCGGACTTGAGCCGCTCGGCCAGGTGACGCGATCGGACGAGCCCCGCCGTCGCGCCGGTCACGGCGAGCGCCGCGAACAGCACCTTCGAGGCCAGACCATCCAGCCAATCCGGCGTCGGGGCCAGCAGGCCCGTGGCGACGGCGGTGGCGCCCAGCGTGATCATCGCCAGGTGACGCCGCTGACGCCGATCCAGCGGATCAGGGATGTGCGTCGCGTCGGGCTGCGCCGCGGCGCCCACGTCCGTCCCGCCGTTTTCGGAGGCGAGGCCCAGGTCCGACGCGGCGGATTCGAGCTTCAGATCGATCTTCGCACCGAACATGTCGATCGCTCCGTCCAGCTTCGACGCCGCGGTCGTCACGCCGTCGCTGATCCGGTCGATCACGTCACCGGACGCGCCCGAACCCGCGACGCCTCGTCCGCCGGCCGCGGCGCCGACGGCCACGCGCTCCGCGGCCCGGCCCGCGACCATCGACAGGCTGTCGGGATTGAACCCGGTCATGCTCTGGCGCACCTGATCGGCCCCGAACACGTCCTCGACCATCTCCTGCGCCGTCGTGTATCGCGCCTCCGGGTCGCTCGCCATCGCCTTGCGCACGACCGCGTCGAACGGCGCTTCGAGCGCGCTGACGTCCGGCTCGGCGGTCATGTGCTTCATCAGGATCTCGCCGGGACTCGCTCCGAGGTACGGCGGCTGTCCCGTGAGCAGCTCGTACACGATGACGCCGAGCGCGTAGATGTCGATGCTCCGGTCGTACCGACCCTTGCTGATCTCCGGCGCCATGTAGTGCACCGTGCCGACGGTGACCGTGTGCCCCGCATGCTGGCTGGTCGAGATGAGCTTGCTCAGGCTGTAGTCGCCGATCTTGACGCGCCCGTCCTCGTAGAAAATGTTGTGCGGCTTCAGATCGCGGTGCACGACCCCGCAGTCGTGCAGGTAGGAAAGCCCCTTTGCCGTCTCGCGCAGGAAGAACGCGGTCTTGGCCGTGCCGAGCCCGGCCGGCGCGTCGTCGAGCAGCTCGCGCAACGACGGACCGGCCACGTACTCCATGATGATGAACGGCTCGCCGCGGTCGTTCTCACGGACGTCGAAGATCGTGACCAGGTGCGGGCTCTTGAGGTTCATGCACTGGCGAATGCCGCGCAGCTCGATGTCCTGGTAGTTCTGAACCACCTTGAGGGCGACCTGCCGCCCTGAATCGCTCAGCGCGTAGTACACCTCGCCGAATCCCCCGCGGCCGACGCCGCGCTGGATCGTGTAGCCGTCAAGCGGCCGGTCTCCGGACTCGTATCGGAAGGGTGCCATCAGATCACCACTCCGTCAGCCTTGCGGTCAGCTCGCCAACGGCGATCGGCGCGCCCGGGCTCAGCGCCGACGAATCGCCCGGTGCGTACAGCGCGCCGTCGCGGACGGTCAGCACCCACGGCGCGTCGAGCGCGTCGGCGCGGACGTGCGACGCCGGACCGGGTCCGATGACCAGCGACCGGTCAAGCAGGATGATGCGGCGCGTGTCGGCGTTCGACAGGCGCGGCCCGGAAAGATCGACCACTGCGGTCGTGCTCGCCGCGTGCGGCACGCGAAACTTCATGGAGCAGCGACGCTCCGCGTCGAGGCCGATGCGATCGCCGTCGGCAAGCAGCCGGTTCGACACCGCGCGGCCGTTGACCCGCAGCGATTCGCCGTCGCGGACCGCGCGCACGAAATAGTCGTCGTCGCTGCGCTCGATCTGCGCCGAAGCCGCGTCCGTCCGGATCATCAGCGGCACGGTCGGCGGACGGGACTGGCTCGCGGGCCCGATCGTGACCTGCGGATCGCGCAAGATTAGAAAGCTGCCCACGCCGTCGATCTGCATCAGCATGCGCGACGGCAGTTCCGTCCCGCGCGGCGAGACGATCCTCTTGGGCGACACGGTGGGCGACGCGGCCGCATCACGCACGGGCGCCGAGGAGCCCCCGGCGACGGACGTCACGCCGTCGGCCATCGCGCCCAGCGGGCCGACTTCCAACTGCTCGCGGGCTTCGGCGGCGCTGCGCGCCTGCTCGATGGAGAACTCGATCCACCTCGCGTCGGGCATCAGGGCGGCGACGCGCTGCAGCGCGCGCCGCGCCTCGTCGAATCGACCCTGCCCGATCGCGTCCGACGCACGGGCGCAGAGGCCGATCACTCGTACGATCTGCACGTGCTCGGCGCTCCGCCGATCGACCGGAGCGCGGGGCACCAGCCCGTCCAGACGTCGCAGCAGCGTGGCGGCGCGATCGATCCGACCGGCTTCGATCTCGCCGCGCAGATGCGCCAGCGTCCCGGCCACGACGTCATCGCGCAGTTGCCGCGACGCCGGATCATCGTCATCTCCGCGGCCTTCTCCGGCCAGCGCGGTGACCGCCCGGTCGAAGTCGCCGGCCTCCACGGCGCTGCGCACCTGCGCCCGTTGGCGGTCGCGGTCGGCGCGCCCGTCGGCCGCGGCGCGTTCGAGCATGCGCCCCCGCGACCCCGGCTCGCTGAGCGACTCGAGCAGGCGCTCGCCCTGCGAAAGGCGACCGCGGTCGATGTGCCGGCGGGCCGCGTCGAGCGTCTCCCTGCGCTGACCTTCGCTGCGGCGCTTCGCGTTCACCGCGTCCAGCGCCTCGGTCCGAAGCTGCTCGATCTCGAACTGCGGGCCGCCCAGGCGAGCGGCCTTGTCCGCGTCGGCCAGGGCCTGCTCGAAATGCTCGGACTCGCAATGATTGCGGGCGCGCTCGACGAACTGTCGCACGAGCGTCCCGATCAGGCGCTGGCCGCGCCGATGCGACCGGACGTCGTCGAAGCGGGCGAGCTCGAACGCCTCGTCCAGGCGCCCGTCGGCGGCCGCGGTCTCGGCCTGTCGGATGCGAAGAATCAGCACGGAAGCTCTCGGCGCGAAAGAAGGGGCGCAACGCTAAGTATAGGACCTGATCGGGCCGCCGGGCCGCGGGCGGACGTGAACCGTCCGCCCGAGCCCGGCGGCGTCGAAGCTTGATTCACTGGACGGGCACGACGGGCAGGGCCGGCGCCGTCTGCACCGCGTCGGGTCGCAGCGCGAGCTCGTCGTCATGCGTCGACGCGCCGTGCTCGAAGTACTCGTCCACCTCGACGAGCAGATCCTTCTCGTCGAGCACGTCGATCGGAATCGTCTGGACGAAGCGCGTCTGGTGCGCGAGGACGCGCTCCGCGACGTTCAACCGTTTGCGAATCTGGTCGATGAGCTTGCGCGACTCGGCGAGCTTGCTGCCGTCGACGTGGACGGCCGGGCCGGACGAGGCCGCCTGCACGAGCCGGTACTTGCCCGCGAGCGACTCGATCTGCTGCTCGAGCTCGGACTTCTGCCCGCGCGTGCGATCGAGCATCTGCACCGCCGCGTCGAGCGAGCCGCGACGCGTCTCGAGCAGTCGGTGCTTGCCGGACAGGATGACCTCGGCCTCCTTGAACCGCTCGAACCGGCGCGAAAGCTCCTCGGCCACCTGCGCTCGCGAGTAGCTGCGATCGCCGAAGTCGTAGCGGGCCTGCACGACGTCGAGCTGCGCGCGGACGCGGGCGATGCGCTGCCGCTCGTCCGCAATGCGCTGCTCGCTCTGCTCGATGTCCGTCTCGAGCGCCGCGATCTCGACCTCTTCCTGCGCGATCAGGCGGATGTTCGCCTGAAGCTCGGGGATGATGTCCTCGACCATCACCCGGGCGCGGCGCAGCTCGACGTCGATCGGGATCGAGTCCTTGACCGTGCTCTGGATGGATCGGGCGCCGCTGCGGGCATAGCTGATGAGATCGCCGCCCAGGAGCAGTCCGGCGACGAGACCCAGCCCGACGACAGTGATCGCACTGTACTTGATCAGACGAATGACCATGGTGAATCTCCTTGAAAGATCGGGACACAGGTCCCGCCGCCGAACCGCTCGGGGCGGGGGTCATCATGGTGGTCGGGGACGGGGAGGGAATATTGCGTGCGACCCAAAAACTTTTTCGGGGGCGACGGCGAGGGGCGAGCCATTAGATTCTTCCGCCGTCATTTCTTGTCACGGTGACGGGAGGTTGAAGAACTACGGAAGAACTACGGAAGAACCACGGAAGAACCACGGATGAACACGGATTTTTCGGACCGGACGCCTCGCGGCGTCCGGGCCCGAACTCCCATCCGCGTCCATCCGCGTCCATCCGTGGTTCCTGAACGTTGCGGCTCGCCCGCTTTGGGCTGTTAGTCGTCAAGCCTTAAGCCGAAGCCATTTGTTATTGGTTATTTCGGAGCGGGGCTGTGTCAGACGCTGGATTCGGCGACTGAGGCGAAAAGCTGCTCGAGCGTGAAGGTGGCGCCGCATTCCGGGCACCGGGCCTCTTTCATCCCCGTGAGGTTGTAGCCGCAGGTGGGGCAGGTGACGCCGTGCACGCCGAGGCGCTGCATCCGCTCAATCCGCTCGGACGCCGTCTCGCGCCAGATCACGGCGGTCGCCGCCAGCCAGAGCAGTGCCCAGACGATCCCGCCGAAGATATGTCCTGCTTCCGATTCCCTCGTCGCTTCGCCGATCCAGAATCCGAATCCGCCCGCCAGCATCAGCGAGCCCACCGTGGCGACGATCGTCAGCGCCGACCGGCGCGGCGACCAGCGGATCTCGCGCCGCCAGATCAGGACCCAGGCCCCGATCAGCAAGAGAGCGGTGACGAGATTGGCCAGCGCGATCGCCAGGTCCTGGTCGCGCGTCCATCGCGTCTCCCACTGCAGAAAAAGGAGCAGCATCCAGATCGCCGGGACCGAGGCGATGGTCACGACCGCGAGGATGAGGCGCGAGACGATGCCGGTCATGGTGCGCGCAGTGTAACCGGGTTCGCGCAAAGGACGATCCGGCGTCAGCCTGCGGATCGAACGGCATGAGGGCTCCATGGCGTCGTCCGCGCCCTCGCGCGCTCGCCGCTGCTAGAATCTCGGCCTGTCTCCGAGGAGCATCTGGACATGAACACCACGGCGCTGCGGCGCTTCCGCGAGAAGCTCGCGAACGACGAGCCCGTCTACGGCCTGTGGATCACGCTCGAATCGGCGACGATCACCGAGATGGCCGTCGCGCTCGGCCTGGACTGGGTGACGATCGACGCCGAGCACGGGCACCTCGACTGGCACGACGTGCTCGAACACGTGCGCGCCGCGGTGCGCAGCGACACCGTCGTGCTCGTGCGCGTGGCCCAGCTCGACGTCGGCCTGATCAAGCGCGCCCTGGACATCGGCGCCGACGGCATCGTCGTCCCGTGGATCGAGACGGCGGACCAGCTGCGCGACGCGGTCGCCTTCTCCCGGTATCCCCCCGACGGCCTGCGCGGCGTCGGCGGCGAGCGCGCCACCTGCTGGGGCCAGTGCCTCCCGGAGCACGTCGAGGAGTCGCAGGACGTGCTGGTCGTGCCGATCATCGAAAGCGTGACGGGCGGTCGCCACATCGAGCAGCTTCTCGACGTCGACGGCGTCGACGTCCTCTACTTCGGGCCCGCCGACTACTCGTCGACGGCCGGGCACGCGGGTCAATGGGAAGGTCCGGGCGTGGCCGGGCAGATCCTCGCGGCGAAGGACGCGATTCGCGCCCGCGGGCGCCACTGCGGCGTGGTCGCGACCGACAACGACAACCTCGCCGAGCGGCGCGAGCAGGGGTTCCGCATGCTCGCGCTCGGCCTGGACGGCGCGCTGCTGATCCGTTCGATCCGCAGCGCCCTGGACCGCGTCGGGCGCGACCGCCCGATCCGGTCGGGTTTCACGCGCGACCGCGACGGGTCGGACGCCGCGCCGATGTCGCGCCCCCCCGAATCGATGCGTCCGGATCGGCCCGAGGTGGTGACCGCCCGCGGCGACGGACGGATGATCGAGATCGACACCGGCGTCCACCTCGAGATGCTGGTCGGCGGCTTCAACCAGGCCCGTGACCTGACCACCGGCATCGTGACCATCGACGGCGACGCCGGACTGCAGTACCACCTTCACGACTTCACCGAATCCATCACGCTCCTGAGCGGCGAGGTGACGGTGGAGGTGGAAGGGCGCATCTACCAGCCGGGCCCGCTGGACAACCTGACGATTCCGCCCGGCACCGCGCACCAGACCTCCAACCGCAGCCGCACCGAGCCGGCGGTGATCCACATTTCGATGGCGACCGCCAACCCCACGCGCACGCTGGTCGATCGCTTCTTCTCACGCCGCACGATGGGCGAAGACGCCGTGCCGCCGCCCGGTACCGAGCGCATCACGCGATTCCGGACGGCCGAGCGCTACGACGCCGGACCGAACACCTCGTGCATCGACTTCTTCAACGACGACCTCCTGCCCGGGCTCGAGATGAGCGGCGGCTACGGCGTGTTCGGTCCCCAGGGACGACTGCCCGCGCACGTGCACGACTTCGACGAGTCGATCTGCATCATCCGCGGCAGCGCGACGTGCGTCGTCGAGGGCAGACGCCACGCGCTGCGCGACTTCGCGACCGCCCTGCAGCCGCGCGGCCGGGTCCACTACTTCATGAACGAAGGGCAGGACCCGATGGAGATGCTCTGGGTCTACGCGGGGCCGAAGCCGCAGCGGCTGGTGGTGGACGAAAGGTGCGCGACGGTGGAGGGGGACCCCTGGCGGTAAGGGCGCGGGACGGGGAAGATTGATTGAATCAGATTCTTCCGCCGTCACTTCTTGTCACGGTGACGAGAAGTTGAAGAACTACGGAAGAACACGGATAGGGCATCGGGGCTCGCTTCGCTCAACCGCAGGCCGCGCACTGGTCGTCGGCGAACCGCGCGGCG
>NYZC01000115.1 GCA_002686995.1 Phycisphaeraceae bacterium | reverse complement strand
CGGTAGTAACGGATGCGCGGACCGATGATCCACGTCTGAGGCGTGGAGAGCCGGCTGCCGGGCTCGAGCCACTCGTAGATCAACAGGTTGTTCACCACGTTCTGCCACACGTCGAGGCGGCGGCGGTACTCGGCGTTCTTTGGGCAGACCGGGTCGTCGATACCGTGCAAAACGCAGAAGCGCTTGCCCATGACGACCACGTTCATGACCGCCGGATGCGCCTTCAGCACCACCGTCCCGTCGGCGCGCACCGGCGGTCCGGTCATGTTGCCGTACTCGCCCAGGTAGGCGAACCAGCGCCCCGGGTGCGTCCTGCTCACCTCGGCCGCCACCTGGTTGTTGAAGTGCAGCACGCGCGTGGCCAGGCCGATCGCCGGATCCGGATCGTCCAGCGCGAGGCACCGGGCGCATTCGCACCATTCCTCGGTGTCGTTGGGACTGAGCGAAAAGGTCCGCTCCGCCGTGTTCTCGAACACGCTGCGCGCCGCGGCCGCGGCCACCGCGACCACGTCCGGGTTGCTCAGGCACAACTGGCCCTCCTGGCTCGTCATCGGGATGCGCCGCCCCTTGGCCCGGATGTAGCTGAAATACTCGGGATGATCGTCGAAGTAGCGATTCGAGGAGCACCACTGCTCGTACGCATGCCCGTGCCGGATCGAGCTGCCCCACCCCAGCCGGTTCTTGATGAACCACGACCGCCACGCTTTCCGGGTCCGGTCCGTCAGCGTCGGCCTGACCCAGCCGTTGTTCCAGGGCGCGCGGTAGGCGAAGTCGGGCTTGCTGACGATGTTCAGCTCGTCGACGACGATCGTCTCGCGGCGCGGGATGTGCTCGCCGTCGGCGTTCGGCGTGAAGAACCGGCAGCCCATCTCCTCGAGCAGGGCGAACGGCGCGTAGCGCATCCCGTGATACGGATCGTCCGACTCGTGCGCGAGGTGCCCGACCACGACCAGGCGGTTCGGAAAGGTCTTGAGCACGTACCCGCAGTCGCCGAGGTGCTCTTCGTTCAGCAGCCCGCCGACCAGGCGCTCGACCGCGGCGCTGCGGCCGACGAGCACCACCGCACCGTCCGGCGTCTCGTCGGTTTCGAGGATCGGCAGACGGGCGCCGGACATTCGGTGCAGGTAATCCTGCAGGTCGCGGGCGGCCACCCGGTCCACCTCCGCCGGTTCGGCGCCGAGCACGATCCTGGCGCGGGGCTCACCCCGCTCGATAAGCGTCAGTCCGCCCGCCCATGACGCCGAGCTGATCAGCAACGAGACGAGCACGATTCGGCAGTCAGCGTTCGGCATGGAGGGGTTCCTCTTGGCGATGGCGGTCAGTCGACCACGTGCTTGCCTGGAAGCGTCGGCACGGTGAATTCGGTCCGTCGCGCCCCGGACCCGCGCACGGCCTTCATCCGCATGCCAGTCTTGCGGGTGATCTTACCTTCGCATTCGATGTCGGGGCGCGGCGCCCTGAACGTCACGTGATCTTCATGGTCGTCGAAGCACACCCGGCACGCTGTCCGCTGCGCGTCGTCGGCGAGCAACTGGATCGCCGGCGGGCGCACGCCATCTTTCAGGGGCGTGAGCACGGTCAGGATCCTTCCGTGACGGCCATGGCGCGACCACACGAGGCGCGGATGGCTGCCGGCCTGCAGACGATCCACCGTCGCCGTGACGCGATCGTGCGTGGCCAGCTCGGCCCGCAAGCCTGCCTTGGGGCCCGCGATGCTTGCGCCACGGTCGTCCACCATGATCTCGCATTCCGGGTCCGTGACGATCACCTGCTGCAGCGCGGGCTCGGTGGCGGCCAGCTCGTCCTCGTAGTCGAACATGTCACAAAGTACGACATAGAACGGCGTCACGCCCTCGTGCACGACGAGCACATGGCGATCAGCGAACGTGCAGCCGGCGTAACCGTCGACCCACAGGTGCTTGCGCACGGCGCCCGCCGCAAGGATGTATTCCATGCCGGCCTCCTGCTCGTGCCACACGATCAGGCCGGGCCAGATCTTGAACTCCGAAAGGTCCTTCTGTCCCTTGCCGTCGATCAGGACGGAGCTGTGCGCTTCGCTGTTCGTGTAAAGCATGGCTCGCTCGACGGCATCGCCGTCGAGCTTGTCGAACCCGGGATCCATGATCAGTCGCTGGCCGTACGCGCTGAGGCTGACCGCCAGGGCGTCCCAGTGCTGGTGGACACTGCCCTGGGGCGCCGTGCGCCCGGCCGAGATGCGCAGCACCGGCGTCTGCTCCTCGTGATCGCGCCGCGCGACGACGATGCCGCGTTTCTTGAAGTGGTACGAGGACGGCACGCCCAGCTGCATCGGGTCGACCTCCGCTTCCTCGTCGTCGCAGAGCAGCAGGTTCAGGACGTCCTTGGCGTCCCAGTCACCCGGGCGGAACGCGACGAGGTCAGGGGTCGGACACGTCGCGTCGAAACGGCGCCGCCAGAACCAGCGCGCCAGGGGCTGATCGAATTGCCTGGCGATCAGCAGCCACATTGGATCCGGCGGCAGGGCCACGTCGCTGTCCGGCGTGACCTTGGCCAGCGGAAACCCGCGGTCGTCCGGGTCGCGCGTCAGGAACCAGAACAGCACGAGGTTTCGGAAGAGCGGGCGCGGATCGTGCAATCCGTGCCGAACGCCCTTGCGGCTCAGCGCGCGTCCGTATTGCAGCAGCTGGCCCAGCGCCAGGCCGTAGGACACGCCTTCGAGCGAGGTGCCGTCCGGATAGAAATTGTCATCGAGGTAGTCCTCGACCACCGGCGTGGCCCACTGCGGATAGGCCGAGAGCAACGGGTCGTCCAGGTCGCCCCACAATCCGAGGGCAAGCACGGCGGGATTCGCGGCGAACGCAAGGGGCCGGTTGTTGTTCCCGACGGGCGCCTCCCAGCGGCGCGACCAGGCGAAGCGCAGACGCGCCATGAGCAGGTCCCGCACTGTCGAACGCTGTGATTCGTCCATGAAACGGTGCGCCAGGTCGTAAGCGATGGCCCACTGGCGGCCCCATTCGTGGGCCGAGTGGACGAGCACGTCGCGACCCCACGGGGCATCGCTGGAGTGCGCCATCCACGTTCGCTCTCGATGACCCGGGCGGGCCAGGCCATGCAGAATCCGGCCCGCATATCGACCTGCGTCCTCGTCGCCGCTCACCAGCGCGACGAACGCAAGCTCCGTCGCCTTGCGGAGCGTGTGATACATGCCGGCGCGGGTGATGCCCAGGTCGCCCTGCTCGCCGGTCGGATCGGCGAAGTGCGCGCCGCCGGGATCGCGATACGCGTCACCGTTGCGCGTGAGCCGCCGCCACAACGCGCGCGGCCGGCCGGCGCCGATCTTCGCGCGCACGCGCTCCAGGTCGGCCTCGTCGCACAGCAGGTGGGGGCGGGCCAGCCCGTCCACCGGCGGAGGCTCGACGTGGGTGGCGCGGAAGTTGGGGGTGAACGACGTCATCCTTCTTGACGGGCGGCGATCCTGATGGCCGGTCGATCACCGCTCTTTCAGCCTATTGACGATCGAGCCGCTCGACAACAATCGCAAGTCAGCTGGGGTATGCTGACACCATGAGCCGGATCGCAGCCATGATCGGATTCAGCGTTCTGACGGCGTTCGCGTCGGCGACCCCGCCGCCGGACGACTTCTACGTGGACGTGCGCGGCTATCTGCCGCAGGGCTACGTCATCGACGGGTCCGTCGACTACAAGCCGCACATCCAGAAGTGCTTTGACGAGAACCCGCACGTGATCTTTCCCGGCAGCGACGATCCGACGAAGCCGATGGTGTACGGCGTCACCGGCGCGAAGGAGGACGGCATCCTGAAGACGCGCCCGAAGGCCCGCATCCGCTTCGGACCCAACGCGGTCCTGAAGCGCCTGCCCAGCTTCGGAGATCTGTTCGAGCTCGGTCACGGCACGCACCTCACCGGGGCGGTCATCGACGGCAACAAGTACGCACACTGGCCGCTGGTGAGGGACCGGCCGGTGAAGCCGTACGCCTTCGTGATCGGGCATGCGGTGACGTTGCGCGGCGGGAACGTGATCCGGGACTGCTTCGTGTACAACAACGCGGGGATCGCGATCGGTGGCTGGTACGCCAGTGACAACCGCATCTACCGAAGCCGCGTCGAGAACTGCGGGTTCCTCGAAGCGCTGCGGGAGCCCGTCTGGGCCGGCGAGCACGCCAGTGCCGACGGGTTCTTCTTCTATCGCGAGAGCCATTACAACATCGTCAAGGACAGCGAAGCGATCGACTGCGCTCGCTGGGGCTTCGTGGTCGAGGGCGGCTCGGCGTACAACACGTTCGTCGACTGCCGTGGGGGCGACGTGCACGTGCGCACCTTCGGGTTCATCGACGTGGAAAGCGCGGGACCGGGAAACAGCCTCGTGCGGTGTCGATCACCCAACAGCGACCTGAGCGTCCAGTCTTATTTCCAGGACGCGGTCGGCTGCACGGCCCGGAAGATTTGGGCCGAGCACGCTTCGTACCCCCGTTTTCTCGGGTGCACGTCGGTGGGCGGCTGGTTCCGATTCGGCGAGGTGCGCGAGGATCGATTCGTCACGCCGGGACGAGAGAGCCCCATGCTGGGCCACAACCGGTTCTTGCTGGGCGGAGTGTCGTCGGATCATTCGCTCACGGTCATTTGCGCCGACGGCCGCGGGCTGGCGACGAACAACGTCCTGTACGGCAGCGCCGACGGCGACCGGCGCAGCACGGAGATGCTCCTGTTCGGCGTCGGGAGCCGCTCGGGAAACATTCAGTCCGGCGACGGAGGGAAGGAGCCGATCGGTCAGTTCGCGAGGCCGTACTACCTTCGGGCACGAACCGATGACGGATTCAAGAGGAGCGAGTAGCGGATATCGAGCAGGGCGCGGCAGGCTTACGCGTGAAACTGAAACGCGTAGAGGCTGGCGAACGACAGGTAGAACCGCAGCTTGATCGGCTGGCCCGCGAAACGGCTCACATCGGGGTTGCCCTTCCACGTCACGGGACAGCGCACGTCGTCGACGCGAATCGGATCGCAGTCGCGGTAGCTGTAGCCCGGCATCACCTGGTTCATCGGGTCGGTGATCTCCACCCGCACCCCGTGATCGTATGACTCGGACGGGACGAGGCGCTCCGCGTCGACGTTCAGCGCGAGCTTCGAGCCCTTGAACACGATCGGCCAGGTCGTGACCTGGCCCCAGGCGACGCCCGCGTTCAGGGAGATGAACCCGTCGAGGCGCAGCGTCGCGAGGCCGACGTTGCGCCGCCGCGGCACCTGGGCGATCTTCCCTTCGGCCATTCCTGACGTGCCGTTGGCGCAGTAGTAGATCAGGATCTCGTCGTTCCGCACCAGCGCGGGCAGGAGCGGAGGGTGAATCATCTGCGAGTCCCAGCTACCGGGCGGACCGTGCGGGATGAACGGCCGGCGCTCGCCCGCCCAGCGCCACATCAGGTTGTCCCGGCTGATCGCCAGGCGGGTGCCGCTCTGGTCGCGAAACTGATCCAGCCACAGGGCCATGTTGATGTACGCGTAGCCCGCCGGCTCGTACCGAAACGGCTCGGGCTCGAACAGGTCACTGCCCGGCGGATCCGCTTCGTCCGGGCCGAGCACGCGGTAGTTCGGATCCGTCCAGTGAATGAAGTCCTCCGACTCCATGCGCGAGACGAATCGACGGTTGACCGGGTAGCGCGGCGACTCGAAATGGAGCTCCGGGCGCCGCTGCATGTAAGCCACGTACCGGCCCAGCATCGAATCGTAGAAAACCGAGTTGTACCCGCCGTAGTGATTCTTGTAGTCCAGGATCACCGGTTCGGGTTGCAGGTTCCAGTCCAGGCCGTCGGGTGAGAAGGCCACGAAGAACCCCCATCGCGCCTTGTCGACGGCCGGATCGATCTCGCGGAGCGGCTTTCCCGAACCCGGACGCACCGCGAAGATCATCATCTTGTAGCGCCGAGCCGGATCCGATTCGCGATCGGGCGGATCCTTGAGCACCCTGGCGCCGTGGCACGCCCAGTCGTCGTGGAAGATGGGGGGCATGAAAAGGTTGTTGTCGGTCGAGTCATTGAACGCGACCTTGCCGAGACCGGGGCGCTCCCAATGGATGCCGTCCGTCGACGTGGCGTACGCCATCGCCGCATCGGAGCACGATGCGTCCCATGACGTGCGATACCACATGCGAAAGACGTCGTCGTCG